>JAAUQL010000044.1 GCA_012033595.1 Cyclobacteriaceae bacterium | reverse complement strand
TCAAGGCCGCAACCTCGTTCAATAATCTGAGGGAATTCTACTAAAGACATGGCGTTATATAGTTTGGTTTCTATATTTAAACGACTTTCATGCCTGTGGGTGAATTCCCTCTATTCATGATTGTTTTGTGCTCATGGTCTTTGCCGATAGTCCATATTTATTCCAGACTATCCGAGGGTAATGATCTGCCGACCATCAACTTGCTGACAATGAAATTTTTATGAATCATAGCTAAGTGCCGGAGACCTGCCACTATTCAGGAGGGATTACTATTTTTTGAATATAAAAGCGTCAAAGCCAATAGACCACTGCCCTCCGGATCAAAGACAAAGATTCGAAGCGGTTTCGATCGCATAGGCATTTGCATGCTTTCTCAACCAGAAGCCAATAAAGGCGGTAATTGCCATGATAAAAAGTAATCATGGATTTATGCATAATATGCGGTAATTATTGAGTTTAATTGCTTATCTTTTTACCATTATGCAGCTATTTGAATAGCTTCTTATTTTTTAAGCAATAGCGTGCGGTGGCTCAGGTAAAAAGATACATTGATTTGTGACGCCTCACCGGATTTTTTCAAGGCACATATATTTTAAGGATTTGCTGGTTTGGATATGACAAGATTAAAAAAGTATGTTTTGATTGTTATTGCATGCATGGGCACAAGTCTGTCTTCCCTGGCTCAATCCAGCAAATTGGACTCCCTTGAGCAGACCTACCATTCTCTGGAAGACAAAATGCAAAAGCTGATTACGGGCAAAGAGCTGATGGATTTTTACTATCGACAGGGGAAAAGTGGAGATGCCCTAAATTTGGCTCCGGAACTGCTTTCACAGGCAGAAACCCTCAACGATAAGGCCACCAGGGCGAGCATTCACAACCGGCTTGGCACCATTTACAATAATATCGGCGGCAAAGATGGCGAAGCCATGGAGCAGTTTTCCAAAGCCCTGGATACCTACGTGCAATTGGACGATAAATATGGTCTGGGGGTAGTTTATAATAATCTGGGCAATGTTTATCGAGACTTGTCATACGATTCCAAAGCACTGGAGTTTTATACCAAATCCCTGGAAATGTGCAAGGCGATTGGAGATAGGGAAGGCGAAGCATTTGCCCTTAAAAATATTGGTATAGAATACGAACTTCAGAAATGGTTTGATAAATCGCTCCAATATCATTTGCTGGCTCTGGAGATCAGAAAAGAATTGAACATTAAAAGTCAGGTGATATCCTCGCTGCTTAATGTGGGCATTTCATATTCCAATCTGCAAGAACATGAACTGGCTTTGCAGTATTTTTTGGAAGCGCGAGATCTGGAAAGAAGCGAAGGATCAGAATTGCTGGACGAAATTGTGGCTGAAATAGGTCTTATCCATCAGAAAAAAGGACAGTATGACCTGGCGGCTCAGCAGTTTGAAGAAGCGCTTGAAAAATCGATAGCATTTAAAAAATATAAGACCGGTTCCCAGGTGTTATACTATCTGGTAAACGTATATATGAACCAGGGCAACATGCAAAAAGCAGCCAATTGTCTGAGTCAAATGAACGCGCTGCTCGATACCATACCTTATCTGCGTGGCAAAGTCTTCTATTACGATGCACTTTACCGGCTCGACTCACTGAATGGAAACGAACTGCAATCGCTGAGGACGTATCGAAAAAAGGCACTCCTTCAAGACAGCCTGGCTGAGCTAAACAATGCTGAAGAGGTGTTGGAAAAAAGCCATGCCCTAGATCTGCTAAGAAAAGAGCAGGAGCTTGCCATACAAAAAGAAAGGCAGCATTATCAGAATTATCTTTTTTTGGGTATTACTGTGTCATTGCTCCTGGCCTTGACCGGACTTTTGTTTTATGTATTGCAAAAAATGCGGGCTAATAAAATGTTGAAATACCATCAGCAAGAGATAGAAATAAAAAACCGGGCACTTGAAAGCACCAATGAAACCCTACAGAAAACCATAGTTGACCTTCACAATGCCAACGAAACCATAGCAAAACAAAATGAGGAAATAAAAAGCCAAAACGAATCCTTGGAAAATGAAGTGCAGATAAGGACCAAAGAGCTTGTGGAAAACAATCAGCAATTGGAGCAATTTGCCTTTATGACGGCCCACAACCTGCGTGGCCCTATTGCGCGCCTGCTCGGACTGGGCCACCTTTTTAAGCTGACCAATCGTTTAGACGAGAAAGAAGAACTCGTAGAGAAATTTATTAAATCAGTAAAAGATATCGATGTGGTCATTAGCGACCTGAATCGAATCCTTGAAATAAAAACCGGCATGGATCAACTGGTGTCCCCCTTAAAACTCAGCCAGAAAATGGAGAACATCATGCAATTGCTGTCCGAAGAAATAAAAAACTACAGTGTGGAGGTGAACATGGATTTTTCGGCAGCCGACGAGGTAAATTCCATTAGCCCGTATATCGAAAGCATTTTTTACAACCTCACGAGCAATGCCATCAAATACCAGCATCGCGACCGCAACCTGCAAATTAACATCAGCAGTGCGGTAAAAAATGGCATGATCGAAATCTCCTTCACCGACAACGGGTTGGGCATAGACATGGATAAATTTGGGCATGAAGTATTTTCGCTTTACAAGCGGTTTCATTCGCACATAGAAGGCCGCGGTATGGGACTCTTTTTGGTCAAAAGCCAGGTAGAAGCGCTCGGCGGACATATAAAGGTGAAATCGGTAGTGAACCAGGGTACCACTTTTATGTTCACCTTTAGGGTTCTATACGGCTCCTAGCCAGGGTTTATTCTGGAGGCATTGCGCTTTCGTTCCCGGAGCCGCACTGCCGGTGGTGACACCACAGTTTTTCCCAAAGCTCCACCTGTCGAGTGGAATGTAAGCCATCAAAGCCAAAAATTCCTTGTTTTTTGTAAAAGTTCTTTGATAATTAGCTGCTTGCTTTTAAAACACATTCATGAAATCAACGGCAAGTCTATTCATTTTGGTTTTTTTTATGGCCATTTATGGGCTCAAGGCTCCTTACTACTGGTTGGTGGGGGTGCAGAAATAGCAGGTGGATGGAGCGATGAGCCCTATGCCTGGGCTGTGCAACATACCCCAAATAAGAAAATAGCTATTATCAGCACCGATGCGGGCAGCGATCCTGACTGGCTACCTGATTATTTCATCTCCCTTGGCGCACTCGAAGTTAAAAATTATGTGTTTGCTGATAGGGCATCGGCCGGTGCTGATGGTTTGTTGGATCAATTGACAGCCTACGATATGTTGTTTTTTAAAGGAGGCGATCAGTGGTTGTATTATCAATATTTCAAAGGCACGGCTGTAGAAGAGGCTATGATGCAGGTTTTTGCCAAAGGTGGGCTGGTAGGCGGCACCTCCGCCGGCATGGCCATATTGGGTGAATATGTGTACACAGCGCAGAAAGCAAGCCTTTTGACCTGGGAAGGCCTTGAAAAT
The DNA here is from genome assembly GCA_012033595.1 of Cyclobacteriaceae bacterium. GTDB lineage: Bacteria > Bacteroidota > Bacteroidia > Cytophagales > Cyclobacteriaceae > JAAUQL01. The sequence goes on along the minus strand of JAAUQL010000044.1, from coordinate 39,875 downwards.
ATCCAAAGCGAAAATCTAACATTGACCAATGATTTCGCTCCTATGCTTAAGGGCTTCATTACCGATACACACTTCCTTGAGCGGGGCAGGCTGCCCCGACTGGCCACGATGCTGGCTTATTACCATATCGAAAATGGCTTACAGGTTAACGGCGTTGCCTGCGACGACCAAACTGCACTGGCTATTGACAAAACCAACCTGGCTAAGGCCTTTGGCACCGGGGGTACGTATATTTATCGGCTGGCTGCTGCCGAAAAAGTCATGAACCAGTGGTCGGGTACCATAAGCGCCCGACACCTCGCATATGGCATGAGCATAGACCTCAATACCTTGGCCCTGGTGGATGGGCCTTCGGTTTCCTCACCGGGGTACCAGGCTGAAAATGGTAATTATGAGCTCTATCTTTCGGGCAATAATGCCATCGAAAACGATGCGGCCATAGTAAAGCAATTGTCCACATTGCAAGGTCCTGTGCTCATCGTGACCGGCCAGGCGCGGCTAACTGCGGCCAAACTAATGTCTGCCCTGTCGGATAATGGTAAAAGTGATGTGAGCATAATGTCAGCTGTGCAAGAAAACAATTCAGAAGATTCGTGGCAATGGAGGAACAAAATCAGGTTGGCAAAGCAGCTTGTCTTTATTGAAAATGATTTTGAAACCCTCCTTGACTTTATGAAAAATGGCCCGACAGGCCAGTTGCTGTATGCCCACCTCCGGCGCGACCAGATTACCAACGCCTTTTTTGGGGAAGATTCCAAATTGGCCGGAAGCAGATATGTAATTAATAATTTGGAAGCCCCTGCATTGGCTTACCAGGGTGGGCTGACCTACGCACCCGGACTTGGACTGCTTCAAAATAGCATCATCATACCGGGAGCATTCGATCCGGGCGCCGATGATTATTATGAGAATAATACGCTCAGTGGATTATTCGCACTCGGAGACGGTGGCTTGTCCAATGCCATATACATCAACAAAGAAAGCTGGGGGCATTTCCATGCCCAAGATGGCGAAAACCAACTCAGCGCCATGGGCAAATATGCCCTTGTGCTCATTGAAAACCGCTCACATCATTTTCAACTATTCGATCAAAAAACCGGCGCCAATCCCAGGAACAATGCCAGCTACGATTCGCTGGTGGTGCAGGTTCTTGGCCACGGCAGCAGCATATCGCTGGGTGTGCCGGTGCCTACGAACAGCCCGGAGTACGAACTGGAATCTGACCCAAACGATAGTGTGATCACCGGGATAGGTGAACCGTTGAACAGCACCTTCATCTCTCCGACTGTTACCGACAGCCACTTCAATCTGGATATTCCCAAATCCGGTTTGCTGCGTGTTTACAACGCAATCGGTACACCAGTGCATACACAGCATTACCAAAGTGGCAAGCATGTACTTGACCTAGAAAGACCAGGTATGTATTTGGTGGCTTTTATGGACGATGAGGCTAGTAAATTATTGAATTTTCAAAAAATAATCAAAAAATAATTAATATTATAAATATCCGGCGGTTCACTTGCATTTTTCTAAACAAACTACGTACTTCACGATATTATTTTGAATTAAAGGATCTTTACAAAACAAAAAGATGATCTTAAGTTTCAAACCCATGAATTTATTTGGCTTGCAGCCAATTTTCAATTGTTAGCCTTTCTACTGCTCCGATTTTTTTTCGCAGAAATGTGGTGATCATTGTATCTTCGTCATACTTCCATTTTGTTTATCAATAATTATATACTCATGAAGAAACTTATACTGTATGTGGTATTTTCTATGCTGCTCATTTCGGTTTATGCCCAGGAACGGACCGTATCTGGTAAGGTGGTGTCGTTGGATGACGATTCACCCATGCCCGGTGTCAACATTCTAATTAAGGGCACCAGGTCTGGTACAGTCACAGATTTAGATGGCGCGTACAGTCTGGTCGTTCCCGGCGACTCTGCTACGCTGGTCTATTCCCTCGTCGGCTACATTTCAGAAGAAATCGCGGTTGGCAATAAGAGCGAAATAAATGTAGAATTGGCATACGGACTGCAGGAGCTCATGGAATTGGTGATCGTAGGATATGGCAGCCAACAGCGCAAAGACATATCGAGTGCGATAGCCTCCATAGATACCGATCAAATGCAGGACGTGCCGGTTTATAGCTTCGATGCGGCCATGCAGGGATTGAGCTCCGGCCTCAATATTTCCAGCCCGTCTGGTACGCCGGGCGCAGCCATCAATGTAAATATCAGGGGAGCAACTTCTATTTCTGCCAGTAGTCAGCCCTTGTATATTATAGATGGCATACCGGTGGTGACTGGCAATAATTCTGCACTCAATAGCAATATTCAGCCCACCAACCCCCTGGCCGATATGAACCCGGCAGATATCGAATCTATCTCTGTGCTCAAAGACGCGTCTGCTGTCGCCATTTATGGATCGCGAGGCGCAAACGGGGTCATCCTGATCAACACCAAACGAGGTAGCGATGGCAAAACCAAGGTGAACGTCAACTACTACTCCGGTATTTCCGAAATCAACAATACCCCGGAGTTGATGAACTCGAGACAATGGGTGGAATTTCTGAATGTGGCCGCTGCCAATGATGGCTTGGGCGAAAACTATTGGTCGGACATTATCGGCGATCCGGAGTCTCTGCCAACCTACAATGCATACGATGAGGTTTTCAGAATGGGTACCACACACAATGCCGACGTAAGTGTGAGCGGCGGTAGCGAGAAAACCAATTTTTATCTCAGCGGCAACTATTTCAATCAGGAAGGCATACAAGTTGGCCAGGATTTCAACCGCTTTTCGGGCAGGTTCAATATCGACCACCGGCTCAATAGTAAGCTCACCGTAGGCGCTACCATGTACCTCGGCATTGGCAAACACAACCGCACCATCAACGAAAACGACGAATACGGCGTGGTGATCAATGCTCAGGCCTGGGATCCTACCACTCCCCTCTATGACGAAACCGGCACTTATATCAATCCATTTTCCGGCTGGGGATGGTGGGCATTGGAAAACCCCCTCCTGATCGCCAAAGAATACATTAACAAATCGAACAGCAACAGAATACAGGCTCAGGCTTACGCCGAATGGGAGATCATTGAAGGTCTGTCGTTCAAATCAAGCTTTTCCATTGACAAGAACACCCTGACAGAAGAATCATTTACTCCGGCAGGTTTCAATGAATCAGATGAAGGACAGGGTATTTTTGCCACCTATGATGAAAGCAACGTCATCCACGAAAACACCCTTAACTGGAAACATATGGCTGGCAAGCATGATTTGAATGCGCTGGCAGGCTTTACCTGGCAACAAAATGACAAAATCTTTTCTGACATCCGCGGACAAGGCTACGCTTCCAATGATAAGTACAAGATAAGAAATGCCGCTACCATCACCTCTGCCGAATCCAACGGTTCTTCCTATGGTCTCATTTCGTACCTGTTGCGGTTCAACTATGGCTACGACAATCGCTACCTGGTCAGCCTCACTGGCCGGGCCGACGGCTCATCGCGGTTTGGCGAGGAAAAGCGCTTTGGCATATTCCCTTCAGCTTCAGTGGCCTGGAACGCGCACAACGAAAGCTTCTTAAAGGATATTGCCTGGCTCAGTCAGTTGAAGATACGTGGCAGCTATGGCATAGTTGGCAACCAGGAAATTGGCGACGAAACCTGGACTGGAAAGTGGAACCTGAGTGCTTCGTACGACGATCAGGGTGGCATTCAACCAGAATCGCTGGCCAACCCGGTACTCACCTGGGAACAAACCACCCAAACAGATATTGGCCTTGATCTTGGCATACTTCAAAACAAAATTGGTCTTACGGCAGATTATTTTATAAAAAATACCGAAAGCCTCCTGCTTTCCACCAACATATCGGGCAATTCCGGCTTCAAAACCCTTACCTCCAATGCCGGTACCATCGAAAACAAAGGTTTTGAAATAGCGCTCAATACCATAAATGTAAACACAGACAAGTTTGATTGGACCAGCTCGATCAACTATACCCACATCCAAAACAAGGTAGTGGATGTGGTCAACGACGGGGAAATATTGAGCAGGAATTTTATTCTCAAAGAAGGCGAACCGCTCAGCTCGCTTTACCTGATCAAATTCCTTGGGGTGGATCCGGCCACAGGCGATGCGCAGTTTCAGGATTATAATTCCAACGGCCTCATCAACTTCGACGACCGGCAAATTGCCGGCGGTGGTATGCCTACCTATTTTGGCGGATTCAACAACGTGTTCAGCTATGATGGATTCAGTCTTCAGGTGCTGTTTTATTTTTCCGGTGGCAACAAGATATTCAATCAAAGCAGGTATGCCTACGAAAACTACGGAACCCTGAAGAGCGGCATTCCTTACGGGAATTACAACACCCGGTCTCTGAATTATTGGAAGCAGCCCGGCGATATCACGGATATTCCCAGACCTTCGCATGTCGATCCTGACAACAGCCAAAACGGCCAATGGCAGCGATTTAGCACACAATATATGGAAGATGGCGATTTTGTGAGATTGAAGACAGTGAAGCTTAGCTACAACTTTAAGAGCGAAGTGCTCGAAAAGCTAAAACTGAACAGCCTTACCGTGTATGGTGTAGGACAAAACTTGTTAACCTGGACCAATTACCTGGGTTTCGATCCGGAAATCAACACCAACACCTCGTCCGAAAGCGATCTGAATGTCTTGCAGGGCGAAGATTTTGGCACCTTGGGTCAGGCTCGTACTTTCACATTGGGTATTAATATCGGCTTTTAAATATTGAAGATCATGAAATTATTTCAAAACATATATAAAACCAGTGCCGCATTGCTGGCCATATTTGCCCTGGGAGCTTGCCAGGATTTGTTAGATCAGGAATCGCAGATATATCTTGAAAACACCAATCCGATTACCAATGCCAGGTCTGCACAGTCGGCAGTTATTGGCATGTACGATGGCCTGCAAAGCGACGACCTTTACGGGGGTTCTTTTTTTATCGCCAACGAACTCACCGCCGGCAATGCCGAAGCGGGCGCTTTTCAGGTGGTGTGGAATGAGTTGTCGACCGGAATTGTACCCACTTCCAATTTTCATGTAGAAGATATGTGGCCCGCCTTTTACAAAGTAGTGAACACGGCCAATACCATTATTCAGGAAGTACCCAATCTCTTAGATCTTGGCGAAAGCGACAAAGCCGATATTCTGGGTCAGGCGTATGCCATCAGGGGAATGGTATTTTTCGATTTGTTGAGGCAATTTGGTGAATATGATCTCGAAAATTCAATTTACGGGATTCCTTTGCCCCTGGAGCCGATACTTTCGCCCACCAAACTGGCACGCAAAACGGTAAAGCAAAGCTATGATGCCATACTTGAAGATCTGGGCAAAGCCGAAGATTTGCTATCCTACAGTTCCAAAAGATCAATCATTACGCTAGGTACAGTAGAGGCGCTGCTGGCCCGGGTGTACCTTTATCGGGGTAATTATGATAAAGCCTTTGAGTATGCCGACAAAGTTATTGGACATAACGATTTGTACAATCTGCTTGGCGATTATAACGACATCTACAGGCAAAAGGGGAATGAAGAGTCGATATTCGAGATTGCCTTTTCTCTACAAGATCAGAATTACACCTCTGTTCTGCTGTTGACCTCACCGGCCGAAGTGCTGGCGAGTCCAGAATTGCTGGCCAGGTTTGGCAGAACTGATAGCAGGTCTGCGTTGTTTGGTGAAATCAAAGGAACCATGCGCTGCCTCAAATATGGCAGCAATCAGGACGCCGGCGATGCCAATTCTATCGTCATCAGGCTGGCCGAGATGTACACCATTCGTGCAGAGGCCTATGCCCACGATGGCGATCTGGATGCAGCCATAGACGATCTCAACATATTGCGCGCACGGGCCGGAGCCAACCTGCTGATCAAAGATGCCTTTAACAGTAAGGATAAGGTGATGGATGCCATTTTGAAGGAAAAGCAATTGGAATTTGCTTTTGAAAACGGCAATTATTGGTTTGACCTGGGCAGAATGGGAAAACTTACAGAAATAAGGGGGCTGCCCGAGTTCAGAAGAATTTATCCCGTGCCCAACAGGGAGTTGCTAGCGGACAATTTGCTGGTACAAAACCCAAAATACTAATTATTAAACAAGGAAAAAGATGACAGCGATGATAAATATTCTAAAAAAACCAGGCATAATGCTCTTGTGGCTTTTGGCACTGGCAGCAGCCTGTACAGAAGAAGAAACCATGCCCCGCCCTACTGCGGATTTCAGCGTGTCGGGCACCATGAAAACCTATGACACGCTGGTTTTTGAGCCCAATGCTCAAAACGCCACTTCCTTTTACTGGCACTTTGGCAATGGCGAAACGGTGTATGGGGTCAAACCGGTCTATGTGTACACGACGCCAGGTACCTATACTGTTACCCTACAGGCATCTGGTGAAGGAGGGCGAACAATTTCCAGCCGTGAAATTACGGTTGGCGTAGGCGTTCCATTTCCCACCGCCGCCTTTGAACTGGAAAATGAAGGGGTACTGGTAGATGGGCTTCCCATTGTCTTTATAAACCAATCTATCGCCGGCTCCAGCTACCTGTGGGAATTTGGTGATGAAGCAGGCTCTACCTCTACCGACAAGGATCCTATTTTTACCTATACCAGCGCAGGCCAATATGAGGTAGCACTCACTACCACCAACGAAAAGGGAAGCGCCAGCTATAAAATGGAACTAACGATCATTGAGGCCAATCTTGGCACCATTTACTTCATCAACAACGACCTGGATAATAACAAATTCTATGTGAAAAAGCTTGATATACGCACCAAGAATGTCAGCACGGCCTTCGAGATACCGGGCTTTGGCTATGGCATCGCTTATGACGAGGCCACAGGATTGATCTATTATTCCGATGATGACAACCTGAAAATTTATAGCAATACCCTGGATGGGAGCAACCAATTGGAGATTGCGGCAGGCTTCTCCAGTGTCCGGGATCTCGCGCTCGACCCCGACGGATACTTGTACGTGACCGATCGCTCTGCCAGCGCCATTGTAGAAATCAGGCTATCAGACAATCGCATCAGCACCTTGTACGACCATGTCAACGATGGTCTGGGTGAACTGCCCGAAGGCATCGACTTTGCCGGAGGTGAATTGTATGCCACTTGCGTGGAAATAGATGCCGAGTCTGTCTGGAAAGGAAATGTATTTGGCGACGGCATCACCAATATCATCGACTACAATGCCGGCGGCTATGGTTATGGCATAGGCATAGACGAGCTCAATGGCAAAATATACTTCGACGATACCGATGGAGGAAATATAAATAGCGCCAACCTGGACGGCAGCGATGTAAAAGTGGTGACCAGTACCACCGACCGTGTGTATGGCATTGAAGCAGATGGCGAACTGGGCAAGCTCTATTGGAGCGAGCGCGAGGGAGCCATCTATGCTATTGAACTAGCGGGTGGAGCCCCCGCTACCCTGGCAGAAGGTTTGGGAGATATCAGAAGTATCGTACTTGTAAAGTAAAAAATCATGAGAAAAAACAATTATCTGTTCATTATACTATCCGTGTGGATGTTTGCGGCATGTAGCGAAAACGACTTTCCGGTGCCACAGTCATCGTCCATTGTGCCTTCTTTTACCTTTACCTCGTCTAACGAAGGCTTCGCCCCCGATACAATTACCTTCACCAATATGACCGAGGAACTTGAAACTGCCGGGACAGTCAGCTACACCTGGAATTTCGATGACGGGCAATTTAGCACTGATATCAACCCCACCCATGTTTTCAAGGCACCGGGCACTTACACCGTAACCATGATCGCCATCAGCGCCGATCAAATGAAAGCATACAAAGCGGATGTACTGGTCAAAGATCCCACTGCATTGGTTGTGTCACTATACTATATCGATGCCGGTAGCAAGTTTATTTCTGATACCGATGGCAATGCCTTTGCCACCAAAGGACTTGGATATGGAGTCGAATACGATGCCGACAATGGCGTGGTGTATTATTCTGATATTGAAGGAGGCAAAGTATGGAAAACAAACCTTTCCGGAGGTGAACATCAGGAGATTTTGTCAGGTTTAACCAGCCCCCGCGATCTAGCGCTGGACAGCCAAAACCAAAAGCTCTATGTGGTGGATCGTGGATCCAATAGTGTTATGGAACTCAATCTGGCTGACCTGAGCTCCAAAGTGCTGTACAACACCGCCGGGGGGCTGGGCGAAAAGCCCGAGGCCATAGATTATCACAATGGTTTTTTGTATATCACTTGCGTGGAAATAGATTTTGAAAGCGTTTGGAAGGCAAAAGTAGATGGTAGCGCCATCGAAAACATCATTGACTACGGGGCAGGCGGCTACGGCTATGGGCTTGCAGTGGATAAGATAAACAACAAGCTATATTTTGACAATACCGACAATGACGAAATCCTCATGTCCAATCTCGATGGATCGGGTATTGCTGTTTTTGCCAACACCGGCGGACGGGTGTACGGGCTGGTAGTGGACAACAGCAATGGCAAGGTGTACTGGTCTGACGAAGGGGACAGGGCATTGAAAATGGCCAATCTCGATGGCTCCGGTCTCACAGATGTAGCCGTGGAGTTGACTAGCCCGGCAGGCGTGTTTTTTGTAGAGTAAGATTTGCTCAGGCCGCCAGGCAAGTGCACCTGGCAGCCTGAGCCAATCTGGCCTGGCATGGCATTGCACCACAGATAAAATGAAACAAAAAAATATAGCAGTGAGTCAGAGCCTGTGGCTGATCCCGGCCTGGCTGCTGACAGTAGTTTTGGTATTTGGCTTGTCCAACTGCCGACCTTCAGTTACACCAAATGCACCCGAGGTCAAAGGAAAGCTGTTCATTATTGGTGGTGGAAAGCGTGGAGCCGAACTGGTGAACAGGATGATTAAAGAAGCCGGACTGGATAAAGGCGGCTATGTCTATATATTACCTATGGCAAGTGAACTTGCCGATTCAGCAGTCATCTGGGCGGGAGAGCAGTTTTTACAGGCCAATGTGCAGGCTATTGCGGCCAGCGATTTCGATTCGCCTGAAGACATGACCCCTCAACGTCTCGACTCGGTGGCAGCTGCCAGCCTCATCTATATCTCCGGAGGCGACCAGCGCCGGTTTATGGAAAAGGTAAGAAACACGCCGCTACAATATGCCATTTACCAGGCCTATCGAAACGGAGCACTCATCGCCGGTACCAGTGCCGGGGCTGCGGTAATGAGCGAATGGATGATAAGCGGCACTGAACTCAACTACCCTGAGTACAACAGCACATTTCTGCACCTGGAACACGACAACATAGAATTGGACACTGGGATGGCCTTTTTTAAGTCAGCCATTATCGATCAGCATTTTGTGAAGCGCAGCAGGTATAATCGACTGATCTCCGCCATAGCCCTGCACCCTGATAAAATAGGGATAGGAATCGATGAATCCACAGCCATACTTGTACACCATGATTCTGCCGAAGTGATCGGTGAGTCGCAAGTGATTATTTTCGCGATGAAGGGATCAGTAAACTGGAGCCCTGAGGGCAAAATCGGAATGAAAAATCTTCGCCTCGACATCTACTTGCCGGGCGAAAAATTCTATATTGGCGCCCATGTTCCGTAAAATCCCCGACACCCTTGTACTCATCCTGGGCATCCTTGCAGTATTTATAGTGCTTACCTGGATTATACCTTCCGGTGAATTTGACCGGAAAATAGAAAATGGCCGCGAAGTAATCGTTGATGGTTCTTATCAGCGTGTGCCTGCCAATCCCCAGGGAATTTTTGCTTTGCTCAAAGCCCCAACAAGGGGATTTATTGAAGCTGCCCAAATTATCGCCTTTGTCTTTTTTGTGGGCGGAGCTTTTTCCATAGTTTCAAAACCCGGGCCATCGATCTGGGCTTACGCAGTCTCATGGCCACATCGATGAGCCGCCCTGGAAGGAAGAAACTTATCCTGACGGGCATCACCGTCTTGTTTAGCCTGGCAGGCGCGACCTTTGGCATGAGCGAAGAGGTGCTGGTTTTCATTCTCATCACTATACCCATGGCTCACGCTATGGGCTACGATACTAAAGTTGGAGTTTTTGTACCATTTGTTGGTGCAGGGGCCGGATTCGCCGGGGCTTTTAGCAATCCATTTACCATCGGGGTTGCGCAGGGCATTGCCGAGTTGCCGCCATTTAGCGGGGCGGCATATCGCCTCGTGGTTTGGGGCGCCTATACCCTCACTACGATTGCATTCCTGTTACTTTATTTGCGCAAGCTGGAAAAGAAACCTCGCGAAATGCATATCCAGCACGTACCGGAAGCTACGGCGCCAGAGCAAGGTCTGCCATTGAAGATCAAATTGGTGCTCGCTATTTTTCTTGCGACTCTGATTTTGCTCATTGTAGGGGTGGCCTATTGGGGATGGTACATCAACGAAATATCCGGACTGTTTTTCGGAATGGGCATCGTGGTAGCTATGGTTGGGGGCTTGACAGCCAGTGAAGCCCATACCGCTTTTATAGCCGGTGCTAAAGACATGCTGTTGGCCGCTTTGGTCATTGCCTTTTCGCGGGGCATACTCATCGTTGCCGAAGACGGTAAAATAATCGATACCATGCTGCTGCAAATGAGTGCCCTCGTGGGCGGTTTGCCAAAATACGTGGCCGTTTACATCATGTTTTTGGTACAGACAGGCATCAATTTTTTCATCCCCTCAGGATCTGGCCAGGCGGCGCTAACCATGCCCATTATGGCGCCTTTGAGCGACTTGCTTGGTATCACCAGGCAAACGGCGGTGCTCGCCTTTCAGCTAGGTGACGGATTGTCCAATTTGATAATACCCACCAGCGGCGTGACCATGGGGGTTTTGTCCATTGCCAAAATTCCTTATGGCACCTGGATAAAATGGATAGGAAAACTGATGATTGCTTTTTTTATCCTGGCATTTTTGGTTCTTATTCCACCCGTGTTTATGCATTGGGGGCCATTTTAGGGTACTAGCTGATGCCAGGGGCAACAATTATAAGTATCGAAACTATCTGAAATGCTATGCAGAATGTAGGCTAGCCAGAGCCGCAGCTCACAGAAATATCTTTACGACCGGGTCATCATCAGCGCTTACCCAAGCCCTGTACATGCCTTCGGAATTGAATTGTATGCTGATTTTCCCTTGGCGGTCTATGGCAATCAAGCCGCCTTCCCCACCAAGTTTCACCATTTTTTCTTTTATCACATAGCGAGATGCTTCTTCCAAAGACAGATTTTTGTATTCCATCAATGCCGACACGTCATATGCAACTACGCCACGAATAAAATATTCACCGTAACCGGTACAGGAGACCGCACAAGTGGCATTGTTGGCATAGTTGCCCGCACCAATGATCGGCGAATCGCCAATCCTGCCATATTTCTTATTGGTCAACCCACCTGTGGAAGTAGCCGCAGCCAGATTACCCTGGCTGTCAAATGCCACAGCGCCCACAGTGCCAAACTTCTTCTCTTTGAGAAGGCTATGGTCGAGCCGGGCAAGAGACGAATCTTTTACCGCAAGCCATTGTGCATGTCTGTATTCATCAAAAAAATACGCATCATCCATCAATTTCACTTTTTGCTCCCTGGCAAAATCCATAGCTCCCAATCCTGACATATACACAAAATCGGAGTTGTCTTTGACCTTGCGTGCCAGTGAGACGGGGTTTTTGATCAGCGAAATGCCAGATACCGCCCCCGCAGCCAACGTGGCACCATCCATGATCGAGGCTTCCATCTCGTGCTTGCCCGCTGCATTAAAAACAGATCCTCTACCTGCATTGAAAAGCGGACAATCTTCCAATATTCTCACCGCAGTTTCGACGGCATCCAGACTGGAACCTCCCGATGCCAAAATCTCTTGTCCACCTGCCAATGCTTCCTTCAGCGCCCCGGTATAGTTAAGTTCTTTCTGAGCATCCATCTCTGATGGCAAAATAGTGCCCGCACCACCATGGATTGCTAAGGAATATCGCTTCATAAATATATTTTTTCGTTTGCCAAATATAGTAACGATTTATGCAAATGGGCTGAAAAAGGCCTTGTAATTCCATCTGAATAGATTTTTTTGACTGGATGGCCAGGCCGTCTTGCCTGACTTGCACTTTAATCCGCAGCTTCCGTGCTTGGCCAAAGCCTCCTCATTTTTGGGCTTCCGGCTTGGTCAGCATCAAATTAATTTCATTCACGAAATGTTACGAGTATAAGCTGACCCTAAATATTCATTTTTCAGATCACTACTTGCTTGCAAACTGTTTCCAAAACCACAGGGTACTCACTAAAAAAGCCACCGGTGCGAACCGCTGGCTTCTTTGGAGCAATGTGCCTTATTTGATTATTTGAATGAAAGCTTCAGATTGGAAATGTCTTTTGGATTGTATGGGCTAAGTGCATTCAATCGTGATTCCAGGGCATCGTAAGCAGACCCGGGTGAAGTGCCACCAGAAACAAATCCCTGCTTGGCAAAGTAGCCGGGAGCGCCGGTATTGAACAGGAATGCATCGACACTTTGCTGACCAATATTTGGCCAAACGTCATATATTTCTTCGGTGAATACTTTTTTGATGGAATAGTCCTTTAAGATCACGTTCCTTGAGGTCTCATCCAGGCTGCTTGGGGGCAGCGCCACTTCGGCCACACCAATTTCTTTGCTTCTGGAGCCAGAGGCCACAAAGGCCCAATTGAACCCGGAATTGCCTGCAAAAAAAGTAGCATTAGGATGGTTGGAGTTACCAAATACGTCTACGAAATCTCCATTTTTTCCAGCGTACATCTTGAGCGTGGTCATAGAATATGGATCATCTAAAGGATCGGCAAGAGGCAGGTCGGCGATAGAGACAATCATGTCGTTTTCGTATCCATGGTCGCCAGTTTCGCTATAGTCAATGCGCACTACTGCCTGGCCAAAATCGGTATTTCTATCAATATTGTAGGCTTTGAGCAATGCCACTCCTCTTATTGGGCTGCGGTTCCAGAATATTTGTAATCCTTTGCCCCCATCGGCGCCGGCTTCTGAAGCTGCATCGGTAATGGTAAGCACAAATTCCCATGTTTCGCCTTCAAAAGTTGGCTCTTCTTCTACCACCATGTTTTTAGCTCTTCCATCTTCTTCGCCCTGGAAGGTGAGGCTCATCGGCTTATTGATGCGATATATCGCTATAGCACCAATAACTTCAGCTACAAACTCCGAGGCGCTTTCGCCTACATTGATAAAGTTACTGAGATGGCCATAAATAAGGTTGCCCTGCAGGGTATCAATGGCCACGCGGCCATTGCTGGCATAATTCTGCTGACTGAGCGCGTCAGGGATTTCCACACCAAACCTTTCTGGCAAGATGCTGTCTTTTGACTTTAGGATGTCGCTTTCCGGTTCGCAGGAAAACTGAAAAATAGCAAGGAATAAAATGATAAGCAGTGATGATAATTTGAATTGTTTCATTGTACTGTTATTTAAATTAAAAATATTTTCCGATTAGTATTGTTTGAACTACACGTCTTACACACTTTGCCGGCATTTTACCCTGACAGACTTTGGAAAATATTTTCCTTTTTGTTTTTATTATTTGTAAATATTTGATTTTGAACTACTTATAAATAGAGATTTTTTTATCAATCCACTACCCCAGCGTAGAACATTTGATTCTGCCAGCACAAAAAAAGTAACAATGTGGGACGTACACAGAAGGGGATGCGGCGGTAGGAAGCGCAATCTGGTGACTATAAAAGAAAAATAGGATATGCCAGGATCAGGGAGCGACCAGCGTAGTATCTGACACTACGGTCGATACGGCAAAAAAACCAATAGCACCTTCACTCAGGTTGGTGGCCACGTTGCCTTTTTGCACATCGAACACACTGCCACGCCATTCGGTTTCTGACAGGAAGGTTCGCAAAAATGCCTCATGGGCTGTAGAAAGCGAATACTTCTTGCGCAACACAATGGCGCCACGTGGAAAGCGTACCCTGGCTTGGGCGGGTTTGAACACCTCATTGACATTGATGGAGGACAGGGTATAGTGAAAACTGTGTGATAATGTTTGCCCCTGTGGCAGCCCCTCATAGCCAGCCACATGCGCCCAACTGATCCAGTATTCTTGTATGGATGGCTGCTCGCTGTCTTTGTGATCTATTTCATAGATCATGCTGTCCGCATCTACCAGGTGATAGGCCAATGGCTGCACGGGCGTGGCGGGCACCATTTCCGCCAAAGCGGTATATTCTATATCATTGAATAGTATGTAAAGCTGATACTGGCGGTTGACCACCGCTTGTATGGTATCGGAATAGTACACTCCCGATCCGGTCGGGAACTCACTAAACAATTGCACCTCGCTGCCGGCACGTACAGCCACCAAAGCTCCACTCACCGGTTCGGGCGTGGCATTGAGCTGCTCAAACGGACGCGAGAGGATGATTTTCTGGCGCTTTAGCTCATTGGTAAGGATGCCCTCCACGACAATCAAATCATGGTTTTTGCTATCAAGTTCCCAGGTAGTGGGTTCCTCACAGGCCAGTACACATAGCATCGAGAGTCCAAGTATCAATCGTGTGTTCATAGTTTGAAGTTGTAGCTGACAGATGGTACGATGCTATAAATGTATGCCTGGGTAGCCTGAAGCAATGGGGTTGGGAAAAATCACCGGGCACTTTTAGCTCGTCCCTAGATTCTTTTGTCTTATTGAAGTTGACATATACCGGGTTTTTTTGTCCATACAGATTGTATATAGAAAAATTAATCGAATGCTTGTATCGGCCTTCCCTCCTATTCAGACGAAAATTGACCGACAAATCCATTCGGTGATAATCGGGCAGCCGATCATTGCCGCGTTCATTGTATATAGGCACGGTGTGTTGCTGATGCGCATAAAAACCAGTGGGAGTAGTAATGGCGGCGCCAGAGGTGTACAACCAGCTCAGGCTAAAATCCCACCTCGATGCTGGTGTATAGTTCCATTGGGTGGTAATCTCGTGCGGACGATCGTAGAAGGCCGGATAACGCTTCCCGGCATTCAGCTTATCCATTTGCAAAACGACCTCGAATACGCGTATCCCAATCGCGCCGTGAGCCTGCCCATTTCCTTTTTCAACTCAAGTTCGCCTCCGTAAGCGCGACCCTGACCAAAACGCAATTCTCCTTCGATGTGCGGATTGAGCATGAGGGCAGCATGATCTACATAGTCGATCTGCCCGCTCATCCATTTATAATATGCTTCTGCTGTAAAGCTAAATCCCTCGGCGGGCCACTTCGCAAATACCCCTCCCGTCAGTTGATCGGCTTTTTGCGGTTTGATGTTGATGGAGCTTGGCAGCCAAACTTCGAAGTTGGTAAATGGGCTGATAGAATTACTGATCAAATGGATATTTTGCACATTTCTGCTATAACTCACTTTTCCCGAAAAGGTATCGGAAAAACGGTAGGTGAGCGCAAGGCGAGGTGCCACATTTGTATAGCTATGGTAATCTTTTCCCTTGGGTATTTCATTGGTTTGTGAAACCTGGTACTGATCATCGTACAAATATTCGGTGGTTGGACCCACATTTTGCCATGTCGTCAGGCGCAATCCATATCTGATAAACCACTTGTCGAGGAATTGCTGCTCGTGGCCCACATACATGATAAGCTCATTGGCGTATTTTTTAGGCACTAGCGCAAAGCCTTCTGCCTGCTTCCCGTCTCCATATTCATAATTTCCAGGATTGAATTGGTGGTGTGCCAGGCTTAGGCCAAAATACATGTTGCTTTGAGGATTGATGTAGAAGCTGTAGTCGCTTTTGATGCTCGTATTGGAAATGGAAGAATGCCAGCCCTCACGCTGATCGAGGTTGGTGAAAACATAATAATTGTAATTGGAAGTGGCCAGGGTGGTGTTGGAAAACAAGCGGTGGTTGTAGATGTGGTTCCACCGCAGCGTTGCCGCAAAGTTGCCCCACTTAATTCCCGAATTGGCAGCATCATCCAGCTGGTCCTGGCCGGAATAAAAACTGAATAACAAACGGTTTTTATCATTGAGCGCAATGTTGAACTTGGTGTTTAAATCGTAAAAACCTATATCTGCATCGGTATTGGCCACATTTTTTGTAAACCAATACAAATTTGAGATACGGGTGCCCACAAAAAACGAGCTTTTGTCTTTCTTGAGTGGAGCCTCGATGGCCGCCCTCAGCGCACTGAGGCCAAAGCTACCCGAAAGCCCAAATTGTTTTAAATTGCCTTCATTTGTTTTGATATCGATGAGTGATGACAAGCGACCGCCAAACTGCACTGGCATATCGCCTTTATATATTTTAATGTCTTTGGTGGCCTCCGGAATAATCGTGGAATACAAACCCAGTAAATGTGACGGATTGTACAGCGGCGCATCGTCGAGCAAAATGAGGTTTTGGTCGCGGTTGCCCCCGCGCACATGGTACATCGTAGAGCCATCGGCATACATTTTAATGCCGGGCACGGCTTGCATCGACCTGATCACATCTTTTTCGCCCATCAGTGCGGGCATTTGTGCTACTTCTTCGGGTTTCATCGGTGCATAGCCCATCTTTATGTTTTCCACAAAAGCCATGGACTGGTCTTCTCTGATGGTGAGCTCAGGCAAAAGTCCCAGTTCTTCATGTAACTGATGGTCGGATCGTATATCACGGTAGAGTGAGATGGCCTGGGAGATTTCTTTATATCCAATATATCTGGTGACGAGTTGGTGATTTCCGGAAGGCAGCGAGAGCGAATAAAAACCATAGGCATTGGTGATGGTGCCCTGCTGTAGCTGAGGCACCATGACAGTGGCTCCAATGAGCACTTCGCCGGTGGCCGCCTCTGTGATGTAGCCGCTGATGGTGCTCGTCGTTTTAGGCTTTGCGGCAGCAGTTGGTTCTTTGTTTTGATTGCCTGCCGGACGCAAAACGATATAGCTATCGACAAGTTGATATTCGATGCCCAGTGGTTTCAATATTTCATCGAGTATGGCCTCAATGGAGCTTTGCAGTCTTTGACAACTGACCTCTTCATCTACAGGAATGATTTTTTTACTGTACGAAAACCTGACATTACCGGCTGCCTCAATGATTTTCAGGGCCTTTTTTAATTTCACTTTCGTAAATGACACATCAATCGGCTGATCGGGTAAGTCCTGGCCCAGACTGACCTGGGCAGAAATTAAGAGCAAACATAAAGTGGTGAAAAGAAAGATTTGCCTGAACATACCTAACAGCCTTCGCCGGAAATCCTGATACTTTTCCCCTCCTGCGCTATGCTGAGGTCCAGGGTGGTCGATAGCACTTTCAGGATGGTTTCCAGCGACTGGCCATCGAACCGGGTGGTCACCGGACAATGCACCAGGCTGCTGTCTGCCAATACCAGGTGACTATCGTAGATTTCATTTACAATGCGCACTACTTCACTCATCGGTGTATCTTCGAACAAAATGGTGCGGGTTTTCCAGGCTTTAAAATTCACGTTGTCATTGTCGGTAGTCACCAGTTTTCCGGATTTCTTTTGGAAAGTAGCTTTTTGGCCTTTTACTAAAACTACTTTTTCCTCCCTGCCACTGGCCCTATACACGGCCACTTTGCCGCTTTCTACGGTCACCTCCACTATTTCGTCTTCTGCCCTGGCCTTCACATTAAAGGAAGTACCCAGTACCTCAATAAAAATATCGCCCGATTCAATGATAAATGGCCGCAACGTATCGCGCGCCACGTCAAAAAATGCCTCCCCGACCAGGGAAACCTTGCGGATATCACGATCAAATTTTTTATCATAGCGGAGCTCAGTATGATTATTCAAAGAGATAACCGAACCCTCAGGCAAAGTGATTACCTCCATTTGCGCCGTGGAGGCTACAGTGACTACCCGGTCGGTCTTCAATAGATAATATACCCCGGCGGCCAGCGAAAGCAGTACCACAAAAGCCGCCGCCATTCGCATAAAAATACTTGAGTGGTGGCTACCTTGTCCCGACGGTGCCAGGTCGGCATCTATTACTTTGGCCAGGCGTTGCCATTCCCGGTCTACATCTTGCGAAGTTCGGCCTTTGACCTTGTCCATATCGTTCCAAACCTGTTCGTATTCTTCATACAGCCTTTGGTTGGCCACGTCACTTTGAAGCCAAAGGTCGAGCTGGTGCTGCTCCTGGGGCATAAGCTGTCCACTGAGCGATTTCACGATCAGGTCTGGATATTCGATATGTTCTGCTCCCTTATTCATTGGCAATCAACTATGGCACACTTCAATGTTCATTTACCCTTACAATCATTTCATTTATGAAACAAATAAATTATCAACAGCAACATGAGGTCGGACAAATTTTCCCGGAGGCTTTTTAGCGCCCTCGACATTTGGGTCTCAACCGTTTTTACCGATATGTTCAGTTTCCCGGCAATTTCCCGATATTTCAAATTTTCGAATCGATTCATCATAAATATCTCACGGCATTTTTCGGGCAATTGGTCCAATGCCCGATTGATGCGGCTTTCTGTTTCCATCGACTCCAAATGATCGCGCGATTGCAGGTAGTCGTTCATCTGAGATTCATGCAGTGGCGCTTCGAATGGAGTGAGCTTTTTGCGGTCGCGGATGTGGTTGAGACAGCGATTGTGCACTCCGGTAAATAAATATGATTTCAGCGGAGTTTCCATATCTATTTCGCTGCGTTTTTGCCACAATCCTATAAATACATGATGTACGATGTCTTTGGCTTCGTCGATATCCTGCACATATTTATGGGCAAATGAACACAAATGTGAAAAATATGCCCTGAACAATTCCTCGAAGGATTGCCTGTCTAGTGTAGTGACCACATGTGGAAAGTTGCCGTCCAAAAATTCAGAGGAATTTTTAATTTGAAGTAAAAATACATTTATGAATGAAATAATAAAATTCGTAGGTGAGTTGCCACAAAAAAGGCTTAAAAAACCGCTCAAAGTCCGCCCTGGCTGATCATGACCTATCCTAAGGAGCAGTTGGCCGCGTACGCAAGACAAGCCGGTAATCTGGAGCCTTCAAACGACGCAATACACTCTTTTTACAAAATTTAAATTAGCAATAGGTATTTACCCTGTCAAATGTGTCCTTTTGAAAATAGTATATTTTGTACACCCAAAAAATTTAAAGATATGACCAGGCTCAGCAGATACGCAAGTATCCTATTTTTTTGTCTGATTGCACATTTCGTTGAAGGCCAGCAGAGAATCCCAGCTTTTGAGATGAACGAACGATTGGGAAGGGGCGTCAATATGGGAAATTCATTCGAAGCCCCATCAGAAACAGAATGGGGAAACCAGTGGAAAGCCGAATATTTTAAGATCATGGCCGAACTGGGCTTTAGTCATGTGCGGCTGCCTGTGCGCTGGGAACCAGAAAGCAGAAGTATGGCCACTCCACCCTATACCATAAATCCTGCATTTTTGGATCGCATCAGCGAAGTAGTGGATGCTGCACTGGCAAATAAACTCCATATTATCGTGAATATGCATCATCACGAAGCCCTGTACGACAACCCCGCCGGACAAAAAGAGCGCTTCCTTTCTCAATGGGAACAGATTGCAAGCCATTTCCAGCACTATCCCGATTCGCTGTTGTTTGAGGTTTTGAACGAACCTCATGGCAATATTTCTCCTCAAATTTGGAATATCTATTTCGCCGATGCCCTCGCCAAAATTCGGGAAACTAATCCGACAAGGTGCGTGCTGATGGGTGTAGCAGAATTTGGAGGATTGGGAGGTATTCCTTATCTGGAAATACCTGATGATGAGTACCTCATTTTGTCGCCTCATTACTACAATCCCTTCCAATTTACCCATCAGGGTGCAGACTGGGTCGAATATTCCGATCCCTGGCTGGGCACCCCATGGCACGACACCGAAGCTGACCGCGAGACGGTGAAAAGCGAATTTAAGTTTGCCCTTCAGTTTTCCAGCGACAATCATATCCCTATCCATGTGGGAGAGTTTGGTGCCTATAGCAAAGCCGACATCGAGTCTCGCGAGCGCTGGACTACCTTTTTGGCCAGATATTTCGAAACAGTAGGTTTGAGCTGGGCCTACTGGGAGTTTAGCGCCGGATATGGAATATACGACCCGGTAAGCAAAACCTTGTTGAAGCCGCTGGTCGATGCACTTCTTAACAATGAAATGCCCCAGCCCACCCCCGTGTATGCCACCACTATTTACTCCAGCAACTTTGCGGCAGGCACCGATGGCTGGTCGCTAAGTACCCACAATGGCACAAGTGGTTCGTTGACAAGCTCCGGAGGCCTGCTCAACGTGGCGATTACCAACGGCGGAACGGAAAACTGGCACGTACAATTAATAAGAAACAACATCCCGCTGGTAAAAAACAATATGTACCAGATTTCATTCAAAGCCAGGGCAGCTTCCAGCCGCAGCATGACCGCTTATGCCGGAAAAGCAAGCGCTCCATGGAAGGCATACAGTACGTATACCGGAATGGGCATCGGAATGGATATGGAACGCTATAGCTATATTTTCACCATGAACGACGAATCAGACCCAAATGCCCGGCTGGTGTTTGACATCGGCCAAAGCGATGCGGATGTGACCATTGCTGATATTAAAGTAGAACACATTTCACTGGAATCACCCATAACAGCGCTTCAGGAACCGGAAATGATCCCAAAAACAAGCTTCTATCCAAATCCGGTGATTTCAAACGTACATATTGAGTCGGTGCACCACTTTAGGTATATAGCAATATTTGATCTTAAGGGACGTGAGGTAGGCCGGTTTGCAGTCAATTCAAACCATGCAGAAATCAATATGCAAAATTTGCCCGGGGGCATTTATGTGGTGAAACTTTCAGGAAACGGCTATGAGGAGCGATTTAAGGTAGTGAAAGCATAGAGTTAAGTGCAAGCTGGCCAGGTACAAGACACCTCCCGAACGATGGAAATTGATTAGTTTCGAACAACTATGCTCGCCGGTTAATACTTTACATATGCGCAATTGATCCTGTTTTACTTCAAAATAAACCTGGTATTCAGGAATAAACCCTTAGCTCAGGATTTTTTGGAGCTCAGGCAGGTCTTTTTCTATTTGTCCGCTTGGCCAATATGGCGCATAAAACACTACCTTTTTGTGAATCCTATCCATCTTGACCGGCACGATGGGGATACCGGCCTTCAAGGCAATAAAATAAAAGCCGGTTTTCCACTCCGACACACTCTTGCGCGTGCCCTCAGGTGCCAGAGAAACAACAAAGCGGCTATGATTCCGGTATAGCGCCACCACCTGATCTACAAGTTTGCCCTTCTTAGTGCGATCGACCGGGTAGCCTCCCAATTTGCGAAAAACCCAGCCAAATGAAGGTTTGAACAAGCTGTGCTTGCCCAAAAATTTGGAATCGAAACCAACAACTCCACGAGCCAGTACGCCAATAATAAAATCCCAGTTGGACGTATGTGGTACTACTATTACTATATACTTATCCAGGGCGCGCGGCACATCGCCAATGGCTTCCCAACCTATCATTTTCCAAATTTTCTCAAAAACCCACCTCATAACTTTCTATGGCCAACTACACCAACATTTAATTTCCAGGGATAATTACATTTTTACACCATATGCGAGATCGCCGGCATCGCCAAGGCCCGGGATGATGTACGATTTGTGATCTAAATCGGGGTCTATTGCAGCACACCAGAGATGAAAGGTATCCATATCGAACTTGTCGCGCAGATAGGCTATGCCGGCCTCTGCGGCAATCACACTGGCAAAATGAACGTTTTTGGGGGTGCCTCTGGACAAGAGGGCTGCATAGGCGAGCTCAAAAGAAGAGCCGGTAGCCAACATCGGATCCACTAAAATGAGCGTTTTGCCTTCGATGGAGGGTGATGAGATATATTCGATATGAATATCGAAATGCAACTTGTCGGTGTACTTACGATAAGCAGAAACAAAGGCATTTTCAGCCCGGTCGAAGCAACTCAGAAATCCCTGATGAAAAGGCAAACCCGCTCTCAAAATAGTAGCCACTACCAAGCGATCGTCGATAGCGCCACTTGTATGTTGCCCCATTGGGGTCTGAATGCTTTTGCTCACATAGCTCAATTGCTTGCTCAGCTCATAAGCCATGATTTCTCCTATTCGTTCCAGGTTTCTTCGGAAACGCCACGCATCGTGCTGTATTTCTATATTTCGCAATTCTGAAACAAAAGTATTTAGTATGGAATCGCCCTGCGATAAATCTATAACCGGCATAGTCACATGTTTAAATTTCGAATATACTAATCAGATCGGCACATTCAAGCTTTTGCAAAATATAAGAGACAATTACCCCTCAACACACCGGGCAAATTTCTGGCAAATGAATGAACACGCCATGATATCGCGGATGCTAAACGAAAAACCAAAAAGACCGGTAAAATAAACTTACAGTAACATTTGTGCATTTTTACACTTGTTTTATTGCTATATATAATTTTAATAATATATTTACGTGTAATATTACACTATATTTGAAATATGCTTATTTAAAGTATAAATTGCACTTATCTACGAAGATGGAAAATTCTAAGAAACTGGATAAAGAGTTCAAGAAAATCGCTAAAAACAGATTTATTGATCCACAAAGTTGTACCCAACTCAGGCAGACTCGCGAGTACATGTCTGAGTTGCATGAAATCATCAAGCATTTCGAGCAAAAATTCCAATATATTCCTTCCTCTGCCCAGGAGCTTTTCAACGAATACCACACCAGGCAGGAGCGGATGCTGTTTGAGCAATACAAGAAAGATTATTCGGTAGAGTAGCCATGTTACCGTTTATACCTTCACCAATCGATTTCGAATATCGCATGGTTTTCAGGGCTGTGGCCAATAGTTCTGGAAGGATGCAATATTATAAAATACCCAAAGGTAAAAAACAGCAGCGCATCAGTAAAAACGAGTTTTCTGATATCTACAATAAATCTAAGATCATTGCCATCAGGCCGCTTCAGGACGACTCAACCCTCTCCCCCATCCAAATGGAGATTTATGTAAAATGAAGTGCTTTTGACGCTGCAATTCCATCGCTGGAATAAATTGAATTTTGGCTGGAATTTGTAGGTTTACCTGTTATAAATCGCCCGCTTCGATTATTTCCCAGGTATGATCTGAGCGCAATTTTACACTGGCCAACCATGCATCAAAAGGCATGCGCGAGCCCCATTCCTCTGGCGAAATCATGGACAACACCTCTTGCTGCTCTTTTTCATATAGAAAATATACTTTGCCAATAATGGGCTCAAAACCCATTTTTGCCAGGTAGATTCTTTCTGAAACTCTTATCCTCAGCTTTATTTCTTTGGCCTGCCGGGCAATGGTCTGCATCTGTTCATAAAGCAACTTGAGTTGCTCGTCGGTTTGTTCCTGCATAGCTGCCATGGCCCTGCCCTTCACTTTGCCCACATCGGTCGGTTTGATGGCCGCACCGCCAATGGAATGTGCAAAAGAAACCAGTCCCGGGTTTTCAACGGCTTTTTCGCCGAGCTCCTCCAGATCGATTTTATCAACGTCTATTTTTTTTCCGGTTGTCACTGTGCTTTTTCTTTTGATTTAACGGTATCGATATCGGTGGCACTGCTATCGGTGGGCGAAAGGCGTTCGATTATGGATTTTTTAGATCCGGGAAAAGTGGTTCTGCTGGATATGTCGTAGCCAATTATCATCATTGCCAGCAAGAAGGCAGATGCGAAGGCAAGGAAAATTTTTTTCGACCTTTTCAATGCTAATTTTTCAAAATTGTAATTTCCACCCTGCGATTCAGTTTCCTGGTTTCCTCCGAAGCATTGCTGGCCAGTGGTTTGGTACCTCCATATCCTTTGCCTTTGATCCTTTTGGCATCAATTCCATGTTCGGTGAGGTATATTTTCACCCTTTCCACGCGTTCTTGCGACAGCCCGAGGTTCAATTTAGAATCGCCCTGGTTGTCGGTATGACCCGAGAGTTCGATTTTCACATTTGGATTTTCAGTGAGCATATCTGCCAATTGGTCTAGTTCTTCAAAGGAATCGTCCAACAAAATCGCGGTTCCACGTTCAAAATACACCTTGTTCAGTTGTATTGTTTCTCCTATTTCCAAAGGTGCCAGGGCAAAGTTTTGTTCCGCGCCTGTGGCACTTAGCTGCATCGACGCTGTAGTGCCCATAAAACCAGGAGACTTCACGTTTATGTTCACCATGTTGGTCTCCAGGGGCAATTCGATGGAATAGACCCCGGTACTTTCGTCAGCATTGGTATTATATTCGTCGCCATTTATCCGTATGTTGAGCGCAGCAGCGATTGGTTCATTGGTTTTTTTGTTCGATACAGCACCAGATAAGGTAATGGTTTTTTTAAGCTCTTCGGCTTTTACCACCAGTGCGTCAAATACCTCTTCCTGCACTTTCTGCAAAGTATCAAGCACCACCTCATGGGCATTGATATCGCCATATCCATCGCTGTTTTGCGTCGAAGAATAGTATGCAATACTATTGTTGATATCGATAAAGTAATTGAGTTCCACTCCAATGGAATTAATGCTGCTGCCAAGGTTTTTGGGTTTCGACCATGAAGTCCAGCCTTCACCCTGCCTTTCGGCCACATACAGATCCAGGCCACCTTTATTGCTGTGTCCATTACTGGAAAAATAGAGCTTTTGCTGGTCGGGCGAGAGATAAGGGGTCATTTCCTGTCCAGAAGTATTGATATCGGAGCCAAGGTTGACGGGCTGAGACCACGCCCCATCCTGGTAGGTACTGATATAAATATCTTCTTCCCCGCGCGAAGCATACGCTTGCAGCGATAACAACAGGTAGCGGCCATCGGCTGAGATACTGCCACTTTGGTGCGCTGATTTATTGAGCAGGTAATCAACAGAAAGGCGAACCGGTTTAGACCAGGTATTGCCGGTGCGGACAGCATATGAGATACCGTCATTTACCACAATTCCCCCGGGGTTTTTCTTTTCATGGTTTAGGAACATGATATTACCATCTGGTGAAAAGCCCAGCATATGGTTTTTTAACTCATCATTGATCGGTCTGCCCAGATTGGTGGCAGATCCCCAAACCCCGTCTGAGCCCAAGCGACTCACCCAAATATCACCTTTGTCTTTGGTGCCACCGATATTGAGGCTGTCATTAGCCCTGGTAAAATAGAGGGTTTTGCCATCAGGGCCGACGATAGGGTTTTGCTCATCATACCGTGTATTGATCTTTTGTAAAAGTGTGTTAAAATCATTTTTGTCCACTTGCTGCGCGTGCGCCGAAAAGACACAAACCAGTGATAATATAAAAGTTGATAGTCTGAAAGTCATACGTCCGTGTTCTGTTTAAGAGCAAATTTAAAATCTTTTTGGCAACGAATAATGGAATTCTTTATTTGTTCAAAAATTGAATGTCAGGCCGTTGTACTGAGGCTGGCACGGCTATTTCTATACCTCAACAGATTAAATCGCCCCGGCCCTCATTATGCGCTTCGTCGTGCTACATTTCATTATGCCATTTAAAACCTTTAATTTTGCGGCTTTAAAACTGACCTTATATGATCTCCACTGAAAATATATCCCTCGCTTATGGCAAAAGAGTGCTTTTTGACGAGGTGAACATCAAATTTACCCAAGGCAATTGCTATGGTGTAATCGGCGCCAATGGTGCCGGCAAATCCACATTTCTCAAAATTCTTACCGGTGAAATCAACCCCAATTCCGGTTCGGTACATATAGAACCGGGCAAAAGGATGTCGGTACTCAAACAAGATCACCACGAATTTGATGAATTTGCCGTGTTGGATACCGTAATGATGGGCCACAAAAAATTGTGGGACATTATGAAAGAAAAAGAAGCCATCTATGCCAAAGAAGATTTTAGCGAAGAAGACGGGCACAAAGCTTCGGAGCTGGAAATGGTTTTTGCCGAAATGGATGGCTGGAACGCCGAGTCAGATGCGGCGGCTTTACTCAGTGGTCTTGACATCGTGGAAAGCGACCACTATAAATTGATGAAGGAACTCAATGGCCACCAAAAAGTTCGCGTTTTGCTGGCGCAGGCGCTATTTGGCAACCCCGACATCCTCATACTCGACGAACCTACCAACGACCTGGACATCCATACCGTAGGCTGGCTCGAAGACTATTTGCTCAATTTTAAAAATACGGTGATTGTAGTTTCGCACGACCGTCACTTTCTCGACACAGTATGTACCCATGTGGCAGATATCGATTTTGGAGCGATTAAAATATTTACCGGCAACTATACTTTCTGGTATGAGTCGAGCCAATTGGCGCTGACCCAGCGTGCATCGTCGAATAAAAAAGCCGAGGAAAAGAAAAAGGAATTGCAGGAATTCATTGCTCGTTTCAGTGCCAATGCCTCCAAAAGCAAACAGGCCACCAGCCGTAGAAAACTGCTTGAAAAAATCAATATTGACGACATCAAGCCCTCTTCAAGGAAATATCCGGCCATCATCTTCACACAAAAACGGGAAGCTGGCGACCAGATTCTGGAAATAAAAAATCTGAGCAAATCCGTGCAGGGCAAAACGCTTTTTAAAGGCCTGGATTTGTTTGTGAACAAGGGCGACAAGATTTCCTTTATCAGCAAAGACTCCCTGGCCATTACCATGCTGTTCAAAATACTGATGGGAGAAGAAAAGGCTGACTCAGGGGAGTTTAAATTTGGTCAGACGATCACCACGGGCTACCTGCCCAATGACAATGCTAAGTACTTTGAGTCGAATGACAACCTGATCGACTGGCTCCGCCAATATTCCGAAGATGAAAAAGACGAGGTATATATCCGGGGTTTTCTGGGTAAAATGCTCTTTTCGGGGCAAGAAACGCTGAAACAATGCAATGTGCTGTCGGGAGGCGAAAAAGTAAGGTGCATGCTGTCACGCATGATGCTGGCGGGTGCCAACCTGCTCATTCTCGATGAACCGACCAACCACCTCGATCTGGAATCGATCACTGCCTTCAACAACAACCTCCAAAACTATCCGGGCACGGTGTTGTTCACCTCACATGACCACACCTTTACCCAAACGGTGGCCAATCGCATTGTGGAAATATCTGCTGATGGTTTCGTGGACAAACTCGGAACTTTTGACGAGTATCTGGAAAGCAAAGAAGGGAACTAGGCCATAGGAAAAACGTTTGATGGCGTTGGTGTGCGCCGCGGCTTGAATATCCTGATATAATCCAACGATTTTACTTTAGTCTGGCGCCGTTTTTTAGTTTTAAAAAAAAAATGATAAAGCTGGCATTTCGAGCGGTAATAAGATAAATATTCAATGTCGTGTGGTGAAGATTATTCGACTTTTTGCGACTCCGGATGGGGTCAAACTCTTTTCCCTGCTTAAACGACATTGAATTGTTTTTAATCAAGATGCTGATCATTCTGCTTCTCGTCTGCCATAAATGACCGAAGAGGCTCTGGTTTTTACTTTATTTGCTAAATGAAAAGAAAGGAACCAAAGAATAATCAAGACAAAACAATGCCTCCATGCGCTGCCCATCTTACCCCCGCTGTTTTGTCAGGCCTGCGGTGGTTTCGAAAGGCATGGAAGTAACAAGCGCTCCAGAAAGGGGATCAAAACCTCCGGGGTCTGCTTTTCAAGTTCCTTGAAAACAATACCGCTATCCTTTAGGCTGTTGTCACCAGTTACCGCTACTTTCCTAATCCCCACTTCCTTTTAGCCATGATTTCAGCGTAATATCTGGCTAATTCCATATCCCGTTCAGGTATAGCTTGCAACTCTTCCATAGTGCCACTTTTCCCATCCTGGTAATCCCAAAGCTTTTGAAGGATGGCCATATAATGGTCGTGCTGTTCAGTGCCCTCCCGCACCTCTTTGACCGCTTCAAATTCCTGTTCTGTTATTAGTCTAGCCATGGATTGTACTCAAAATGTTCGTTTACAGTAATATTTATTTTGTCCACTTTGAAGGTTTGCGTTTCTACAGCTTTGCCATCTTCATAAAGTGTTATTTCTCCTTCTAAGGTTGGGTTTTGATCAGGATCGGGGTTTGTTGGTTTATCATAATCAAATCCATAAACAACGGCCAAATACCCCATTTTTCTATCGCCTTTATAGCTATTTGCACCCAATTTCATTTTATTCAATTCAATTACTGTTCCCGTGGGAAACACACCTTCATCAACCACCTGGTTGGTTGATTCATCAATGAAATTTATTGGTGGATTTACTTCTGAAGGAGACAATGCGATATTTCCTGAGAAAAATTCCTTGTCACCGGAGAGCACAACTTTTACTTTGTACTCATGGAGTTCAACTTTCTCCACTTTCTCTTCTTTACAGGACATCATAAACGTCATGGCCGCGGCCATGCTCAATAGGGCGAAATTCAATAAGGTTCTTTTCATTTTGGTTTTTATTTGTTTGATTGATTAATTAATCTACTTCGTAAACACGGTATTTCTTCCCGGCGATCAATACCACCTCCCTCATTATTTTAGTCAAATTGGAGTATTTTACTCCCCATAATTCTAATATTTGTTGGGAATAGCTGTAAGTGATTAGTTTAACCATTATGATCTAATTATACAAAAAAATTTTGTTTTCTGAAAAAAAGTGCGAAAACAGAAAAAGCTAATATTATTATACAAGCTTCTGGTCATTCTGCTTCTCGTCTGCCATAAATGACCGAAGAGGCTCTGGTTTTACTTTATTTGCTTAATGAAAAGAAAAGAACCAAAGAATAATCAAGACAAAAAAATGCCTCCATGCGCTGCCCATCTTACCCCCGCTGTTTTGTCAGGCCTGCGGTGGTTATCCCTTAGTTTATTCATTCACGAAATTTTACGTTTTTAAGCTGACCAAAAATACTTCAAAGCGCTGCGATGCGCCATACCGAACTTTAGCGTTCAATAGGAATTCCAAGTGTTTTTAACTCATTGACATAGTCAAATTGCAGGTCTTCATCAAGTTTGGCAATGGATTTTTGAATGTTGATAATCTGCCGGTCATAAAAATTTGTGATCAAAGGGTGATCTTGAAAATTGAACATTTTATTGCGCAAATTTTTGCTGAAGCAAATCAATAACTCTACCCTTGTTTGAGTCTGACCACTGTATTTTATGTATTTGTTAGTCCGGGTCAATATTTTCCTTGCCCCTTTTTTAAAATGATAAACGGAATAAATGTTTAAATACTCAAAATCTTCTTCTATCTCCATTTTTACTTCTTCAAGAAACGACGCTTCATTTTCAGATTCAAAAACCAGGTAATGGAGCAATTCTTTGTTATCTATTTTGAATTTTGCCATTCGCAGACAAAGTGCCATGAGCTCCTTTGGAGAGTAGTCTGCCAGAGCCCTTTTCAATTCGGCCAGGGATGCTGTTTTCATATGCTAAAGCTGTTTATTTCGGGCAAAGCAATATCTATAATTACTGCAAAAGTAAAAAGATAATGCAAACAGAGCGCAGTGGCCACAATGCCGGCAGCCTGAACCTCTTGATGCTCAAAATATGCACAGTGAAAGAATCTCCTAAAAGACAGGTCATTCCCATCCGGATCTGCTTTTTCGCAAAATGTAGCCTGGCATACAAAACCCCCACTATTTGATTGATTTTTGCCATATGGAATGGCAAACAAAGTAATTTTAATATCTTGATATTAATATTTTTGATTCCATGGAAAAAACACGACTTCCAATCAATGAGCTGGTAGTAAATTACTCAGATGAGCTGTTTCGTTGGGCTGTGTACCGTACCAACAATCGCGAAATAGCCCAGGACATGGTTCAGGATACTTTTTTGGCAGCCATCAAATCGCAGGAGGCTTTTCAAAATAAAGCCAAAGTAAAAACGTGGCTTTTCTCTATCCTGAACAACAAGATCATGGACCATCACAGGAAAAATTTCAAAGAGATTATTTTCCGTCAATCAGATTTACAGATGAATGCTGCTAACGACAACATGTTTGGAAAACCATTTGATGAATATGGAAACTGGAAAAACAGATCAAATGCAATGCTTTGGCAGGAAAAGGAAGACGAACATTTGCTCGACAAAGCCGGATTCCGCCAGATACTTCAAAACTGCCTGGAACATCTACCCGAAAAATGGTTCTCCGCAGTTCAGATGAAATATCTCGAAGACAAAGATGGAGAACAAATTTGTCAGGAATTGGGTCTGTCTCCGTCTAATTTTTGGCAGATCCTCCACAGATCAAAATTGAAGCTAAAAGATTGTATTGAAACTAATTGGGATATTTCGGCATGAAAAAAATAATGAATTTATTAATGCTTTCCTGTCGCAAGGCAACGGAATTGATGGAAAAAGAATTGCACTTTAAATTGAATCCGATAGAAAAAATGCAATTGCGTATGCATACTGGCATGTGCAATGCGTGCAACGCCTACCAAAAAAACAACAAACACATGGAAAAGGCCCTAAAAACGCATATTTCTTCTACGGAAACTCCTCAAAAATATAAGGGCGTCACACTCTCGGATGATTTTAAAAAAGCGCTCATCAAAGATCTTGAAGAAAACTAATATGAGTTTGTCCATAATGCCCGGCAAAAGACCAAAAAACAAATAATGATCAAAAGCCCCGTGGATTTTTGAACTTCCCCATATTGGAATTATTTGATATTTTTCACTAAAGATGTTGGATGTTTAAATTTTATCATGAGCTGACGGTGTAGAGCGGCTATTTAACCATCTCAAGCTGGTGCTGCAGGTTTACCGAATTTCTACATCAAATTTTGACTTGAATATATTTTTTTTCAGAACTGTCAGGTTTGCATTACCGAACGTCTAATCAGGTAATAACACGGCCCCATTGATGGAATGTTAGTGAGCGAGTAACTTCCGGGTTGAGATGTAGGTTGCATAAACAGCACGAAAAAGAGATAATGGCAATAAAATTAGAAAAATGCAAAGCGGCTTTATAGTGGCACTTGCCTGGCCTGAAACCAACTGCAAACAGGCAGGAGCATGGTACGATGCCCTTATGCGATGGATCGGAGTGAATAAAAATGGCTACTACAAGGTAGGACATGCTGCACTCTTGCTCATATCTGATCAAACAAAGGCATGTGAATATTTTGATTTCGGAAGGTATCATGCACCTCATGGTTTTGGCAGAGTTCGCGACCAGAAGACCGACCATGATCTGCAAATACACACCGTGGCGGCAATTTCGGGAAATGGAAAATCAATAAGCAACCTGCCTGAAATACTCGAAGAAATAGCTGCTAATAAATCATGTCATGGCGATGGACAACTTTTTGCTGCTTATACCCGGGTCAATTATCAAAAAGCCTTTGACAGGTGCAAGGAGATGCAAAATGCAGATTTTCAGCCATACGGACCATTTTTACCCCAAGGAACAAACTGCTCCCGGTTTGTAAATCAAATCATCAGAAAGGGTGCTCCTTCGCTTGCTGAGCACTTGTTGCTTTCAATCCCCTATTCCATTAGTCCATCACCCATGGCCAATGTGAGGTCTTTGAGCTCCGGAACATACACCTCAGGCATTGCTGAGCCAAACATAACCAACGTCACCACAAAATTATTGAGCACATGAAATTGCCAGACATACTGCCTGCCCCTGCAAAAAGCAATGCACAACTAAAAACTGCTAAATGGTTGTCTGGAGAAGGTGCAGGCTCCTGGTTTACCATAAGACGAGATATGGAGACTATGAATCTTTTCAGGGTAACGCGCTATTCGGATACCGGCAATTTTGAATGCTGCGGTATTTTTGAGGCTGACAGACCATTGGATCCGGCATCTGAATACCTCCTAACGTATCCATCTCATTGCCAAAAGGTGACTGTGAAGCAGAAAGATGAATTAATTACACTACGGATTAAAGAAAAATTGTCTGAAGCTGATGCCAGGTGAAGGTGTTGAATTACGCTATTCCTTGGCAGCATAAATATAAATCATAAACATGCAGTGCTACCTCCCAATTACGATCATTCCTGCGGCAGCATTGTTGGTACTTTCCACTTCAAATTTTATCATTGCCCTGGTTGGCGAGGTCCGCGCCCTTCAAAACACCCATGAGGAGTCAAGTGCTAAGGTCATTATCAGAAGAAAAATTGCTCAACTCAGGCTTTTGAGCAAAGCCATCATTTCTCTATACATTTCTATTGGATTAATGACGCTTTCGGCCATGATCCTGGCCTGGCATTCTGAGCAGTCAGCATCGGTATCTGAAATTCCAATGATTATTCTGGGCGCTGGCTTGCTTTGTCTGTTTGCGGCCATAGCATTATTGATTTTGTATGCTTTCCGTGCTGTAAAAATCCGGCAGGTACAATTTAGCTCCTGGGGGTAAGCTTTTGCAAAAAGAGGACTTTAGCTATCGGAAATGTCGTGGCAACGATAGTTATGCACCTTTGTATCTCTTTCTTCTTTTTTTTATTGTTTAAGCTGTCAGGATGTTGCGATATCTCCGACAATTCATCTGTATCACAAGCAAAGGATTTATAACATGAACATCATAGAATACCAACAGCGCAATACTGGGAGGGACATTATTAGCTACCCCGATTTTATCAATTGGATTGATCAACTGGTAGAAAGCGGATCGACCTCCGGACTTAATCAGTCTGAAGCCCTCGTACAATTCACTAAATTGAACCTGAGTAGAATGCTGCGCATCCACAAGACCTTTATCGTGGATGCTGCATGGAGGGCTTTATCAAAAGAAGGGTTTCGGAAACAACAATGGGTGGTGATTACTGAAGCCTGGTGTGGTGATAGTGCCCAAATACTTCCCATCATCCATAAGATTTCCGAAAACTCGCAAGGAAAAATTGAATTGAATATCGTGCTCAGAGATCAGCATCCTGAATTGATGGAGAAGTACCATACCAACGGAAGTAGATCCATTCCAAAACTCATTGCGTTCGATGAACAGGGAAATGAGCTATTCGCATGGGGTCCAAGACCAGTTCCCGCACAGCTACTGTTTGCAAATTGGAAAAAGATCCTCAGGGACGCTCATGGGAAGATTTTGAAAAAGCGCTCCATACCTGGTATGCAAAAGATAAAGGAAATACCGTAATGGAGGAGTTCAAACAGCTACTCACTCCATTGACATTTGCCGAAGCAGTTTGTGCAGAAAGCTGATTGTTCAACAAAAACATGATACCAATGAAAAAGGGAGAAAAAGCCATATTAGGCAAAAGCAGAGATATTTATGGAAATGAAATATCGCTGGATGAATTTGAGGGTCAAAAGATTTTATTGAGCTTCCTGCGCACTGCGGCATGTCCGTTTTGTAATCTGAGGGTTAATGAGATGATCAAAAAACAAAGGGAATGGGAATTTAAGGATGTAGTGATCATTGCAGTTTTTGCATCTCCGGCTTCCGAAATCCTTAAATATGCCGGCAAACAAAATCCGTCGTTCGCGATCATTGCTGATCCTACCGAATCGCTGTACAGAAAATATGGCATTGAACATTCACTTTTGGGCAAAATTAAAGCCATGCAGCGATTGAAAGAAATGATGCAGATAATGACTAAGGGATACTTCAATGTCGAATCTCTAATTGAAAAAACCGTAATGCCGGCAGATTTTCTCATAAATGAAAGTGGCACCATTGTGCAGGCCTATTATGGCAAAGATTTCGGGGATCACATCCCATTTGAGCAGGTTGAAACCTGGATAAATTCCGGCGATCTATTTGTGAATCCTCTGGGTGTCTTGGAGGAATATCCCTCTGACCGGCGGTCTAATTGAGATCGATCTTCATGTTAAAATCAAGCTAAAGTCATGGGTACTAAAATTATACTGTTTCTAAGCCTGCTCTGGTTATTCGAGCACACTGCCATAGCCCAAACATGCTGCTCGGGAGGCGTGCCATTATCGAATAATATCGGGGGTCTCCGCCGGCGGATAAAGGTACGCTACAATTTTCCCTGGCATACGATATAAATATCCTCAACACACTCAAAGATGAGGAGATTAGACTAGACGACAACTCAAGAAACCGGACGACCCATACCATATTGTTTAAAACTGCTTACTCTATAAATGAAAGGTTTACCATCGAAGGCCTGTTTTCCGCTGTGCGTCAACAACGAGCTATTTCTCAGGGCGTATTCGAGGATTTTACTGAAACCACAGGTCTTGGTGATGGCGTACTGATGCTCCACTATGAATATTTCAGCAAAAGTGCCGTGCAAATGGCATTTGGCGCCGGCCCTAAAATACCAACTGGTTCCTCTGACCTCAGCAATGACAATGGCATTACGCTGAATGCCGATCTTCAACCCGGATCTGGTGCATGGGATGGTATCCTGCACCACAGGATTACCAAAACACTTATTTCACGGCCATCGATGGTTTTTACGAATCTGATCACCTACAGAATTACAGGAGCAAACAATGAGTATCTGGGCTCACAAAAATATGAATTCGGCAATGAATACTCCATCATTTTGGGTGCCTCAGATCAATTGGTGTTCTTAAAACAATTGATGGGTTACGGACTCAATTTTCGCTACAGAAATGCAAGTCAGGATAAAAACAATGATCAGATTGTATCCAATACCGGTGGCGAATGGATATTCATTATTCCGTCTGTTTCCTGGCAGGCAAGCTCATCCATGTCAATTATTTTCAACGGGGAATTTCCGCTTTACAGCCGGGTAACAGGCACTCAGCTCACACCCTCCTATAGATTGAATGTGGGTGTATATCTATCGTTTAATTCGAAAAAGAATCAATTATTCAACTTAAATCAATAAAAAATGAAAACATGGATAGTAAACAGCATACCGACTACCTTCGCAATGGCCTTTGTGCTACTGACGGCTGCATGTGGAGAAACGGATGTAAACAATGGCGGAGGCTCCCCAAATTCAAATCAGTGGGCCATTCCACAAGACAGGGTGTTTGACGGAGGCCCCGGGAAAGACGGTATTCCCGCCCTTGAAAATCCCAAGTTGATAACTGTGGCAGAAGCAAGCTATTTGTCGGATAATGACCTGGTCTTAGGATATAAAAATGGCAGCGAAGTACGGGCCTACCCACACTCTATTTTAGATTGGCACGAAATCATCAACGACAGGGTGGATGACCATGCTTTTGCAATTACCTATTGCCCGCTCACAGGTACCGGTATAGGATGGGATCGGGTAATTAAAGGAGAGGAAACAACATTTGGCGTATCAGGCCTGTTGTTTAACTCCAATCTGTTGCCTTATGACCGAAAAACCGACAGCAACTGGTCGCAAATGAGGCTTGATTGTGTTAACGGTGAGCTAATTGGTACTGAAATTCAGACTTTTAATCTGATAGAAACCACCTGGGCGAGCTGGAAAAGCATGTATCCGGACACCAAAGTCGTATCAACCAGTACCGGATTCAACAGAAATTACGGCAGATATCCTTATGGCGACTATAAAACCAATAATTCCAACCTGCTTTTCCCCGTAAGTCCTGCAGACGATAGGATTGCATCCAAGGAAAGGGTTTTGGGTATTGTCCTTGACGGAAAATCCAAGGTCTATAAATTTAGCTCATTCGCTAGCGATGACATAGTAGTGCGTAAAGATCAGTTTGAGGAACACGATATTGTGATTGTGGGAAGTGAGATGCATAATTTCATCTTGGCATTCAAAAGCAAGTTAAGTGATGGTACCACTGTTAATTTAGCGGCGAAAAATGCAGTAGAAGCCGTATCGGATGTAATCATGGTAGATGATGAAGGCAGTGAATGGGATGTATTTGGCGAGGCGGTAAGGGGCCCTAGAAAAGGAGAAAAATTACAGCCTGTAGTCTCTTTCATAGGATATTGGTTTGCGTGGGGGGCATTTTATCCGACACCGGTAATCTTTGGAATGGAATAACCCTGAGTTTATCACGTATATTCCAAGACCCGGAGATGTTTTAATTTTTGATGCCGTTGTCGGGTTTGACAGCGGTATTATTGTTTCTCCGGGTTGCGCCGGTCGGTCTATTGGGTGACTCATTTTTCTACAGTTACACCTTTCCAGAATGCAACATGATTTTTAATCTGTTTTGCAAGGTCGCTGGGCTCCGGATAGTACCAGGCTGCTCCTTTGTTAACCTCTCCTCCGACTGCTACATCATAATAACTTGCGGTTCCTTTCCATGGGCACACAGTATGGGATTCGTTGGAATGGAAGTATTCCTTTTTTATGCTGTCGGCGGGAAAGTAGTGATTCCCTTCAATGACGATGGTTTTATCGCTCTCGGCGATAACAGTGTTTTTCCAGATAGCTTTCATTTATTTTATTCTAATGGTAAAAATTCAAACATAGTGGGTTTAATTTCAGAAAAGGGCTGTGCGCTTACAAAGCACTTTATTGCCGGGGCATCCTGATTTTTCCTGATATACTTTGTTTAGATTAACAAGTATCAGAGACATGTGTTTTAATAGTTGGTTTCAATTTTTGTGGCGCTTGTGAGTGTTTTGTGAACCGGACAGAGCGCTGCAATTTCTGCCAACCTCATTTTTTGCTCTTCCGAAAGATCGCCCACAAATTCAAGCCTTTTCTTTATATGGTCAATTTTAGCTTTGCGGTCAGCACACTCTTCGCAATCGTCCACATGCCTTTTGTCATGGGTTAGATACACATAGACTTCCTCCAGTGGCCATTTTTTTCTTTCGGCGTAGAGCTTCAAGGTCATGGCCGTGCAAGCCCCCAGGGCGGCATTGAGCAATTCGTATGGAGAAAAACCCAGATCTGCTCCACCGGCATCGACTGGTTCATCTGCTGTAATCGCATGGCGGTTATTGGAAATTTGGGTGGTAAAAATATCCTTACTCTTCCAGTGCACCGCTACCTGCTCGCCTTTAGTATCAATTACCCTGTTTTTTACCGAATCATCTTCCAAGAGATAACGCTCTGCCCAGGTGCCGATGGTTTTGGCTGCATAAAGGCTATCCCTTTTATCACTTAAGAGATGGTCTGCCCCATCCAGCGAAACAAAACTTTTAGGATGGTGTGCGCTCTGGTATATTTCTGCAGCATTATTAATTCCAACAATGCTGTCCTGGGGAGCATGTAAAATCAGTATCGGTTTCCTGAGTTTGTTCAGTACGGTGGATAAACTGTGCTTTTCCAGGTCTTCAAGAAATTGCTTTTTGATCATGAAACTCCGTCCACCAATCGATACCCTTGCCTCGCCCTTCAGCGCCATTTCATCCATCCCGTGGGCCAGGAGATGCTTGACATGCTCAGGGTCTGAGGGTGCTGCAATGGTCGCCACAGCTTTGATGTTGTCAAGCTGTAATGCCGCTATCAGGACGGCAGCCCCACCAAGAGAATGCCCAACCAACAGCATAGGCGCGTCATAATTTTCTTTGAGGTAGTCGTTGACAATCCGGAGGTCTTTGAGATTGTGCGAGAAGTTGGTGTCTGCAAAATCACCTTCGCTGCTGCCAAGCCCGGTGAAGTCGAACCGCAACACCCCAAAGCCAAAATTGGTGAGCTCGCGGCTGATATTGCGAACCACACCCAGGTCGCTGGAACAGGTGAAACAATGCGCAAAAATCGCAAATTGAACCGGTTTTTTGTTTGCCGGCAACTCCAGCGTGGCATGCAACTGTTCCCCGTTCGAGTTCTTGATCGTTAGCTTTGACGTACTCATTCTTTTTTGTTTTTATAAAAAAGCCAGGCAATAATTATGAAGCCGATGCCGGTGAGCCCGGGGGGCAATATTCCTCCCTGGATACTGATGATGATCATGACAATGGCAATAATCCCGAGTAGTATTAAGAGAATATTCTTCATTTTTTCAAATTTATAATGATACCGTGTCTGCAACTTATAGTCCCAACGCGATTACATTTGATTTGGTTATTTATCAGCAGCAATGCTTTTGTTGCTGCACCGGAGGACATTTATCAGATCCATAGCTGCAAAATACACAGCAATTCTTCAGCCAGAGGTCGCAACAAAGTGTGGCAATTTGTGCATTCATAATAAAATTGGCATGCATCTTCCGGCATGACTTCCATTTTTTGATATCCGCATGCCGGGCAGGTGATGGTGGATTGTGTGATGACTTCCATGTGTCTAAAAGTTGAGCATTAACAATTATTGGTGTAAATACATTTTACAACTGTCAATAACAAAATCATAAATGGCCTCAGCAAGCGCTGCTTCTCCCTTAGACTTCAGGGTACTCAGTAGCAGCACCGCGCCTTTCCAAAACTCACCTATTTCCCATCGCCATTTTTTGGAACAAAGGTGCGGTTTGCCTTGGTAATAATTTGTGATAACTGGTGAATGTACTGATCTGCATTAATATACTCCTGCATAATTTATCCCTGTCAATTTGTGTAATGAATAATCTATGCTAGATAAGTCGTCGGAATTGAATTACCTGACATAAAATGGAAATAATGTGTTTGAAGTATTCTAACACGATCTAATTAAGTGTTATTCTCTCCCGTTTGCTATGGGGCTTTTATTAATTCGAGGATGTCATCTGAGTCAAATTCCAGATAATGAATAATTTTCGGACTATTATCCAGCAGAAGGTCTGAGATATTTTTAGTGGTTAGATTTCCGGTGTTGAGATAAACAACTTTTGGAGGCGATCCATACATGGCATTCAGGTCAATAAAGTCTGAATCGAATGTAACTACCGCGAAATTATTGGCTCTGGCAAACTGAAAAATTTGGAAATCTGATGCGTTTTCAAGTCCTGCAAACCTTACTTGTTGGCAATTTGAAAATGATCCTTCCCCATTGTATCGGACAGCACACTCTTCCATCTTCATTGATGGCAATCCAGGAACCCCCGGCTTTTTCATCCCTGGGGAAGGCCAATTTTGTACCATTGTGCCAGGTGACGACAGGCGGCAGAGTTGGTCTGAATACCTTTTCGGCCCTGTTGGACGTAAGCGCAAAACTGCTATTGTCAGACGCCGGTATATAGCTTACTGTGCACATTGGCCATTTCTGTATCTGATGGTCGAGTAGGCTACGCCAAAATGCCTTGTCGTGAGATGCTCCAGACCCATTGAAATCAATGCGGCCCTGATGATGGCCTGGTGGTGGATACTATGTTCAATACAATACGCAAGTTCCCTGCCCACCGAACTGAAAATCACGTTTTGTGCCCCTCCGCTTTTGCTGTAATCGCCTTCGAATTTTACCTGCAAACCATTCTCAAGTGTATCAATTCTGGCAAGAAGTCGGTCAACGGTGTGTGCCGCAAATTCCGGGTCGGTTTCTATCCGCAAATCTCTTTCACGCTTATCATAGCTGATGGTGCCGGAAAAAGATCCGGAAACCAGCAGCAGGTAAAACTCGAGAATGTGCCGGACATGCTGCCCGATGGTCGAACCCGATAAAATGGTGGATTTTTCAGTAAAATGATCCCGACCGATTTGCTGCAGGAGGTTCTTTAACTGAAGTAAATTTTCTTTTGCTACTGTATTCATAAATTTCTTTTAAAGTTTCAGAAATACATTAAACTAAATACCGGCAAAGGCTTTAAATTCATCTATAGAGATGTGATCGTCCAGGTGGTAGCCATAATGTGCCTTTACAATCCTGAAGTTTTCATCAATTAAAAAATCGGCCGGCAGCAGGTTCATGCTAGCGTCTTTATCGGCAGGAAGATTTAATTCTTTCGTGTCTTTCTTCGCCTGACCCAGGTTGGCAACAAACATGGATTTCATCATTTTCAATGTGGATTGCTCTACACCGTACTTCTTATAAATAGTTTTTTCCGGATCTCCAATCAATGGCCAGGGACTGATACCCTGATGGAACACACTCGACTTGAGCTTTTCATTCGAGCTTTCAAAAAGAAATACCAATTGAACACCGGAGTTTTTAATTTGAGGTTATTACCCATATCTGGGTGTATCCGCCGGTTACAAAAAGGGCAACTTACATTTCTGTAAAACTCAA
>JAAUQL010000153.1 GCA_012033595.1 Cyclobacteriaceae bacterium | reverse complement strand
AATAATCAAGCCCATTCGTGCATTAGTGCAAAAGAATTGAAATTGATTGCATTGCAATTGGCCACGAATACACGAATAACAAGTCCATTCGTGCATTCCGTGGCTAAGAATTTGAAAAACTGAATTCTATCTATTTTTCCGGTTCCAAAGCATGATCAAGAAAGCCTTTTAACTGGTGCATTTGTGTTTGGCTCAGCCCCTGGCCTATTTTGCTTATCGCGAAAAAAATCAGAATAAGCAATATACCCATCAATGCACCCCACAATGCCCAGGGCTTCATGTGCAGCATCCACTGTGAAAGCCCGAAAATCAAAGCCATAAGGGTGAGAAAACCAATAGCCGAATAAAAAAAGACGAACATGGTCCAGACGGCAGGCTTTGGCCCATATAGTCCCCTGATCATGGTTCCCGCTTCGACGGTTTCCAGCTCCAGCGATAGCACTGGCGACCAGTAGTGCTCCTGGTCGGAAGGAATGGACAAAATGATATGATCCTGCACCAGTTTGCCACGGCATTGGGCAGGATGCAACACCAGAGCACGAGTAAGCTTTTCTTTGATCTGTGACGGCGATAGGGTCACTTGCTCTTTGAAGCGGGGCCTGATGCGAAGTTTGGAATCTGTCGTGATGGTGCTTGTGGTCATGGTCATACAATAGAATAAACCTCAAAAGATACAGGATTTATTTTGATTGCAACAAATGTAAGCCTTGCTGAAAATAAATAAGGCTGGAGATTGATGCCTGCAAACGATTGAAATTCTCATAGGATTGTATTTGCTTTTCGTAGAAATAATTGGATTTTTACAACCTTATTGGTTGCACTTTCACGCATTTTATCCATAAAAGAAAACTTTGAGATCGATACTTGTATTTTTCTTCGCGATCGCGTCATTTTTACAGGGCGATGAAATCGCCAGCGATCCATCCTTACGCTCACAACGGTTTTTGCCCGCTTCCACAGCAGGTAAAATTACAGACATGCGGCTTCAGGAAGTCTCGGGAATGGTGGCAAGCAGGACACACCCGGGCTTGTTGTGGGCGATAAACGATAGTGGCAACAGTCCTTCACTCTTTTTGATCGATGGACAAGGAAAAATAATAAGAGAGTATGTGGTGGAAGGAATGGTCAATTTCGACTGGGAAGATATCGCGATCTACACCGATACGACCAGCGGCACCACGAGCTTGTTCATTGCCGATATTGGCGACAACCTTGCGATCAGGGATTTTATCAATGTAATCGAATTGCCCGAGCCCCAAGACCTCAAAGACACCCTCATTCGAAGGTTCATCAACCACCGGTTCAGGTTCGAAGATGGTGCCCGCGATGCAGAATCATTAATTGTCGATCCGATGACACGGGTCATGTACATTATTTCTAAAAGAGAAAAAAATGTGCGCATATACCAGGCTCCCAGCAATACGCCTTCTTCTGACACGCTCTTGCTCACCTATAAACAAAGCCTGCCTTACCACAACATCAACGCTGCTGATATAACGCAGAACGGCAGGGAAATACTGATCAAAAATTACGACGCCATTTATTACTGGAAAAAAAACAAAGGGGAATCATTGCTCGACGCCCTTGCCAGAGCGCCTGAACGGCTGATTTATACCCCCGAACCGCAAGGCGAATCCATTGCCTGGACGATAGACAACATGGGATTTTATACCCTGAGCGAGCGCAATCAGCCCAAAGACCAGTTTTTGTATTACTACCATAGGAATAAAGAGATAGAACAATAGCCGACTGTACCCTCCACGATAAAGGCACCAAATCACTTACAGTGTGACCAAAAAAGAGAAAGCGAAAAATATCCGGGAAATCCTCGACCACTTGTATCCCGAAGTCCCTGTACCATTGGCTCATGCCGATGCATTTACGCTACTGGTGGCCGTGCTGCTCTCGGCACAATGCACCGATATGCGGGTAAACCAGGTAACGCCACTGCTCTTTGAGCAGGCGCAAAATGTCCATGAAATGGCATTGCTACCGGTAGAAGAAATCGCCAGGATTATCAGGCCTTGTGGATTGGCTCCGGCCAAGTCCAAAGCCATATCAGGTCTTTCGAAAATATTGATCGACAAATACGATGGCGAAGTGCCAGAAAGTTTTGAAGCGTTGGAAGCCCTGCCAGGCGTGGGTCACAAAACAGCTTCGGTGGTGATGTCGCAGGCATTTGGTCACCCTGCCTTTCCGGTAGATACCCACATCCACCGGCTGGCCTACCGCTGGGGACTATCCACGGGCAAGAATGTGACCCAAACTGAAAAAGATCTGAAACTCCTGTTTCCCAGAGACACATGGAACAAACTGCACCTACAGATCATTTATTTTGGCAGGGAGCATTGTCAGGCGCGGGGGCATCGCTTTCATACTTGTCCTATTTGCAGCATCTATGGCAGAAAAAGCTTGTTGAAGCAAGAAAACCAATAACCTGTAATCAGCTTCGGATTGTGTTTTTCAATCAGGATATCCCCGAAGCCGACATCAGCACAAAAAACCATTTCCCCGGCAAGTGCTCCTCTTGGAGAAACTTCCACCGCCATGCCGATTTCCACCAAATGGCCTGCGCTGATGTCGAAGCCTAACTAATACAAAAAACATTACATATTTTCATAGCGTCTTAAAAACGCTTTTTTTTGAAAGCCAAAAAAAACATCTTTAGGGTTCCAATCAGATAACTAGCCATGAAAAAACCACATTTTATCCTTTTGCTGCTCGCATGCTGCCTCAGCCACAGTATGTTGTGGGCACAGGGGAAGGGCGCCAAACCCAAACCATATGGCAATACCGCCACTGCAAAGTCAAGCCAATGGTGGATAGGTGTGCGGGGTGGAATGAATGTTAGCAGCGCTACGGCCCGGCAATCCTATTCCGTATTCTCCTACACCCGGGCAGCGGATCAGGGCTTCGACGAAAAAAAATATCAGGCATTTACCTTGCCCGGTTTGCAATTCGGATTTTCAGTTTCCTATGAATTCCTCACCGGACTTTCGGCAAACATCCTACCAGCCTATGCCTCGTACCGTTTTGCTTACGACAATTCCTTCAGATGGTACGACAGCTCCAATCCGCAAATAAATGTAGCCACAAGCTACCATGTAGAATCGAGGCTTCAGTACATCGAACTTCCGTTCACCATCAAATACGAGCTGATGCGCAGCAAATTCAAACCTTATATCCAGGGAGGTGCCTACTATGGTTTTTTAACCGACGGACTCAAAAAAGTGACCACTACCAGTATAGACCAGGCCTCGGGATCGGATACTGAAATAAATGAAACGAAACTATCGGTCGGGATAAAGGATCGGACAAAAAAAGCCAACTACGGCCTGATCGGTGGGGCGGGCTTTACCTACAACATCGGCAATGCACGCCTCGGACTGGAGGTAAACTACCGCTATGGCCTGCAAAACCCGGACAATGGCGGCATGAAGTATATTGACAATCAACTGGTCAGCGGTGTGTATGACATCCCCGATGATTACCAATTGAACCACCTCGAACTGAGCCTGCAGGTGATCATTCCCCTCAAATTTATCACTTCGCAAGACTACGTTCCACTATAATCCAAGCTCAGATCATTTTATGAAAAACTCAAAAATTTCCATTTTGCATTATTTGTGTTCATTCCTTATCGCCAGTCTGCTGTATGGATGTAGCAAGGAAGAGGACTACCAGCCGGAGTCAAGCTTTATTAAAATATTCGATGATGGATCATTCGAAAGTGACTACGACCCCATAGACATGGTGCAGGCCGGAGAAAATGGCTTCTTCATTCTGAGCGCTTATGATTCATGGAACACCTACATATTGCGTGTAGATGAGGAAGGGAATTTTATGTGGGATTTTAAACTTGATGACAGCTATGTGAACCCCATTAAAGGCCTGTATTTTCAGGACAGCGCCTTTTATTTCTTTTGTATGGATGATGTAACGCTCGGCACCTATCTGATGAAAGCCACCGATGCTGGCAAAAATGCCGTTGTTGACAAATCATTTGGCAACATCCTTTATCCTTTGCATTCTTCACAGGTTTCTGACGGGTTTTTGCTGGAAAGCTACAACCGCGAAAGTTACAGCACCAGGCTCACCAAGCTGGATGTCGGATTCGATACAAGGTGGAGTGAAGAATACAAGGTAGAACAAGATGTAGAGGAACCCATCATCAGTCACCTGACGCGCATTGGGGAGCGATTGCCCTTTTTTACCGGCCAGGCTGGTGACAAATATTTTTTGAATGGATACTTCAATTATAGCATGTCGATGATATTTGTCAATGGCAACGACGGCAGCCAGACCGGTGTGGTAAATGGTTTTAGGGAAAAAAGCGCCATTAGCGCCGCACAATATCTCAACGGCAACAGCTTTGCCTTGTCGAGATTTAGCTTCGACGACAATTTTATCATGGCCAAAATAGACATCAACACCTCGTCCATAGCCATCAGTAGCGACCTGGCCGGGGGCAAGCACCCCGAAATGACCCAAAATGCCAGGGTGTATATAAAATCCCTTGATGTGAATGGCCGCAACATTAGTTTGTACGCCACCTCCACTAAGGCCGGACAAATACTGCTGTATGC
Source organism: Cyclobacteriaceae bacterium (assembly GCA_012033595.1). Taxonomy (GTDB): domain Bacteria; phylum Bacteroidota; class Bacteroidia; order Cytophagales; family Cyclobacteriaceae; genus JAAUQL01. The sequence continues at coordinate 2,855 of JAAUQL010000153.1, read as the reverse complement.
CTTCGATGCCCTAAACGGCAAGCTGATAGGCACCCACCACATAGGCAGAATAAATCCTTATGAAGCGGTAGGCTTTGTGCAGACCGCAGATGGCGGGCTACTGGTTTTGGCCACCACTTATGTGAATGGGCGATTTCCAAGAATAGCCTTGATCAAACTTTCAGAAAAGGAATTGATTGGTTTTGCAAGCTGAACGCTAATCGTTTCAGGGGTGTTGCCCACGTGATCCGGACAAGAAAATGAGCTTTTGCATCAACAAAAACCCATAACAAGGCCTTATGTAAAGTCCTTAGGATATTGAATTTTTTGTAATTTGAATGCAATGTTTTTTAGTTTAGATTATGCGACCCTATGCGACCCTGTATGGGGTCGAATGTCTATAGAAACATTGTTTGCTATAGACCTATGACTCCTTCGGAGTCAAACCCATTTGGCTAACTAAAAGATTGGGGATGTAAAAATGTGTACATGAGCCTGCTTTATCGGCAGGCTCCAACTATGCTTTATCCGCAGCCCTGTGCGCCACATGACTCGCCATTGGTGCTGTCGGCCAACATAAAAGATCCGTCTTCCTGCCCGGCTTTTCTCAATACGTCGAGCATATGCGCTACCGGCTGGGCACCGGAAATACCATATTTGCGGTTGACCACGAAAAAAGGAACACCCCGAATGCCAAATTCCCGGCTAAGCGATTCGTCAGCGCGTACTTCTGTTGCAAACTCATCAGAATCCAGCATCTTTTCCACTTCTTTGGCATCCAAACCAATTTGCTGTCCTATTTCCATCAAAACCCCGACCTCACCTATGTGCCTGCCGTCGGTGAAGTAAGCTTTGAATAGTGCCTCTTCGGCTTCATCTTGCCTTCCTTTGCTCTTGGCAAGCTGGATTAGCCGGTGGGCATCGAAGGTATTGGTCGATACAGACTTATCGAAATTAAACTCCAGACCGACCGATTTGGCCTTTTGGGTCATATCTAGCGTCGTCTGCACTGCCCACTCCCTGCTTTGTCCATATTTATGAGCAAGGTGGTCATAGAGGTCTTCGTGACTGTCTTTCTTGGCGTTGGGATCAAGCTCAAAACTTTTCCATTCTACTTCCAAATTCACATGAGAGGGCAATTGTGAGACTGCTTCCTCGAAGTGCCGCTTACCGATATAGCAAAAGGGGCATACCACATCAGACCATATTTCTACTTTCATTTTTTTAGCAATTAATTTTTACTCTTTATTATATTGAACCCGGGCGTCATTTTATGAAATGCACATTGAGCAGGGCTCATTGGGCTTCCATGCCATAACCCACATCATCCGTATTTGTTTTGCGGCCAGCCGCGGGAGCAGATATTAGTTCTCTTGCAGCATTTTTAGTTTTGCGTTGGCATAGATGGCGATATTGATGTGGCTTCGACCCGATGAACTATTGATTTGGGCAGCGGGTTGATCGAGGATGTGCCTGGCACCATAGCCAATAGAGGTGAGTCTGCTGGAGGCCACTCCGAGCGAGGCCAGTGATTTTAATATCGCATTGGCCCGCTTTACCGATATCTCCAGATTATAATCTTCCAAATCAGAAAGATTGCAATGCCCTTCTATCACTACATTGGTATTTTCGTACTTTTTCAGTTTTTCTGAAACCAACGCCAGGCTGTTGTTCCCAAAGGTATTCAGCATAAAGTCATCCCCATCAAAAAGCCTGGCTCCATCCATGGTCACCACGATGCCCTCTCCTACCCGATCTACGGTACCGGCGTTTAAAACGGCTTTTAGTTCCTGCGCCTGCATATCCATATAGGCATCTATGCCTGCACCAGTCTGACCTCCTTCGGTGGCATTCAACACCACCTCGGCGGCATGATCATTTACCTCTGGGGCTATTTCGTCTTTTATTTGCGCAGGAACCTCTGTCTGTACAGAAGCTTGGGACTGATTGAGGGCTGGAGAGCATGCAACGCAAATCAATAGTAGTAGAGTAGAACCATCCTTGAACAAGCTTTTTGGTATTTGTATTTTCATAGCGATCAACTTTTAATTATCCATGAGACTTTCAAAATGAGTGCCACCAGGGCATGCCCATGGTCAGGCGCCAATCGTTGACCCCATTGGGCATAAAAATCCACACTGCACGGCATGCATTCCCCGTTTTTTCACGCCATGAGCGCATAAATATGGCAATTCTAGCTCATTGGGGCTTTGGAACAATATTGGCAATAATGACGGCAGAATACGAAATGTTGTAAGGAGAGATTGCAAACTTAAAGCATAAACAACCAAACAATCAAAAAAAGGAATGTTTCGAAAGTTTCGGAACCAGGAGTTATCTAACGTAAAATACACGATGAAAACAGTAAAATTTCTATTATCACTAGGATTTGCAGCCGGAGTAGGAATGGCCATAGGCATAGTAACAGCACCAAGAAGCGGAAAAAGAACCAGAGCCAGGCTGACAGAGGAATATGAAGATGCCAAGAGCCATCTCGAAGATGCCGCCAACAAAAAAATAAAAGAAGCTAAGGCCATCCTGAACAAAACAATGGAAAAACAAAGCGAAAAGAGCAAAGATGCCATGTCTAAACTCAGGGAAGCCATCAAAATATAAAAGACAATACGTTTTATTACTTACCTAATCCATACTGGTTTATCGAGGAGAGTCCGGCCCAACCCGGACTTTCTTTTTGTATAATCACTTGGTCTCGCCACCAGTTCAAGGCCTAAGTTCTGGTATGGATACATGGTGAGACTGTAAACTGAACTCTGTCTATTGCAAAAATAGTTTAAACTTGTATTAGAAAACAGAGAGAATGGAATCAGAAGAATTTAAAACAATGCAGGCCAAAGCACTGGATCAGTTGCGCAGAG
>JAAUQL010000152.1 GCA_012033595.1 Cyclobacteriaceae bacterium | reverse complement strand
ATGTGCATGGTTCTCTGACTAGGTTCCCACTGAAGAATTGATGCGCTAAGGCCATTGCCAATAGCAAACAGATTGCCGCACGCGGTGAAAAACCGCGCTCGCAATGACGTATAAATATGGCTATGGCCATTAGCTGGCAGATTGCCGCGTCGCTAAGCTTCGCAAGCGCTCCTCGCAATGACGGTATTATTCGAGCCATGGCCAATAACCGACAGATTGCCCGCCTTGCCGGTTAGGCAGACCGCGTTCGGCGAAAAGCCTCACCTGCCTTCCGCATGCAAGCTCGCAATGACGTAAGGAATGGCGTCATTACTTAGTTCGAAGCAAATAAACCTCACCACGTATCTTTTATCTCCAAATACAAATCCTTCCACAATGGATTCATAGCTTCTATCAATTCAATTTTCTTTTTCCTTGATCCTGCTTTTATCTGTTTCTCGCGATCTATGGCTTCCTCTATCGAATGAAAGCCTTCGAAATAGACCAGCTTGTCCAAATGGTACTTGGCAGTGAAACTGTTGGGGAAGTGCTTTTCAATGTGCTGTATCATTCTGGCAATCAGGTCAGAAGTCATTCCTACATAAAGAACCGTATGGTTCTTATTTGTGAGTATGTAAACTGCCCCGCCTTTTTCCATAAACGTGCTTTCGTAATACTAATCCAAACAATTAATTCTCCATCAACGAAGCCTATATAACACCGTCAATGCGAGCCCTTTTTCAGGGCGTGGCAATCTGTCTATTCTCCACAATGATGTCACAGACTGATTATCAAAGAAGGTTCAAATACGAAGCAAGTTCCCAGTCAAGTATTGATGCGCTAAGGCTATGGCTAGTAGCTGACAGATTGCCACGTCGCTAAGCTTCGCAAGCGCTCCTCGCAATGACGGTATTATTAGGGCCATTGCTTATAGCTGGCAGATTGCCGCGTTCGGCTGAAAAAGCCTCACTCGCAATGACGTAAGGAATGGCGTCATTGCCTGATCCGACCAAATAAAACCCAAACCAAACCAACAAACTACCGTCATTGCGAGGCACGAAGCAATCTGTCTGCTGTCTGCAATGATACTTCTGACTGCCTGTCTAATGTGCATGGTTCTCTGACTAGGTTCCCACTGAAGAATTGATGCGCTAAGGCCATTGCCAATAGCAAACAGATTGCCGCACGCGGTGAAAAACCGCGCTCGCAATGACGTATAAATATGGCTATGGCTAATAGCTGGGAGATTGCCGCGCGCGGCGAAAAACCGCGCTCGCAATGACGGTATTATTCGGGCCATGGCCACTAACCGACAGATTGCCCGCCTTGCCGGTGAGGCAGGCCACGCTCGGCGAAAAGCCTCACTACCCATGACGTTTGGAATTGACATCATCGCTCTTCACAGTTTCTCCTTCTCATAATTCACCTTTTCACTGTTCACAATTCACAATTCACCCTTCACCAATCAACAACTCCATCGCTTCCGCCAGCTTTCTCGCAGATTCCCGTGCTGAATACTTGTCCAAGGCATACAAATCAGGATTCCACTCTTTTTGCTCCAATCTGCATAGCAAAGAATCCTTCATCGCATTTCGCAATTCCTGTAAATACATCCCTTCCTTATACTCGATTAAGAAGTGGTCGGCCTTACACTCCTTCATGACTTGCACCGCACTACTTTCTTCATGGAAAACCGCCCATACCGGCCGTCCGCTTAATAAGGCCTGATATACTTTGGAAGCGGTGTAGTGTTTCTCGGTGCTGCCTATTACCATTACAGTATCCGCCGCCGACAAATAATTAAGCACATGCAAAAACGGAAATCTATTTCTGTCTTCAAAGACGATATCTGCTATACCACTATCTTTGGCATAATCAAGAATAGATTCCCCGGGGTAGGCACCAGTACCCACAAAATACATTTGGACAGCCTCATCCCATATCCCTTCCTTTCTCAATTCGGCTATTGCTTCAAACATTTCAACCACAAATAACCGCGAATTGGGCAGAAAAGCCCCCGCATATATCCATGGTTTTACGCCTTTATCCGGCCAGGGATAATTGATGTAAGGTAGTTTTAGTCTATGGTCGTTGGGATCGAATCCGTAAGGAAAGGGGGAATGGGATATGGTGAAGGGTGAAGAGTGAAGGGTGAGGGGGGACGTGACTTTGGGTTTAAAGTTTCTTTCTAAAACGGGTTTGTAATACTCATATGAAACACCTGTGATTAGTGAGGCTTTTTGTACCGCTATTGGTTCCAGAATCCTGGCCAATTTGTTGCTCAACTTGTGGCGCCAGTCATTTCTTCCGGTGATGTCGCGCACCCAGGGATCGATATAGTCTATGCCATAAGGAATTTTTGTTTTGTGCCAAAGCAAGCGGCCAAGTAAAGCGCAGTAAAAAGAAGGGATGGGGATCCAAACGAAGTCGATAGGCCTGGAGCGCATCAACTTAAGTGCTCCGAAATATAAGTGGAAAAAGGCCCGCAGGCCGATATCTCCAATCATTCGGGGGCGGGTGAGCGGCAGTGCCCCTACCCTGTGTACTTCAAAGTCATCCGAAAAAGTCTTGCAAAAATCCGGGTCGGGCTGCTCCTCGTAATATTTTTCATCTACAGACAATACAATGGGCTTCCAAGCAAATTCCTTCAGGAAATTTCCTGTTAGGCGTGGCCTATGAACCCCGGCGAGGTTCACTGGGTGCCAGTGGGGGTAAATGATGAGAAGGTTTTTTTGTTTTTTCAAATCAATCTATAGAATGATTCTGGGTGACATTTCAGCTTTATGAGAAGCGGTTTAAATTTTTTACTAAATCCTGGTCATCCTGCTATCCTGCGCATCCTGGTTCAGACAGTTCCCAAAGACGGCTAATAGTAGGTTTTTAGGATCTATGGCGCCAGCCTTACTCCGTCTATGGCTCCAGCTTTACACGGGCAATGGCGCCAGCTTTTCTACGTCATTGCGAACGGAGCTTTTCGCGGAGTGTGGCAATCTGCCAGCTACTGGCATGGAAAATATGAGGATCATTGCTTTTTGGGAAGCGGTTTAGGTAATGAAAGACACAGTACGAGCTTTTTATATAGTATAGTCATCTCTCATCGAAAAATAGTGCGCTTATTATTTTGCTCTCCTTCTCCCAAGACAAATTTTTGCCTAAGTGATATCTTTTTGTTTTCTGCATTCCAATTTCATTGGCCTTTTCTATGCAATGCACTAACGCACCGGTAATTTGATCAACTGATTGCCCACAAATCAAACCACTCCATAGATTTTTCTCCATAAAATCGCGTTGTGCAGGGGTGTCGGTAGCCAATATGAAAAGCCCGGCCTGTGCATAGGCTATGATTTTATTGGATAGGGCTAAATTATTATTTAAATCTTTCCCAGGCTCAAAGGCCAAACCTAAATCATGATTGGCCAATTCAGCATGGAGATCCGGCTGAGTTAATGGAGGGATATGCCTGAACTTAAATCCAGCACCCATTAGCTGAAGGGATGGAGCAATAATTTGGAGCTTAAATAGCTCATCCATTTCACCCACCAGCGTGAGTTCGAAGGTATTCAGTACATCTTTGTTCAGTTTTTGCAAAGCCTCAAAAAGTTGCTCCAGGCCTCTTCCAAAGCTGATTTTCTGGCTGAACCATACAAGTTTTAGTTGATTTGGCGATTTGGCTATTTGGCGATTTGGCGATTTACTGAACTCAGACTGCGGAAAGCTATTGAGTAGTACATGATGCTGCGCATGGCCTCCTATGAGATCAAGAGTATATTTCCCGATGAGTGGACTGGCACTTGTGATGGCCGAAGCTTCCGGGAGCAGTTTTTCATCAGGAATTCACGGCGGCACTTTTCATTTGCAGCATCAGTTTGTATAAATTCACCCGGATGATAGTCTTCAACGTCGAAAAAGAACGGAACACTCCACTTTTTACTTAATTTCCAAGCAGGATACAAGGCTCCGATATTATGGGCGCAAATAAAATCAGGTATTACTGAAGTGTTTTTCCCTGCAAGATAAAGTTGGATACTCCTGCGTGAGTTACCAACCGCATTTATAAACAAGCTATGCTTAAACATTGGGTAAACCATCCGAGCCAGTTTTTCCGACAAGCCCCAAAACATCCAGTTGATTAGTGGTTTTCGCTTTGTATGCAAATGAATAAAACTCTCCTCCTGCAAAGCCTGGGTGTCTTCAATTAAAGCCATTGTCTTTGTATCGCTCCAATTTCCCAGCGTAAACATGATCACGTTTACTTTGTAGTCTTTAGATAAAAAAACTACTTCTTTAAGCAAGCGTGGATTGGTAGCTAAGTTAGCTGTGGTGAGGAAAAGGATTGATTTCATATATTTCTTTGAAGCAAGAATGTCAGAACTGCGGATTATATCGATGTAATGATTTCACAGATGAAAAAGAACTAACATCTCCATTTTTTGATTACCTATCCTCTATGCTGCTTCATGTTCCCTTGAAATGGCCCTCCCTATTCGCCGCAGCATTTCTTATACTTTTTCCCACTGCCACAAGTGCACGGATCATTCCTGCCAATTTTCCGGAAATTGTGATTATTCTTCACCTTTAAATCAGGCAGAAAGCGGACCAGAGGAATCGGATTGTCATCGGTACCCATCTCCAAATGTTTTTGTCTTCAGGAATAGCGGCCAAATCAACTATGCCAAATGCATGGTATTTTTCCACCTCACTATCTCTTAAACCCGCCATGGCAGCATTTTCAAACCATCAGCGTCAAACACCGCCACCGGGCAACTTTTACAGAAGTATCCATCCGGCATATTGGTCATGAAATCGCCCTCATCAAAAGCACTTTTTGCATACATCATGATCGAACACCTATTTTCGATCAATGCAGCGTGGCATTCCGGACAATTTGCTACTCCTACATCCTTGCTGTGATACATTCGCCGTGGAAGAGACAAGTCAAAAACGGTTTTTTCCTCTGTCATCTAATTTATTGTTGATTATGCCTTCCCTGATTATTCAGGCCAGGGCTTGCTTTCGATTGTTCTAACTATTATTAATAATCTGAAACAACTGATTTGTCAAAAAATCTTTAAAGCTGCAGACTGTGATGCCAGATTTAATAACAAACGTGGCCGTTTGAGGTGTGATAATGAAATTATGAGGTGTTTGGAGATCATCCATTACTTGAATCATGCCACGCGTGATAGCAGGCGTACTTGAATGTTTGATTTCAATACAAAATTGCGGTATTAAACCATCCACCAGTACCAGATCAACTTCCGCCCCGGCTTGTGTACGATAAAAATACATGGTGAAATTTTCAGGGAGCAACTGGCCAATTTGTTCTATAACGTAATTTTCCCAGGAACTGCCCACCAATGTATGTCCGTATAATGTATCCATATTGCCTATTCCGACCAGATAGTGCAATATTCCAGTATCACGAAGATAGATCTTCGGTGATTTTACCAGTCTTTTTTTAGCATTGTGTTCCCATGGTTGAAGTAAGCGTATCAGGTAGGCTTCTTCAAAGAAATCGAGATAGCGCTTAATGGTAGTCACTGATACACCGAGGGCATTTGCAAGGCTTGAGGCATTGAGCAGGTTGCCATTATGATGAGCCAGCATTTGCCAGAAGCGCATGGCGAAAGCTGAATTCCCTCCAAACCCAAGCGCTGGGAGATCACGCTCCATATAAGTTCTGACAAACTGGCTTATCCATGAGACGGACAAAGATTCATCCGGTGCCAGCAAAGCATTTGGAAATCCACCATAAAACCAGTGCTTCCGGTATTCGAAACGATCCTGAATTTCCAAAAAGTTGAACGGGGCTAGTTCCACATAGGCTATTCTTCCTGCAAGCGACTCGCTGCTATCACGAATAAGTTCCGGCGATGCCGAACCAAGAAGTATAAAGCGGGCCGGGTGTCTGTCACGATCTATCAGGCTCCTAAGAACTGGAAACAATCCTCGCATTCTTTGTACTTCGTCAATTATCACACAGGCATTATGTTTTTGCTCTAAAAACAAAACAGGATCCTGAAGTTTGCTTAGATCTTCAGGATATTCAAGATCGAGGTAAATAACCTCCTTTTCAAGTATTTTTGATAAAGCCAATACAAGGGTTGTTTTGCCAACCTGGCGAGGCCCCACAATAGCCACCGCAGGGAAATATGACAGCAGTTTTTCTATATGTGAAGATTGTCTTCGCGGTATCATCCTTGTAAATTTAACATTTTAAGTTCATTTTACAAGGATGATACTCCAAATGTCCTTGCGATGAACCACACTCATTCACACCGTCATAGCGTTGCGCCGCCGTCCTTACCCCCGTCATTGCGATGAGCAACCCTTTTTCAGGGATGCGAAGAAGCCTGCCTATCGGTAGGCAGGCAATCTGCCAGCTATTTGCAGTAGCTCAACCTTGTCCAATTTTACCATTGCTCAACTATGCCTGGAAATAAATCATTCCACTCAGGATTTATGGAATTAATTAACGACTCCTTCTTCTTTCTTGAACCAGCCTTTAAGTGCTTTTATCTTTGAATAGCTTCCTCAATAGATTGGAACGTTTCATAATAGACAAGCTTTGTCAGGTTATACCCTGCTCTGAAGCATGATTTGTAGAATTTCTCCTTGTGCTGTGTTCCCCTGGTAATCAGATCAGAAGTCACGTCAACATAGAGTGTTGTATGGTTTTCATTGGTCATTATATAGACTACGCCTCCTTTTCCAATCATCAACACTCAAAATTTATTCATAGCGTCATGGCGATGAGCCGCCCGCTTTTCAGGACGGTGAAGAATCCCGCTTTTCCGGCGGGTAAACCAGCCTGCCGGCGAGGCAGGCAATCTGACAATTGCTTGCATAATAGCTGGCAGATCGCCGTTCCCGATAAAGCAAGATCGCGATGACACGCTTTGTTGGTTTTTGTTTTTCTAAGATGTTTATTTTTTTTCTAATATTAAACCTCAAAATTTTACGAGTGTTATGAATAAAAAGAAAATATTATTTATCGGCGGTTCGTTAAATCAAACCACGATTATGTTTAAAATTTATGAACATTTAAAAAGCGATTACGACTGTTATTTCACCCCATATTACACTGATGGATTTGTAGATTTTTTCGTACAAAAAGGATTTGTGAATTTTTCTATCCTTGGAGGAAAATTCAGGCAGCTGACTGAAGAATTTTTCCGTAATAATAATTTGAATGTTGATTACAAAGGTCTCGCCGATGATTATGATTTAGTTTTTACATGCTCAGATTTAATAATGACCGAAAAATATTAAAAACAAAAAAGTTATTCATGTTCAGGAAGGAATGACCGATCCGGTAACAATTGGGTATTATCTCGCAAAATATTTTGGATTTCCCCGTTGGATTGCGAGTACCGCCGCAACGGGTTTATCAAAAGAATACGATTTGTTCTGCGTCGCATCCGAAGGTTATAAAGAAATGTTTATAAATAAAGGAGCCGACCCCGA
>JAAUQL010000151.1 GCA_012033595.1 Cyclobacteriaceae bacterium | reverse complement strand
CGTAGGAGCGATATTTTTGTAGGGGAACAATAGATTCCCGACCCAGCTCCGTAGGAGCGGAAATTTTGTAGAATCGAGAACAATAAATTTCGCCCCGCTGGGGCTTCATAAATTTGATGATTTTTTTCTACAAAAATTTCGCCCTTAACAGGGCTAATCCGCCCCGATAGCTAGATGCGATAATTTCTTTAGAGGCAAGGTAAAAACCCCAGCTCCACAGGAGCGATATTTTTGTAGAAGGCAACAAAAGCAAACAAGCCCAGCTCCGTAGGAGCGTAATTTTTGTAGGAGGGGAACAATATATTCCCAACCCAGCTCCGTAGGAGCGTAAATTTTGTAGAATCGAGAACAATAAATTTTCGCCCCGCTGGGGCTTCATAAATTTGATGATTTTTTTTCTACAAAAATTTCGCCCTTAACAGGGCTAATTCGCTCCGATAGCTAGGTGCGATAATTTCTTTAGAGGCAAGATGAAAACCCTAGCTCCACAGGAGCGTAATTTTTGTAGAATGAAATAGTGAATACCAACCCCAGCTCCGTAGGAGCGATATTTTTGTAGAATGAAATTATGGATAGCAAACCCAGCTCCATAGGAGCGATATTTTTGTAGAATGAAATAGTGAATACCAACCCCAGCTCCGTAGGAGCGATATTTTTGTAGGGGAACAATAGATTCCCGACCCAGCTCCGTAGGAGCGGAAATTTTGTAGAATCGAGAACAATAAATTTCGCCCCGCTGGGGCTTCATAAATTTGATGATTTTTTTTCTACAAAAATTTCGCCCTTAACAGGGCTAATCCGCTCACATAGCTCGGTGCGATAATTTCTTTAGAGGCAAGGTAAAAACCCCAGCTCCATAGGAGCGTAATTTTTGTAGGGGAACAATAGATTCCCAACCCCAGCTCCGTAGGAGCGAAAATTTTGTAGAAGGCATGCCATTTAGGCTGATAAAAATCATTTCTATTCCGGTAAGTCATCATGCCATTGAACTAAAATCCGTTTTATTGGTTAACCTGATTCATAGGTATAGCTTAAAACATGAATCAACAGATATTAAAAATTTTCCCACTTGGGTTTCCCTGGGCAACACGCGATCCATTTTTGTTTTGTGTACATCATGCCGACGCCTATCCGAGAGGAAATAAGCAACTTGGTCCGGCCACCTCAGTACGTGACCGAAACATAGGCAATGACTTTGTAATAAAAGACGGATGGCGCATGTACCATGGCACCAAAATTCCCGGTTTCCCGGCGCACCCGCACCGGGGTTTTGAGACGGTGACGGTGGTGGAGCAAGGACTCATTGATCATGCAGATTCTATGGGGGCGGCGGCGAGATTTGGGTTTGGCGATGTGCAATGGATGACCGCCGGCAAGGGCGTGCAGCACTCCGAAATGTTTCCTCTTTTGCAACAAGAAAGCGAAAATCCACTTGAACTTTTTCAAATATGGCTCAACCTGCCAAGAGCGGGAAAATATGTGGAACCCTATTTTTCGATGCAATGGAGCGAAAATATTCCGCTTGTTAAACACCGTGACGCTGACAACAGGGAAACGACAATCAAAATTGTATCTGGTACGTTAGACACTGTCCGCGCTCTGGCTCCTCCACCGGATTCCTGGGCAGCAAACGACAGCAATGATGTTGGCATCTGGATCATCGCAATGGATACCCAGGCCAAATGGTCTATGCCCGCTGCCAGAGAAGGCATAAACCGTAACTTGTATTTTTTTGACGGAGCATCGATAGAGGTGGCAGGAGAAGAACTGACGACATACAAAGGCATGGAGCTGCACGAAAGCAGCGAAATATCATTGCAAAATGGCTCCAAACCAAGTCGCTTGCTTTTGCTCCAGGGCAGGCCCATGGAGGAGCCAGTGGTACAGCATGGCCCTTTTGTTATGAATTCAGAAGGCGAGATTCGCCAAACCATGCTCGACTACCAAAGGACACAATTTGGCGGTTGGCCCTGGACAAGCAATGAATATGTGCACGGGCCAGATCGAGGTCGATTTGCCAGATATGCAGATGGAAAAGAGGAACAGCGTTAGAAAAGCGTAAAATAAGCTTCTGCTAACTTGGCCATTTGTTAATTCACGCCAATCTATTCTCGACTTGTATCAACGAATGATTGGACAGACTTTGACCTTTGTTTTTACCTATTGCCATACACTTTTTTTTAAAATTCTTACATTTATGGGCAAAGCCAATAGAACGCATTCCCATCAATGACAAAAAAAACCAACCCCATCGATGATTTTCAAGCAGCCGGGCGGCTGACTACAGACGCTATCAAAGGCATAGTAGATGTGGTGCAATCGGTTCACCAATCGATTTTGAGTCTGGGAGGCGTATTGGGCGATAATAATGACGGAATAACCAGCGGAATCACCGGTATGGTTTATCGAAATATCAGGTCTGCAACCGATCTGACAGGGAAGGGTTTGGACGCTTTGGCAACCTGGTTGAGCCCGGCACTTGCAGAAAAGGAGTCTTCACCACTTCGGGAATCGGCTTTATCAGTACTCAATGGTGTACTTGGCGATTATCTGGCAGACAGCAGCAGTTCACTGGCCATTCCTATGCGATGGCGGCGCAACGGTAAATCCATCGATAGCAGCGATCAGGAGTTTAGGCAATTGGTGTCAAAACACCAAGGAAAAATCATTCTTCTGATCCACGGCTCATGTCTCAACGATATGCAATGGAGTAGGAAAGGTCATGATCATGGCACCGCTGTTTCAGAAGATTTGGGCTATTTGGCCGTGTATGTGCATTATAATTCCGGCAGGCATATTTCCGAAAACGGCCGGGAGCTTGCCCAAATGCTCGAAGAACTTATACACAACATTCCTGAAACCAAAGAAATAATCGTTTTGGCTCATAGCATGGGAGGGCTAGTGGCTCGGAGCGCATGTTATTACGGACAAAAGTCCGCCATGGCATGGCTTTGCAGATTAAGCAAAATGGTATTTCTGGGAAGCCCGCACCATGGGGCGCCATTGGAACGTATGGGCAATTGGATAGATAACGTGTTGGAAAAAAGTGCTTTTAGCAAACCATTTTCTCGCTTAGGTAAAATTAGGAGTGCTGGTGTCACCGATCTGCGGTATGGCAATGTGGCAGACGAGGACTGGTCGGGGCGAGACAGGTTTCAGGCTTCGGGCGACCGGCGGATTGCTGTCCCCATACCGCTGGGGGTCAATTGTTACGCCATCGCCGGGAGTATCGCTACATCCGAAAAGCTGGCGAATGATTTCATAGGCGATGGATTGGTGCCGGTGAGCAGTGCGCTCGGCAAACATACCGATCCCAAGCTCCATCTGCGCTTTGATGAAAGCAAATTGTGGATAGCCAAAGGACATGGCCATCTCGATTTGCTAAGCAGTGAAGAAGTTTATAATAAAATCAAAGAAAGCTTTATCTGAATGTGGCGCCACGATGTGGTGGCTGGCTTTAAAGCAAAAAAGCAGTTAATGCTCATTTGAGTTAACTGCTTTATCATTATGAGCCCCCTGACGGGATCGAACCGCCGACCTACTGATTACAAGCCCTCCATAAATTGTATTATTTTAATTATTGATATTTATATATATCTATATATCAATTGTTTATATAATAATAATTGTAACATTTTTATTTGTATTTAGTTCAAATAATTATTGATTTGAATATCCATGTATCAAATTTTGTATCAAATAAGATGATTGAAAAAGCACTTCCCGGATTACATTTAGACACCCGTAGAGTAAGGAAAGACAATACTTATCCCATTAAGCTTAGGGTTTATTATGGAGGCAAAAGGAAATACTATGCCCTGAATATGAATTTAACCAAACATGATTTTGAAAAAATTGTTATTGGAAAGAGGTTGTCAGGTGAACTTAGAGACATCAAATTTGACCTTGACGAATATGTCGTTAACGCGAGCAAGGTGATTGACGATCTTGGCCTTTTTACTTTTGAAAGATTCGAAAAGTTGTTTTTCAACGCCAGTCAAAATCAAAAGGATTTAAAATACAGATTTGAAATGTATATCGACCAACTTAGGAAGGAAGACAGAATTGGTTCAGCTCTTTCTTACGAAGTAGCTCTTAAATCCATCACAAAATTCAAACGAGGCTTATCTCTTGATGACATTTCAATACACTTTCTCAAGGCGTATGAAAATTGGATGCTCAAAAGGGGAAATTCTATTTCGACCGTAGGCATTTACACCAGGTGTATAAGAACCCTAATGAATCAGGCTATTGATGAAGGTGTCTTTAATCGCGAGCTCTATCCTTTTGGAAGAAGGAGGTATGTGATTCCCCAACCCCGAAATATTAAGAAAGCGCTTAAAATTGAGGAGATAGAAAAAATATTCAATTATGTACCTGAGAATGAAGGTGAGGCACTGGCTAAAGATTATTGGATTTTTAGTTACCTATGTAATGGAATGAATATGACAGATATGGCAAAGCTGAAGAATAATGATCTTTCTGGGGATACTATTGTTTTTATCAGGTCTAAAACGACCAGGACTAGTAGAAGTCACCAGAAACCAATAGTGGTCATCGTAAATCGACATGTACAAGATATAATTGATAGGAGACGTAATTGGCAAAAAGATCCTGATTTTTATCTGTTCCCGATCCTCTTTCCCGGGGTTACGGCCCAAAGAGAAAAAGAATTAATCCGGCAGTTAATTCATACAACGAACAAATGGATCGGGAGAATTGCCAAAAAATGTGGTGTCGAAAAGAAAGTGACCACTTATACCGCCCGGCACTCCTTTAGTACTGTTTTAAAAAGAAGTGGTGTATCTATTGAATTCATATCGGAATCGCTGGGGCATGCTGACTTAAAAACAACAGAGAATTACCTCGATAGCTTTGAAGAGTCTGTTAAAAGGGAAATCTATACCAATTTGGTTGATTTTTAACGAGGCTTATCATATTACCGAGATACCCGAGTGACCCTGACAATATCTTTTAATGACCTTCCTTCTTATTAAGTCGACTGATTAGGCCGTAAAAATTGTCCGTACGACCTCCAAAAATAGTATCGAATCATTAGTAAATATATTGGGGTGTAGCAATTTTTATTTGGGTACTCCATTAGGTCGTTTAAATTAAAAAATCCTAAAAACAGATTTAGCTCATTATCAAATAATTACCGAAGAAAATTGATTGATTCAATGAAATATAATAACGTTTATGGATAAATATATTACATATTTTATAGTATTACGTACGTATATATGTATATTTGTTACGAACATTGATATATTATGAACGATAAATCGAAAATGTATACTGAGATATTAAAAATCATTGAAGGGGGACTTTCAAAGGACATGAAGAAGGTCTATAGCTATTCTAAATTGTTGGCAGAGAAGTTAGGTGAAGATGGAGATATTAAAATGTCAAAGTCCATTATTAAGCTTATTGAAAACAACATGAAATCTGCAGCCACACTTGATCAGCTTGCAACAGCTCCCGTTGACCAGGAAAGCCGATTAAGCATTTTGGACATATATCGGCCAGATAATGAAGAAACTATAATTGTCTTGTCAGATCATATCAAGTCACGAATTGATGATTTTGTGAATTCAATAAAGCACCAAGGAAGATTGAAAGAGATGGGAATAGAGAGTCCGAATACTCTCCTATTATATGGGCCTCCTGGTTGTGGCAAGTCAACATTGGCTAAATATATATCAGAAAAAACTGGACTACCACTTGTTACTGCCCGTCTTGATGCAATTGTTTCTTCTCTTTTGGGAAATACGGCCAAGAATATACGCAAAATATTTGAATATGCAGATAGCAAACCTTGTATCCTATTCTTAGATGAATTTGACGCAATCGCAAAGGCAAGGGATGACCAATACGAGTTGGGCGAATTGAAACGAGTAATAAATAGTCTCCTGCAGAACATTGATCAGTTTGCGCAGAGTAATATTCTTATAGCTGCAACCAACCACCAAGAATTACTTGACAAGGCGATTTGGAGAAGGTTTAATACGGTAATTAGAATAGAACGACTTCATGATGGTGAGTTAGAAAGACTAACAAAGATTTTCTTACAAGGAGTACCCAATGATTTTGAGGATGATAAGAAAAAGTTTGAGAGATTGACTAAGCTGATGCATGAGCGATCTCCATCGGATATAAAAAGCATTATCCATAATTCAATTGCACAATATGTAATCAAGGGACATGAATTATTGAACTATGAGGATTTACTGATTGAAATATATGAATTCGAACATCATGGGATTGCGACAGTGGAAGAATTGGTTATCTACCTAAATGATCAAGGGGTGGCACAAGCTGCAATAGCTGAGAAACTCAGTATTTCTCTGAGGCAAGTTCGGAATGTATTAACAAAAGAAAGTTGAAATCATGGCGGATAAAAATTTACCTATAAAATTCTTTCAAAAAAGAGAAGTAGATGAACAGGATATGGAGGGCGCTGGTGGTGGAAACCCTCCAAGGTGGGTGCTATCTGAGCCATTGTTGAGGAAAAGAAGCTCTTACTACAGAGACGTTCTGAGAGAGGTTGGTTCAAAAATCCGCGATAAAGTTGAACAGAATAATTACATACCTACAGTAGTAAAAGTGAAGATGAATGAAGACGCTGTGGCGAAATCATATCGCTGGGATATAACAAGATTGTTCAATACAGGTAAGTTTAATTTGATTGGGTTCTCCGGTGAGGAGGAGCTGCTTATAAAGGTGGAGACACTAGAAGATTTGGCACAAATTGAAAAGCAATTTGGCGACCTTACCAGGCATAGTGTTGGAATATCAGCAATCAATGATCTTGAGCCATTTAGTGTAGAAATGGATTCCGATTTGGGTTCGGGAGATATACTTAAAGTGAAGTTGTTCAATTTTCAGGACATTGATTTGAATAATATTCTGATCAGGGCATTCGAGCGGTTTTGCCAGGAGAAGCAATTAGTATATAAAAGAGCCAAATATGCGGATGGTCAGCATATTTACAGACTACAAAAAGTAACTTCTGACGGGCTGGAAGAACTGCAAAGTTTTGATGGGATTTTTGCTATAACTGAAATGCCGGAATTTAAGCATGGGGATGTTGAGGCGGCAATAGAAAATACGATCGAAATAAAAAACCGCAAAAGGGTAAGGAGTACCCAGTTGTTGGGTTATTGGATTCAGGAATTTCAAGTACCACCCATTTAGCCCCCTGGATAGAGGAAAGAAGGATAACTTACCACCCAGAGGATTATATCAATCCAGCTCATGGCACATTTGTGCAGGTGTATTATTGTATGGAGACCAATTGGAAGGTCAAGTTCTCACAGGCGCCAATGGCTGCAAACTGGTTGAGAGACTGTAAACTGAACTCTGTCTATTGCAAAAATAGTTTAAACTTGTATTAGAAAACAGAGAGAATGGAATCAGAAGAATTTAAAACAATGCAGGCCAAAGCACTGGATCAGTTGCGCAGAGGCCA
>JAAUQL010000043.1 GCA_012033595.1 Cyclobacteriaceae bacterium | reverse complement strand
ACGAGGAAAACTACCGCGGTACTTGGGCGGGAGAGCGTTTGCCGGGAGGGGTATATTATTATTCCTTTTCAGAAAAACACTACGGAAAAACCTATAAAGGATGGGTGCAGATATTGAGATGATTTTTTAAACCAATGCAAATATTCTGATGAAAAAATTAATCCTTGCATCTATACAATTATCATTTTATTCTGAATCCAATAATTTACATGATATTCATCGAATTATCTTTGCCGAATAAAAAGACCATTTAATCGAAAATGAAAATATACCACAATCCCAGATGTAGCAAAAGTCGCGAGGCTCTGCAACTATTAAGAGAATCGGAAATTACACCCGAAATCGTACACTACCTCGATCAACCACCTACTTTCGAAGAACTGAAATCCATCATAGCCAGCCTGGGAATTTCACCTTTTCAGCTATTGCGACAAGGCGAAACCATCTACAAGGAAAAATTTGCGGGACAGTCGCACAGTGATGACGAGTGGATAAAAATAATGGTGGAAAACCCGTCACTCATCGAACGGCCAATAGTGGTAGCAGGCAAGCGGGCTGTAATCGGCAGGCCGCCAGCGTTGGTCAAAACATTGCTTTAGATCAGTTTTAATTTTGCCAGGCCTTTAGCCCCGTGGCTTCTGAAGTGCATTGAATGGACTACAACGGGCCAATACATGATGAGCCAAAAGTTTCAGCTCTCGATTTCTACCGGCACTTTACTAAGAGCATGTAGTCTGGTCTTCACCTTCGCCGGCAATGCGTTTATAGTTTCAGTTTTAGATTTTCGGTATAGTCCACATTCACTGAAAAGGGCACTCCATAGGCTTTCACTCTTATTTTTCCTACATATCTGATGTCTTTGCCGGTATCTCCAAACAAGCCCAGCGCCGAACTGATGGCGTTGAGGTTGAGGTCTTTGATCTTGATCTGCACATCGAGAGGGATAGTGAAATCCTGCATACCACCCGCCTCAATGTTGAATTCTTTGTCTAAGACTGCTACCACTTTTTCGTCCATCAGTATATCAATATATGCGCTCTTGATGGTAATTGTATTGCTGTTCGGATTGTACAGCACCGCATCGGCATGCAGCCCGGCGGTGGTGAGGCTTTGCAAATCAACCACAACATTGTCTAGGTATTTAAATTCCGGCGATTCCGGGGTTTTGCACCCGCTCAATACCATCGCTATCAACAGATAAAAAACAAGGATTTGTTTCATAAACTACGCATCAAAAACTAAAATTATGACAAATAAAGAGCCTTGATGGTGAAAACGAAAGAATGTCTTGATTATTTGTTTTGTTTCAGATGCGTGCCCGCATCCCTTGCATCTAAGGGGGCAAAAAACTACATTTCCCTTTTGTACAAGGGGTTTTGGGAATTAATTCCAAAAAATCAGCAATTTTGCAGACCCATCGTCATTCACCAAAGGTATTGGCTCTAAATGGTACATTCGCAACAGCACCATTTCCCCAACATCAATGCGGATGAAGCCTTTTCGGCCAAACGCAACCAACTGGCTGTACTGGACACGGCCAGGCCTTAATTCTATTTTTCAACCTTTAAACTAAAGGTTTTGTACTCCCATGCAAAAGTGATGATACCTTCGTCCGTAATATCGAATTGGAGTGATTCGTGCAAGTCCACTGTTCTGCTTCCTTTCACATCAAATCGAATAAAATCGTCTTCCTGTTTGTAATTAAAGGCACCCCATTGGTCGGCCTTGTTGCTTAGAATCACCGTCCAGGTATCCCCCTTTTGTGGTATGGTGAATAAAGCATATTTACCTTTGGGAATGGTATGGCCTTCAATATTTACGTCATCGCTTACTTCGAGCGTAGTGGCGGCATCTGCTCCCGTACGCCAGACTTTGTCGTAAGGCACTAGTCCACCCCAGATAATCCTTTCTTTTACCTTTGGGGAGTGGTATTCAATAGTTATGCTCACGCCGTCTATGGTGTTTTGCGCGGTAGCTGACGGGCTTTCCTGCGCAGTGGACTTCATGCTGAAACCCATGGTCAAGAGGACAACGGCAGCCAATGGTGTTAAAAAATTTTTCATATGATCAGAGATTTAGGTACCTAAAGATAGGGAATATTCCAGTTTATCGAAATCAAAAAAAAGTATGCATTTTCATGATGAGGTATTCGAATGTTTTTTGACCAGCAAAAAAAGGAGTGCGATACCCAAATGGCACCAGCTTTCTATTTTTTCTTTTACAGTAAATGCAGAAAGACAATGGGTATTAACATCCCCTATTTGCCGTATTACCGGTAGCGCTCATTCACGGTAATGCCCGGCCAATTGTCGGTACGAAAAGGCACGGCAGGCAACCCTTCCAGATTGTACAGGTTCACATCATCGGGATTGTTGCCCCAGGCATAGCGAACGGCGACAGGCTCAGCCACCATATCCGACCATACCATTACCTGATCGCCCATTATCTGCGCCCTTGCCCAGCGAAACACTTTGTCCCTGCCGGCAATGGCAAATCCATTAACATAACCATATTTATCTTTGAGATATAGTCCTGAACCAATATGGTCGAAACTGATCATAGCTCTGTTACCTTCTATTTGCATCGCATTGTAACTAGGTCCGGAAGCAACGACATCTTGATGATAAGCCACCCTAATGGCATTTAGCGCCAAGCGACGTCCTACCTCCTGCTTGTTTCGGGGATGGATATCGTTGGCTTCGCCAATATCGATGGCAGTGGCCATGCCGGTATTGGGCAACGACAAGGTCAGAGACTGTGCTTCGCGCAATTCTGCCCAGGCACTTTGCTCCGGCTGCACTGAAGGTGCCATAAAATTAGCCAACTGCACAAAGAAAAACGGAAATGCCCCGAGCCCCCAATCCTCCCTCCAATTATTGATCAGTAGCGGAAAGGTGGTGCGATATTGGTATGCCCGGCTGGTGTTAGACTCGCCCTGGTACCAGATAGCGCCTTTGATTCCGTAAGGTATGAGTGGGTGAATCATGGCATTGTACAACAAAGATGGCATGCTGTTGGGGCCTACAGTGGAACTGAAATCCCCCTTACCAATACGAAACCTCCAACTCCCCGACAGGGCAATTTTCTTTTCGCTGAGCTTTACGTACATATCAGCAGCTTCACCGTATATTCCACCGCCCCCACCGGTATCTTCTACCCGTACCACCACTATATTTCTTCCTGTCTTTAGCTGATCTTTCGCCACATGATATGCACGATGAAGATTGTACCCCTGGGTCTCCCCAATTTTAAAACCATTGATCCATGCGATATCATTGTCATCTATTTGCCCCAGGTGAATCTCCAAATCATTGAGTACGTCCTGAGGATCGAGTTGAAATTCGTGCGCAAACCACACCACCCCATCCAATCCGGCCAGGCCTGCAGATTCCCAAAGCTGCGGAATATCCATTTCTTTCCAAGCGGTATAGTTTGTATCAGGGTCAGACCATAGATACTTTGCACCATCCATTCCTTCATCTATATCTGATAGTGGCCCGGTAATAGCCTCCAACCTGGCCCGTTGCTCGCTGGCCAACACGGTTTCATCAAATGCTGCGAGCTCTTCTTCCAGGCCTTCAAAACCTTCCACCTGCTCTATCGCCCGGGCGCTGATCCAGGTTTCTACATTGGTGCCTCCCCATGAGGCATTGATCAATCCTATGGGCACATCAATATCTTCATATATTTTTCTGCCAAAAAATATGCCACAGCCGAAAAATCGGATATGGTGTGCGGGCTACATACTGTCCAACCAGAAGAAGCCATATCTGAACGTGGCGTGGCACTGGTATTTTTGTCGACCGTCAACAACCTGATCCTGGGGTAAGTTGCGCTCCCAATTTCTTCGGCGGCGTTGTTGCTGGCTTTTAGGGGCCATTCCATATTAGACTGCCCGGAGCATATCCAGACATCGCCCAGCAGTACGTTGGAAAATGTGAGGGATTGCTTGCCAAATATCGCCAATTCAAAGGGTCCACCAGCCGGGTAGGATGGCAACGCTACCTGCCAATTGCCCTTCTTATCTGCGGTGGTATAAACGGTATCGCCCTGAAAGACAATGGTTAATTTATCCTTTTTGTCGGCCCAACCCCATATTTTTATTGGAATGTCGCGTTGCAAGACCATGTGGTCTGAAAAAACCTGAGGCAACCTGAGCTGGGCATGTGTGAAAGGGATGCCAGTAAAAAACATAGCGAAGGCAAAGATAGCTGACCGCATACTTTTAGCCATTTTGTGAATCCGATTGTCCATAAGCTTCAATTAGTAGATTTTAGCGCACTTAGCATTTAACTACAAGCCGACCGCATACCTGTGGTGCGACCATACGATTTGGTTGTTTCAACGCGTTTTCTTTTGTCCTTGATCAGGCGGAAACTTCACCGCGAAGCAAGTTCACTATGCTGTAAGCAGTGCCAACCGGGCACTGTTTTATATACTCCAATCTAATCTCTTACCGGATTTGCTGCTCCTCACTCAGTTTTTCATCATAAACCACCGGGCAAGAACCTTATAGTTCACTTTGGCACCATGCATCAATATACCTATTCGGTATATTCGACCAGCCAGCCAGGTGGTGAAAATGAATCCGGCTATCATACATACCATCGATAAGCCAATATGCCATAAAGGAGGGTCGAAGGGTATGCGCATCATCATCACAACTGGCGATGTGAATGGCACAATAGACGACCAAAATGCCAGACTTCCATGCGGATCGCGGATGATGGCCGAAAGCAACATAATGGACAAAATGAGTGGCAGCGTAATGGGTAACTGGAATTGCTGCGCATCGGAATCATTGTCAACAGCCGATCCAACAGCAGCAAACAAGGCGCCATAAAACAAAAATCCGCCAATAAAATAAAAAAGAAAAGCCCCGATAAGCAATGGGAAATTGATGGTATTGATTTTTTCTAAAAATTCAGGCATCTCCCGGCTTTCACCTAGGCTTGTCTGCATACCTTCTACCAATTCCATCTTTTTTGTTTCAGCAATATCCACCTGATAAAAGGTCAGCGCTCCCTGCCAAATGACAATGGTGAGAATAGCCCAGATGACGAATTGCGTAAGCCCAACGGCTCCTATTCCTATGATTTTGCCCATCATGAGCTGAAAAGGCCTTACCGAAGAAATGATGATCTCAACAATCTTGCTGGTCTTTTCTTCTATTACCCCGCGCAATGTTTGTAAACCATACAAAAAGATAAAGAGATATATCAGAAACGCAGCAATGTAGCCCACAATGAGGGAAATGGTGACATCGCCCTCTTTTTCGCCTGCATCGGTAATATTGATTACGTTGAGGTTTATATTGGTTTTTATTTCATCTAATTGCTGCTTGTCAATACCGAAATTGCCCAGCCTTATTTCTTCAATTCTATTTTTAATAAACCACTCAAGCGACGATTGCACCTCAATGCTTGGGTTTTTCTCAGCAAAGAAGGTGATCCCCTGTGGGTTGTTGAGGTCTATATCGGGAATATAAAGCAGGCCATAGGAATCATTGGCTTTCAATTCTTCTTTGGCTCGGGTCAGGTTATCGTCCGGGTAAATAAAAGAAATGGTGCCCGTACCTTCCATGTTGCCATGGAAATAGCCACTTTCATCTATTATCTCTATCACCTTTTGCTCCCCTTCGTGCGATACCAGCCAAAATTGCACTACGAAGATCATCCCAAAAAGCATGGGGCCTACCAGGCTCATGATAATGAAAGATTTTTTGGTGACCCGGCTTAGATATTCGCGTTTGATGATCAGTGCTATCTTATTCACGATGGCCCCCTTTCACTTTGGATATAAAAATTTCGTTCATGTCGGGGATCTTTTCCATAAAAGAATGTACCTCTACCTGGTTTATTAATGATTTGAGAAGTTCGTTTGGCCCTCGGCCATTTTCAATCTGTATTGAGGTTTTGTATAAGCCATCTTCGATTGCCTGCTGAGCAAGGAGCTGAAACCCAGGCTCCACGGTCTCTATCGGATTCTTATGGCATATCTCAAACGTATTGGTCTTGTAGGTTTGTTTGATTTCCTTTTTCGACCCTTCGAGTATTTTCTCCGACTTGTTTAACAAAACAATATGATCGCACAATTCTTCGACCGAATCCATACGATGCGTCGAAAAGATAATCGTGCTGCCATCCTCTGCCAATTGCAGGATTTCATCTTTGATAAGGTTGGCATTGATGGGGTCGAATCCGGAAAATGGTTCATCGAGAATCAGCAACCTGGGATTGTGCAACACCGTGCCGACAAACTGCACCTTTTGTTGCATGCCCTTCGACAGGTCTTCTACCTTCTTGCCCCACCATTCCGCTATTTCAAATCGCTTAAACCAAACCTTGAGCCGATCCATGGCTTCGCTCTTTGACAATCCCTTAAGCTGTGCCAGGTAAAGCAGGTGGTCTCCAACTTTCATTTTTTTGTACAGTCCGCGCTCTTCTGGCAGGTAGCCGATTTCGCGTATGTGGCTACTGCTGAGGGGCTCGCCGTTGATGGTAACTATTCCCTGGTCGGCAGCGATTATTTGGGTGATAATGCGGATCAAAGTGGTTTTTCCTGCTCCATTGGGCCCCAACAATCCAAAAATTGATCCTTCGGGTATAGACAGGCTCACATTATTCAATGCCTTAAAATCGCCATAAGATTTATGTATGTTGTTGGCGGTGAGAATATTCAAAATAAGTGGGTTTGGAGATGGCAAAAAAAATTTATGCTAAATAATCAAAAATAAACAGTTTTAAAAAAAAGCAACGCGGGCTTTTTGTCTGCCAATCACTTTAAATTCCGGGGGGGATATCATTAGCTGATATCTTCTACTTTTATTGATTTGAATCTTTAAAAATGACATTGCCTACCGCCACATCCACACTGAAATTGATGTAGTTGACCTGTCCATTAGTATAATTTGCACTCAAAAACACATTATCTGAAGATTTGACAAAGCCCTCCGGGATTTTGACCCTGCAAAGCGGAGAATCATTTACATTGATGCGCACGGGTATTGACCCTCCGGGGAGCAAAACCTCCAGACTGCCTGCGCCTACGGTAGCCATCACCTCTGTACCCAGTATTTTGGCATCTTCAAAATCCATTTTCACCTTGCCAAATCCTACATTGGCAATGATGTTTTTCGCATTGGATAAATGCAGGTTTTTTGCAGTCATCGTACCCATGTCCACTTTAATCATAAAAGTATCCATCGCCAGGCGGTTGCCCAATCCATTTTTGTAATTGACCCTCACATTGGCCGTGCCAGTACGCATTTTCAATCGCTCAATTGGCAAATCAGATAAGTCGATATAGGTATCGCCAATAGCATAGGTAAGATCCAGATCCATTGGCTTTAGTTTTGAGAGATAGACCTTCCAGGTATATTCTTCGACTGCCTGAGAACTGAAAAGCCTCTTGGAGATAGAAGAAGAGAGGAGCGAGTTTTGGTCTTCGTTGAGCTTTACTTTTACTTCTTTGGTTCGGTTGCTGATGTCTTCTTTAAACAGCGGTTGAGCTTCGGTGGGTGAATTGCTATGAATATTTAAAATACCACTTTCGTCACCTGCTTCTATGAAGCACTGTCCGTTGGTTGCGTTCAGTGAAAATTTTATTTTATCAAATTCCTGATTGTCGGACACGGTATACGAATTGTTAAACTGAGCGATGAGCTCCAGATTTGCGATGCAAACCAATCCTATTAGCATACCTTTTTTCCACATAAACACCAATACGACGTATGCCGGCAAAGGTTACAAAGAAGCAGCCTGGTGCATGCTGTATCTGCCTGTTTGGCGTGAAGCAAGCCATGCCTATGGGTTAAGGTACTATGGTCTAAGGACTGAGTCCACTGGTATTTCATTTTTAGTATTTGCTTGGTGGCTATGCCCTTTGCCGGCTGCGTTTATAGATTTGCCGTAAAGTATGGGTTTTCAAACTGCTTTTAACAGTCTCCGTCTTTTTGCATTGCTGCAAAAAAAAATGATTGCTGCAGAACCAACTGATCAGTCCTTGACCCAGTTGTAGGCCTGGCCTTTTTTCAATTTAAATTTAAACTGGGCCCCTTCATGCAGTTTGCTCTTGACGGTGATGTGGCTATGGTGCGCCTCAAGAATGTGTTTAACAATGGA
Source organism: Cyclobacteriaceae bacterium (assembly GCA_012033595.1). Taxonomy (GTDB): domain Bacteria; phylum Bacteroidota; class Bacteroidia; order Cytophagales; family Cyclobacteriaceae; genus JAAUQL01. Next base: position 36,015 of record JAAUQL010000043.1, on the reverse strand, counting down.
CAAGCCCAGACCGGTACCCCCCTTTTCGCGGGATCTGCTTTTATCGATTCTGTAAAATCGCTCAAAAATCCTGTGGATATGCTCTTCGGGTATTCCGATGCCATTGTCTCTGATAGTGATTTCCACATTCTTTTCTTCTTCTACCAGATTGGCTATGATAAAGGTATGGATATCTTTACGATATTTGATGGAGTTAGACACCAGGTTGAGCACAACCTGAAAAATCTTGTGCCGATCGGCATAGACATATAAATCGGCCGGGCAATCATCTGCAAATTTCAGCTCAATATCCTTCTTTTCTGCTTTGCTGTCAAATTGATCAAATACTTCCTGAATAAGCACATTGATGTTGAAGTTTTCCATCTCCATTTTTATCACGCCGGTTTCAACCTGCGAATGGTAAGCAGATCCTGAACGAGCCTGTCGAGGCCATCGAGGCTTTTGGCTGCTTTTTTCAAAAACTTGTTCCTCACATTTTTATCTTTTACCGCCCCATCGAGGAGGGTATGCACAAATCCCTGGGCAGCAAATATTGGTGTTTTCAATTCATGAGAGACATCTGCAATAAACTCGCGTCGAAAGCTTTCGGCTTTTTTGAGTTGATCTATTTCGCTTTGTTTGGCCTCGGCATAGGTAAGTATTTCCTGATTTATTCTAATGAGCGGGTTTACCTTTATCTGCTTGTTGCCATCTTCGATAAAGGAAAAGTCCTTTCCTTTGAGCTTGGTGAGCCGCTCATTGATTTTTTCTATCTGGCCAAAAATAAATACATCGACCGTGAAGTAGGTAAGAATATAGGTGGATGAAAATGCCAGTACAAGTACCACCACAAGCCCGCCAATGGGCACGCCATTGACCAGGGACAAAAAAGAAGTAGTGATGATAGAAACCGATGCGGCTATGAGCAGCGCCACACTTCTCGAACTTGAAAGCATGCGGCAATTTAATTCATTTCAAATTTATAGCCTACACCTTTTACTGTTCTGATAAATCCTTCTCCGATTTTTTCCCTGACTTTTCTTATATGAACATCTACCGTGCGTGCGAGTACATATACATCGGTGCCCCAGATATTTTGCAGGAGGTCGTCGCGGCTAAACACCTTGTCAGGATTTTGAGCCAAAAAGTATAGAAGTTGAAATTCTTTTTTTGGAAGGGTGATTTTTTTGTCTTTTACCAATATGGTGTAACTGGTCTTATCTATGGTAAGATCGCCCATTGCAATCATATTGTTATCACTATTTTTTACTTCGCCCCTTCTAAACATGGCGCCAATCCTGCTCATGAGTGCGCGGGGTTTTATCGGCTTGGTGATGTAGTCATCTGCTCCGATATCAAAGGCGGCCACTTCTGAATACTCTTCGGATCTGGCCGTGAGAAAGATGATAAACGCATTTTCCATCTGAGGCAATTCACGTATCTGCCGGCATGTTTCTACGCCGTCTTGATGCGGCATCATAATGTCCAACAGCACCAGGTCCGGACTAAATCCTTGGCGGTTTCTACTGCATCTATTCCATTGGTCACCGTTTTTACCAGGTAGCCTTCTTTTTTTAGATTGTATTTGAGCAATTCGAGTATATCCACCTCGTCATCGACTACCAAGATTTTTTTGCTTGTATTATTACTCATTTCAAAATGATGTGTTGTACGTTTTAATATACTTAACCCATGCGAAATTAAGAACTAAGTTTTATATCTAAACATTAAAAAGGGTTTGCATAAATATCATAACAATACCTTAATTTATGAGTAATAATTGAATTAATCAGAATAGGACTTTATATCTATTTCCAATGAACCGATCAAAAGTTCCGCTTTTACCTTAAGGGGTATTCGTCTTTTGTCATCGGAAATCCACGCCTTAATCGGATCGGAACCTCTGAAAAACGAGTTTTGGGCATGATAGGCGAAATGATAAAGGTTTTATAGGTGCCCACTTTGGTTTTGAGCTTTTCCCTCCCCAAAAATTTTACTTTCACATGATAAGTGGTATCATCAAAAAAGCCACTAATTGTGAATATTTGATTGTTTTTCATAGTGTCGTAGTCAAATGTGCGCATGTAATAATAGCCACTAACGATATCCTGTACGTTGGCCGGAATATTGAATCGGTCCTTTTTGATGAGTGTGCTATCCTTTTTGTTGATTCTGTTTACCATTGCTACATGATTGATCTGGTCAAATTCAATGACCTCCTTTTTCATATAGTTGCCCTCTTTGATGCTCTGATAAAACATGTGGGGAACAAATGCAGCAGTGTCCAGATAGGTACCCCAATTGTCGCGCACGGTGGTGACCATATCGAAAAGACCGGTGGTTTTGCCATAAATATCTATTTTGTAGCAGGGTCTTTTATTTTTGCGATGTAGTTTTTTATCGGTTTTTAAAATCGCCTCTCCTGCATTGATAAAACCATAGTGTACCCGGTATTCTATTTGTTCCCCTTGCTTTACCGACTGTTGATGTACGATACGATATGGAGCGACTTTGCTGTCAAAGGCAAAAAAAACAGGCATAATTACTAAAAGAGCCCATTTGCAAATTTTTATAAAGAAACCTGGATGATGTGATGTCATTTTTTGTGAAGCTTAAAGCGATGCGTATGTATGTTTATAATCTTCCAGCATTTCTTTTATGTCTGCATTATAATTTTTCTCAAGCTGCTTTTCCAGCAAGGCAAATTCGCCTCTATACCTCAAATACGACATGAATAAAGTATTGTTTGGCTTATGCTTGCTGTAAAAATCCAGATACTTTTGCTTGTCACTCAAAGACAAGGTATCAATGTTGTTGATTATTAAGCTGATAGCGGTGTTCTTCATTTCCATTTTTTCTTCGTAAGGCAAATGCTGATCCATATTTTGATACAAACTATCTAAATATTGTGCACCATGCAATATGTGTTCTGTCAGTTTGTTGCGGTCTTTCCATTGCTGCCTATATTGATTTACTTCATTATTATCTTTCCCATATTTAGCTTCAAGATATCTCTCTGTGCCTTTCACGCCAACAAAAGTGGCAAGGTTTTCATTAAATCTAACGCTATCTTTTACAAATAGTGTACCATGGGTAAGCTCATGTATGATGAGTTCGGCAAATCCTGCTTCGGTATCGTCAAGCATGTTGGATAATATGGGATCTTCGAACCAGCCAAGAGTAGACCAGCCGCCGGCAGTTCTGACATTGGTGTCCAACCCTTTATTTTTCAAAGCTTTTGCCAGTTCAATGGCCTTTTCCTGATCAAAAAAGCCCTTATACGAAAAGGTGCCCAGCAAGGGGAAATGCCATTCTTTTGCAGCCAGCATAAACGGCTCGCAGGCTGTGACGACAAACATGAGCTCTTTACCTTGCTGGTCATAAACGTTTGAATAGTTTGTGGAATACCTGATGCCCAGTGAGTCAAAGGCAAAGTTTTTTATTTCTGTTACCAGCCTCAGGTTTGTTTTGAGCGAGTCGGGGAAGTTGGGGTCTGCCAGCGTTTCGGCTATTGTACGCGTATTCATCAAAATGTGCATTTGCCCGCGAGCCTGACCCAAACCATATAGCACCAGTTCATAGTTGAAAGCAACAAAAGCTATAAAAATGAAGGTTAGCGCTAAAAAAAGTTTTTTAAGCATGGGCATTTTTTTTGATTGTGATCGTTCAATTTACGTCTCTTGCTTTTCCTGAACATTTCGCAGGATGGGTTGAGCTTGAAAACGGGAAAATTTAATGATTAAGAAGTTTTTCCATAAGGCCTTTATCTTGAACAACATGTTTGTACGATGTTAAACCCGGCAGGCAGGCCATTTCCGATTTCTTAAATCACCCTCTTTGATATTGACCGACGAAGTCTTATTTTCACATCCCGTAAATATAAAAAATACCTTTAAATGAGCGACAATAAAGAAAAACTAAAAGCCCTACAGCTTACGCTGGATAAGCTTGACAAAACATATGGAAAAGGAACCGTGATGAAACTCAGCGATGAACGTGTCATCGATGTACCAGCCATTTCCACAGGTTCGCTGGGGCTCGATATAGCACTTGGCATCGGCGGCATACCCCGTGGCAGGGTGATAGAAGTGTACGGCCCGGAATCGAGCGGTAAAACCACACTGGCCATGCACTGCATTGCCGAAGCACAAAAAAAAGGAGGCCTGGCAGCCTTCATAGATGCTGAGCATGCCTTTGACAAAACCTACGCAGAGAAATTGGGCATAGATATAGAAAATCTGTTGATATCTCAACCCGACAATGGTGAGCAGGCGCTGGAAATAGCCGAACATCTGATCCGCTCAGGCGCTATCGACATCATAGTGATCGACTCTGTAGCTGCTTTGGTGCCCAAGGCAGAATTGGAAGGGGAAATGGGCGACAGCAAAATGGGCCTCCAGGCCAGACTGATGTCACAGGCGCTCAGAAAGCTGACAGGTACCATCAACAAGACGGGTTGCTCATGTATATTCATTAACCAATTGAGGGAAAAAATAGGCGTGATGTTTGGCAATCCCGAGACCACGACCGGTGGAAATGCCCTCAAATTTTACGCTTCGGTCAGGTTGGATATTCGCCGGATCGGGCAAATCAAAGAGAGTTCGGATAACATCCTGGGCAACAGGACCAGGGTGAAAGTTGTAAAAAACAAGGTGGCTCCACCCTTTAAAGTGGTTGAGTTTGACATTATGTATGGCTTGGGTATTTCCAAAAGCGGTGAAATACTAGATATAGGCGTGGAACTGGAAATCATACAGAAGTCGGGTTCATGGTTTTCTTACGATGGCAACAAACTCGGCCAGGGCAGAGACACCGTAAAAGTACTGATAGAAGACAATCCCGAATTGATGGAGGAATTAGAGAAGAAAATTAAAGAGAAAATTAATCCGGTAGTGGTCAAAGCCGCAAAAAGCCCCGTAGCATCAGAAGAGGCTTAGCTGGTCGGGCAGCAGCCTAAACGACCTGCGATGGTATGGCGTAATGCCGTATTTTATGATTGCTGCCCGGTGCTCCAGGGTTGGGTAGCCCACATTCTTTTCCCATCTGTACTCCGGATGGGAAAAGGATAATTTTTCCATCAATTCATCTCTATAAATTTTTGCCAATACTGAGGCGGCTGCAATGCTCATATACTTGCCGTCTCCTTTCACAATGCACTGATGCGGAATGGATCGGTAATTTTTAAATCTGTTTCCATCTACTAATATCAGCTCAGGCACTACCGTTAGTTGGTCGAGGGCACGGTGCATACCCAGGAATGACGCCTGCAGCACGTTGATTTTATCCACCTCCGCATGACTGATTTCGGCAATGGCCCAGGCTATGGCATCATTAAGAATATCATTTTTCACACCATCCCTTTTCCTTTTATTAAGTTGCTTTGAGTCGTTTAATAAGTGATGGGAGTAACCGTAAGGCAATATCACCGCAGCCGCCACCACAGGACCGGCCAGACACCCCCGCCCCACTTCATCACATCCTGCTTCTATTTTATTGGTAGTATAGCTCGATAATAGCATAAATCCCGATTCAAAAAATGATGTACAAAAATAAAAAGTAAGGTATTATTTTCTTTACCAATTTTTACCAGAGCCAAATTAAAGTAATGGTAGCCCTTTTAGCCCTTTTATGGTCAAGCAGTCCAAGGCTGCATTCATTCTCCTTTTAACCTGGCAAACCTGAGCTCATCCAATAATACATTGTTTTTGAAAACAGCTTTTCTGAACAAGCCTTCCTGACGAAAAGCGCACTTTTCCAACACACGTATCGAAGCTTGATTTCCCGAAAAGACAGCGGCAAATATTCGTTCCAATGCCAGGTCTTCAAAGCCATATGTGGTGAGCAGGCTTACTGCGGTGCTCGCTATGCCCTTGTTCCAATATGATTCGCCAAGCCAATATCCAATTTCGGCACTTTTGCAATAGACATCATGTTGCAAAATGAGGCTAATAACACCACAAAATTCATAGTCATAGGTAATGGCAAACACACGCCAAGAGCCGAAATTCTTAGTCATTTCTATAAAATTTTCGGCATCGGCAATGCGATACGGCAAGGGAAAGGTATCGCGAAGCGACAGCCAGATTTTTTTGTTGTTGGCCAATTTGGCCAAGCTTTCCTTGTCGTCATACCTGATGGGTCTGAGGATCAGCCTGCCCTGGATTAGTTCCATTGCTCATTTTCCTTTTCCCACTGTACAAACAGCTCATTCATTTTCAGCACTATTTCGGGATGGCTTGACGCCAGGTTTTCAGTTTCGGTAGCATCATTGTCCATGTTGTACAATTCCCATTCAGCATGTTCGCCATGAGCCACTATTTTCCATTTTCCATCGCGAACTGCCTTGCCTTTTTGCCACTGCCAATAGAGTGGCTTTTCTCTTTCGAGCTTCTCCCCTTTCAAGATAGGCAGCAGACTCATGCCTTGCATCGGTACTATCTTTTGACCCAGGTGAGTCGATGGATAATCTGCCCCAGCGATTTCGGCCAGGGTCGGCATGATATCGATAAAATGGGCAGGAAATCGACTGATGGCATTTTTGGCTCCAATGCCAGTTGGCCAATAGGCGATCATGGGGGTGCAAATGCCCCCTTCGAAAGAATAGTTTTTATAATAGCGGAATGGAGTATTGCTGACATTGGCCCAGTTTTTTCCGAGCGAAGTCCACTGCCCCAGGGTGCCGATTTGGCCGTCTCCTGCTATGTTTACCACCTCTGCTGAGCTGCCATTATCTGACACGAAGAGCACCAGTGTATTTTCCAGCTTGCCCATCGCCTCGATTTTGTCCAGTATCTCGCCAATTTTCTGATCCATCCGGTCTATCATAGCAGCATACACAGTCATTTTCAGGCTTTCTACCCTTTTGAGCGAATCGCTCATCAAATCCCATGGGTCGTAGCTTTCTTCTGATAAAATATAGCTGTCATTGGTCAATCCTAGCTCTTTTTGTTTCGCGTATCGTCTGGCTCTGATGGCCGTATAACCCTCGTCGTAAACTCCTTTGTACTTATCGATATCCGCAGGCCAGGCCATGAGCGGATCGTGAGGGGCGGTATAAGCCATGTATAGAAAGAATGGTTTATCATCTTCTTTGTACTTATCGAGCCATTCCAGTGCATACTTTGTAAAATAATCCGTGGTATAAAAATCTTTGGGCGGTGAATACGGCTGGAATAGCTGGTGGTCGATAAAGAATGGGCGATCTGGCCTTTTTTGCGCCGGTACTACTTCGCCTTCGCGCTGCGGACCAGGATTAAAGTGGTTGCTGGCGCCTTCGCGAAGTCCGTAGTAGTGGTCAAATCCCCGGTCGACCGGCGTTTCTACTCCATGATGTTTGCCCGACCATAAAGTTCGGTAACCCGCGCTTTGCAGCACTTCGCCCAGGGTCACAGCGTTCTTTAACGGTTGGTTGTAGCCTAGAGCATATCCATTTTGTTGTGCATAAATGCCTGTTAGCAACGTGGCTCGCGATGGAAAACACTTGGAAGTATTGTGCATTTGGGTAAAGCGTATGCCATTGGAGGCCAGCCGATCCAGATTTGGCGTGGACACTTCGCTGCCATAGCAGCCAATATCTGACCAACCCAAGTCGTCGGCCATGATCAACAGGATGTTGGGTTTTTGCTGATTTTTTTGATTACAACTAAAAAATATAAAAAATACAATCGGAAAGTAGGGCAAATAAGCTTTCATAGGAATATGTTGTCGAAAAGGGTAAAAAGTAAATTTAACGAAAAGTAAAATCAGGCTGGGGAAATGAAAAGGGAATTTGGGAAAATCCTTCAAAAATCATTTTTTTAGTTCATCATTGTCTCTGAGGAAATAACCTAAAGCTTCATATTCCGAAATTTGGTTCCGTCATAGTATTCGCCAATAAGGATGTTGAACATCTTTTTAAAAAAAGTGCCGGTAGGGAAGTAGAAACACGTGCCAAATCCTGTTTCTTGTTTTATTATTTAAATGAAGTTTTAATCGTATTAAAATTCGCTGCTTCAATGTCTGAAATTCCTATTTTTAGGAAAAAAACAATTATGCAAAAATTCGCGGTCATCACTGTGGCTCTGGCAATACTATCTTCCTGCAGCCAAAAACCCAAGACCACCGAAGCGGTGCCTGAAGATACCATATTTTCCGGCAACCCGGTATTTCCAGGGTGGTATGCCGACCCGGAAGCCATTATTTTCGATGATGAGTATTGGATTTTCCCCACTTATTCCGATCACTATGGCGAACCGGATATTTCCGCAGAAATCACCGATGAACAGCGAGCTCTTCAAAAAAACACCATCAATCAGCAATACCTGAAGCAAACCTTTTTTGATGCTTTTTCTTCCAAAGACCTGGTAAACTGGACTAAGCATTCGCATGTGCTCGACATCAAAAATGTAGACTGGGCGGCTTATTCGCTATGGGCTCCATCCATCATCAAAGCCAACGACAAGTACTATTTGTTTTTTGGAGCCAACGACATTCAAAGCGACAATGAACCCGGAGGAATAGGTGTGGCTGTGGCCGATCGGCCTGCCGGGCCTTATGTAGATGCTCTTGGTAAGCCGCTGATCAACCAGTTCCACCATGGCGCCCAGCCTATCGACCAGTTTGTCTTTAGAGACGATGACGGGCAAATCTATATGTACTATGGCGGCTGGGGACACTGCAATGTGGTGAAACTAACCGACGACCTCCTGGGACTGCGGCCTCATGACGACGGTGAGTTGTACAAAGAAATAACGCCCGAAAACTATACGGAAGGTCCATTTGTTTTTAAGCGTAACGGAAAATACTATATGATGTGGTCAGAAGGTGGCTGGGGAGGGCCGAACTATAGTGTGGCCTATGGCATGGCTGATTCGCCACTAGGACCCTTTGACCGTATCGAAAAGGTATTGAAGCAAGACCCCGAAGTAGCCACCGGTTCGGGTCACCATTCGCTTATACACCTGCCCGGTACCGACGAATGGTACATTGTTTACCATCGCAGGCCACTCAATACTACCAATGCCAACCACCGTGTCACCTGTATAGATCGCATGACTTTTGATGAGGATGGCAAAATTAACCCGGTAAAAATCACGGACAAAGGAGTTGCCCAAAGAACCATCCCATAATGCGAATACTAAATTTTAGGTCGATACGGTGATTTAGCAACAGGCAGCTACTTTTCTATTCTTTCATAAGCCCCCATATCGGGCATAGCATCACGGGTCTTATTGTCGAGGTCGGTGAGCACCCCAATAAACACGCCGCGATCTTTGGCAGGTGACAAGGTGTCGAGCCGGAAATTGTGCCTGGCAGGGTCAATAAACGCCGGGTCTTGATTCAGTATGTTTCCCAGCGTATCCAGTCCTTCGATGGTAGATCTGAACATGCTATGCGTAAACGCGAATGAATAGTCCGCACCACCCCCCAGGTCGATAAGCAGTTCATCCTTCAGGTTGCCCTCGACAATGCAATTGCTGATTTCAACAGAGATGTCTTCTACAATGGTGCTATTATCATTCAGCAATATATTATCAGAGATATAAAATGATGGGTTCTGCCGGTTAAAATCAAATTGATAGTTGCCAAAGGTACAGTGCCGGTAGCTGTAGTTGCCACCCGCAATATTGCCACAATTGAACTCAATACAATTGTTGACGAGTACATTTTCGGCGTATAGATCGGATGTAAAAGCCAAAATGCCTGCGTTGCTCATATTTTCTATGATCATATTTATCATCACAATATCGGGGATGGTGTCCTGATCGGGAGAGCCAAGCCTGATACCATATTGGGCATTTCGTATATTGGTGAATTCCATCCAATTGCCATGGCTGCCCGGCAGCAGAAAGATTCCGCCCCATTGTCCGGGGATATTTTCAAACGCAGGATCAAGCCGCTCATTGCGGAATACGATGCGTTCTTCGGCAGTCCCTTGAGCTACGATATTTCCTTTAGCGTAAATGAAGGCCCCTTTAGCGCAAAATATTTTCGTTCCTTTTTGAACGGTCAATTGACAAAGGCTATCGATGACGATGGAGCCGTAGATGACGTATGGCCTTTCTTTGGTCCAGGTAATATCACAATCCAGTACCTCATTGCCCAGGTAGTTGGCATCCTGCCCCCAGGCGACCAGTTTTACCTGTTGCGACTTGCCGTTGGTTTCAAAAATCATCGAATCAGCCACCAGATAAGGCATGTTTTCATCTTTAGGATCGATGAATGCCTCTATCAACACCAGCATAGAATCTTTGCCCAAAATCTCCAGATCATGATAGTCTGTATTTTCCTGCCCGCTCACATAGATTTTGTAAGGTGATCCGGCTCCACCTGCAAGCTGCACTCTGTCGATCCGCAATGCCTTTGCGTGACGGTTATAGATTTTAAACCTTTTGGTAATGCTGCCAACCCCGGTAAATATCGTGTCGAAAAGCACCGTATCTGTAGAAAACTCCAACCCGCCTGTAAAATCAAAATCGAAGAGTTCATCCTCTGGTCGGCACTGAAACATGCCGGCACTGACCATAAATAATACGATCAAAAGAGGAAAGTGCCCAATATGGTTTTTGCTTGGCATCAACCTGGCTGACCGGCTTTGAGTTTGTCGGTGTTCTCGGCGATACGCAGCTTTTCTATAAAATCAATAATATTTCCATCCATGACATGGGGCAGGTTATGCTGCGAATACCCTATGCGATGATCGGTGACCCTGCCCTGGGGATAGTTGTAGGTACGTATTTTATCTGATCGGTCGCCACTGCCAATCATCGATTTGCGCTCAGCGCCAATTTCGTCCTGCTGGCGCTGCACTTCTATAGCATACAGCCTGGATTTAAGTTCTTTGAGTGCCTTATCGTAGTTTTTCAGTTTCGATTTCTGATCCTGACATTGCACCACTATGCCCGAAGGAATGTGCGTTAACCTTATCGCCGAATAAGTGGTATTGACCGATTGTCCACCCGGGCCTGAAGAGCAAAATTCATCCCGCCGCACATCATTCAAATCTATATCCACTTCTACGTCGTCCATTTCCGGTAGCACAGCTACACTGGCAGCAGAGGTATGCACGCGTCCCTGAGTTTCTGTGGCAGGTACACGCTGCACACGGTGCACACCGCTTTCGAATTTGAGCATGCCGTACACATCATTGCCCGACACGTTGGCCACCAGCCTGCTGTATCCTCCGGAGGTACCCTCTACGTAGTCAGACAGCGATATTTTCCATCCCTGCTTTTCGCAAAATTTCTGATACATCCTTAGCAAGTCTCCGGCAAATATTGCTGCTTCGTCTCCACCGGTTCCGGCGCGTATTTCCAGGATTACGTCTTTGCTGTCATTGGGGTCTTTGGGGATCAGCAACTGCTTTAGCTTACTTTCCATTGCCTCCTTTTGCGGTTGCAATTCTTCGAGCTCGTCTTTGGCTAATTCACGAAATTCCGGATCCTTTTCTGTTTCCAAAATATTTTTAGCACTTTTCAATCCATCCAGAATTTTTTTGTATTGATGGTATTGTTCGACGATTTTTTCGAGGTCCCGATATTCTTTGCTAAGTTTCGAAAATTGTTTCATATCAGCCATGGCATCCGGCTGCACTATCAGCTGCCCCACTTCCTCAAATCGTTCTTTGATGGCTTCTAATTTATTGATCATAGCATGTCATTTGAAGCCGCAAAGTTAATATTTTATGATCGTTTAAATATAAAAGAAAAATAATATGTGTAATATTTTGATAAAATGTAAGGTTAGATGACAAATGCCCTGAGTTGGCATAGCAGGAACCATTTTGCCTGGGTATGAGCCTGACCATGGGCATTTTTATGATCCGCACGACGATGAAGGGCACTTGAGGTAGGTGGCCTGAATGCAATTTATTTTTACTTTTGCCCCTGTGTTTTTGACCTGGCCAATTCCTGTGTCCGACCTGGCCAGTGCATACAAGTGTTTGCCGGCATACGTGCACGTGTGTAGTATGACCTTTACCAACATTAGAACTGGCACTGCGGGGAAGTGAAATAAGTTGGTGAAAGCTCAAATTTGTTTTGCATCCGGATTGATGATTGAAGATTTTTGGGCATTTTGTACGAAAAAATATGGCTGCGATAAGTTTTATTGAGGTGAATAAGTATTTATTACACAAGGTATAAAGTCAAATATCCATTTAATTGATTGTTTTTTATACCTTGGAAAGAATTATCCGAACGACTGACCACATTTTTTGATTTTGATTAACTAGCAAATAATTTTATTCAACAATTTTCTAACCGATGAAGGGAATACGATTTACTATCAGGCGAAAAATAATCTGGGGGTTTTTAGCTTTGATCATCATTTTCAGTGCCAATGCTGCCTATAGTGTTTTTACCATTTACAAGGGAAATGCCATTATCAAGCAATCTCAGGAAGTGATCAATCCGATCACCGAAGCTGTAAATGATTTCATTTTTTGGTAACCCGATCCAAAATGCTCATCACCAACTGGGTATATCTTCAGACCAACGAAGACGACAAGGCAGCTTTGAGGGCCATTCATGACCATGAATACCTGGAGGTAAAAAATCGAATCCTGCAATATTCATCAGACATAAGCTATGGCGAAGGGGTGTTGAAGCCGGATTCCGCCTTTATTTTGTTTGAAGAATTGCTCGAAATCGAACAGGGAATTATGACCGAACTGGATGCTTTCGAAGACTATGAAGACCCCATAAAGAAATTTATGGCCGAAGAGGCCATTGAAAGTGAAGTGTTGCCCCGGTCTGCCGACCTCATTGTCTATCTGGAAACCATCAACGATTATCTCAACACGCAAAAAGCCGAAACCGACGCCGGGCTCATGGCCAACTTCAAGCAATTGATCAATACCACCTCTATACTGGGTGTCATTTTGCTCATCGTTGGCATTATCCTCGCATTTTCTATTTCTTCAACCATCACCAAGCCCATCAATTACCTCAGGGCAGTGATCGACAGGCTGGGACAGGGCGATCTGGTAAAAATTGACAAAAGCCAGGTATCCAATGATGAAATTGGTGATATGGCCAACTCGCTATCTTCTATGGCTGAGGGCTTTGGTAAAATCACGGTATTTGCCGAAAATATCGGCGATGGTAAGTATGATAGTGAATTTAAGCCTTTAAGCGAGAGCGACATGCTTGGCAATGCGCTACTTGAAATGCGCTCCAACCTGAAAAAAGTTGCCGAAGAAGATAAAAAACGAAACTGGGCTACAAGCGGATTGGCCAAGTTTGGAGACATACTGCGCAGCTACAACGACAACTTTGAGAAACTTGCCGATGAGATCATTTCCAACCTGGTAAAATACATCGGCGCCAACCAGGGTGCATTGTTTATTATCGAAGCCAACAATGCCGCTGCAGATGGAGAGTACATGGAATTGGCAGCGTGCTATGCCTGGGACAAGAAGAAATTTCTAGAAAAGAAAATTTACAAAGGAGAAGGCCTGTCGGGTCAGGCATGGATAGAAGGTGATGTAATCTACCTCACCGAAGTGCCAAATGACTATGTATCCATCACTTCCGGTCTTGGTCAGGCAAATCCTCGAAGCGTGCTCATTGTACCACTGAAACTTAACGATGAAATTCATGGGGTAATAGAAATGGCCTCATTCAAAGAATACGATGAGTACGAAATAGAATTTGTGGAGCGCATTGCAGAAAACATCGCTTCGACCATCTCTTCTGTAAAAGTAAATGAACGCACCTCTAAATTGCTGGAAGAATCGACCATGATGACCGAGCAGATGCGTGCCCAGGAAGAGGAAATGAGGCAAAACATGGAAGAACTCCAAGCCACTCAGGAAAAAATACAACGTGACCAGCTAGATCGCGAATCGCGTGAACGTATCGTTTTGAGCGATACCGTATTGTTTGAACTCAACAAGAACTTTGTGGTGCGTACGGCCAATGACGTTTGCAAAACAGTATTTAAGTATTCTCCAAGCGAACTCGAAGGCAAATTGTTTAAAGACCTGATGGTGTCGAGTGCCGACTTGAGCGAAATCAAAGAACAGGCCACCACCGATACCTTTTGGAATGGCGTGCTTATGATGAAAGACAGGAGTGGAAACCAAATAGAATTGCTCGCCTCGGCAGGTCAAATTCAAGACTCCATTAACAACGACCTGATGTATGTGCTCTATGGCAAAAATATCAGCAAACTGAGTTGATCACCATGAACAGGCCTTACCTCGCTATATTTGCCGCTCTGCTCTTACCGTGGGCATGTACATCTGAAAAAAAGTAGATAGTGACGCTGTACGTGAAGAAATTGAAAATAGGGAAATCAAGAAGGTAAGTGAAGCCGAAATCATCGACAAAGTATATGCAATAGGCGAGGAAATAGCGATGTCCGCTAAAAGTACCTTGGGCAAAAACTTACAAAATGCCATCGCCCGGGGCGGAGTAGAGCATGCCATCGCCTTTTGCAACCTGCAAGCTATGCCCCTGGTGGATTCGCTGAGCCATAAATACCACGCGAACATAAGCCGGGTGAGCACAAAAGCACGAAATCCTGCGGACAGGCCAAATGATATCGAAAGTCAATTATTGGAAGCTTATTCCTATCAATGGAAAGATTCCATAGCACTAAAGGCCAATGTGCAAGCTCTGGATGAACACAGATATTTGTTTACCAAACCAATTCTTATTGACAATGCCCTGTGCCTCACCTGCCACGGCACCCTGCACAATGGATTGAAGGAAGAAACCCTTGAATTTATTAAAACTAAATACCCTGATGACGAAGCGACGGGCTACAGCTTGGGCGACCTTCGGGGCATGTGGAGTATAGTCATCGATAAAAAAGAGGTGGTGCAGTCCATAGAATAGGCTGACTGGTAACCGGCTCATTCGCTTATTGGTCTGGCTCTTTCAATACATTGCTACAATCTCCTGAAACCGGAAGCAATCGCTGGTGTGGTCGTTGACCAGCCCACAAGCTTGCATATGCGCATACATAATGGTGCTGCCGACAAATTTAAATCCCCGTTTCTTCAAATCTTTGCTTAAAGCATCAGAAGCCGGACTTGTGGCCGGAACTTCGGAAAATGACTGCCAGGCATTCACCACCGGCTTATGCTGTACAAAACCCCAGATATAATGGTCGAAACTGCCAAAGTCTTGTTGTACCTTTTGAAATGCCCTGGCATTGGACGCAGCGGCAAAAATTTTAAGCCTGTTGCGAATAATGCCCCCATCGAGCAACAATGCATCTAATATCCGTGTGTCAAATGCCGCAACTTCATCTACATTGAAATCGGCGAATGCCTGCCTGTACCCTTCTCTTCTTTTTAAGATGGTGCTCCAACTTAGTCCTGCTTGTGCACCTTCGAGGATCAGAAATTCAAAGTGTTTTTTATCATCATGCACCGGCACACCCCATTCTTCATCGTGGTATTTGATGTATTCCGGAAACTGGTTTTCTACCCATTTACAGCGTTTGCACATAGATTTGTGATTTTTGAGTGAAAGAATTGTTCAGGCAAATTAATGGAAATACGGATAATAGCACGTTTTGTCAGGGGTTTTTGATGTTTTTCAGATACGCCGGCAAGGTGACAGGGTGAATAATCTTAGGGATTTTGGTAGCACTGCTATCAAAATGCCTCCTTGATTGATAAATACACTGCATGTTGGCCTCCCCGGCCAAAACCTACGTCGAGGCGGGCATTGAGTTTTTCATCTTTCAATGCCTGGAATCTTCCCCCCAGGCCAACTACATACTTCATTTCATCGAAAACGAACTGGTCGATTTCGGGTGCTACATCTCCAATTCCCGCGAAGGCAACGCCACCAAATCGCCAAAACAAATCGCGGCGAAATTCTGCCTGCATCCAAAATGACTGTTTGTCCATGTACAGGTTTTCATTGGCAATTCCCCGGAGCCTGATATCGCCACCGATTTTTGCAATTTGTAAAAAGGCACTTCCGCCCCGCTGATAAAATTGCCCACCCCCTGGAATGCCAGTATATTTTGCTATTCTTAATAGAGAAATATTTCCTGAGATCGATCTTAAACAGCGTATAGTTAAAATCACCTCCCAGGGCATCTGAATAAAAATTGACCTCTGAGCGGAGATATGCTCCTTTGCCCGGGTACAAAATATTGTCTCTGCTGTCGTACTGTGCTGCCGGCCCTATACCTACATTAAATCCTCCGCGCAGACCGGGGAGCCCGCTGCTGATCAATTGTCCGTTTTCGCTGAAATCCCTCAAGGTATTGTGCTGGATATCGAAACGGATTCCCAGCGACCATTCTTCGTCTGTGAATTTCATAAACGTACCTTCCACCTGCTGGAAGACATTGGTATATATTTCTTCATCTTCCGGTTCATTGCCATTGCCGATCCCAAAGAAGAAGTCGGGGTAATTGTATAGCCGGGGTTTGAACTGAAGGTTGTAGTCATTATTGAGATACAGCTCCACATCTATGGCGAAGAGCATCTGATTGTTGAGGGTGTATAAAAAATAAGGGGAAATATTAGAAGGGCGAAAATGATCGCTTTGCTCGCTGCCCGATTTGCTAAAGACTATAAAGCCGATCGCACCAAACATCATGCTGGTTTCGGGCTGATAACCCAGTACAGGATAGATAGAAAACTTTAGCATGTGGCTGCTGGTGCTGTCACTTTGTGCTGATAATGGCACTGTGAGCAACCCTGTGAACAAATAAAAAAAAAGAGTAAAAACCCCGACCCTGATCTGCATTATCCCTTCACTTTCATTTGAATTACATCCAAATGTAGGTATTTATCTCCAACTATAGGCACAAAAAAACAGCCGTCGGCCAGATGGCTGTTTTGCTTATGTAGTCCTTTTGAATTTAAATTTTTACCTCATCGAGATTGAT
The DNA here is from genome assembly GCA_012033595.1 of Cyclobacteriaceae bacterium. GTDB lineage: Bacteria > Bacteroidota > Bacteroidia > Cytophagales > Cyclobacteriaceae > JAAUQL01. Next base: position 19,194 of record JAAUQL010000043.1, on the reverse strand, counting down.
GAACTCAATTTCCCTGTTTTCACTGAGGGTCAGGCCGACGATGGAGTCTGGTGAAATCATGCCCTCCAGGATTTTTTGGAGAGCTCATTAAGGATATGCTTTTGCATCACCCTTTTCAGAGGCCGGGCTCCAAATTGAGGATCAAAGCCTATTTCGCCCAGATAGTCGAGCACTTTGTCGTCGGCCTCCAGCTTAATATGGTTTTCTTCCAGCCTTTTCTGGATGATGTGGAACTGGATTTCCACCACCTTTCTGATATCCTTTTCGGTCAGTGGCTGGAACATAATAATCTCATCGACACGATTGAGAAACTCTGGGCGAACAGATCTTTTCAATAAGTCAAAAACCTGCTTTCTGGTGTTTTCTATCACTTCTGCCTGGTTGTACTCATTCATTTCGGCAAAACGCTCCTGAATCAAATGCGAGCCGATATTGGTAGTCATTATGATGATGGAGTTTTTGAAATTGGCTACGCGTCCTTTGTTGTCCGTGAGTCGGCCATCATCCAGTACTTGCAACAAAATATTGAACACATCCGGATGTGCCTTTTCTATTTCGTCGAGCAGGATCACCGAATACGGTTTTCTGCGAACGGCCTCAGTAAGTTGTCCTCCTTCGTCGTAGCCCACATAGCCCGGAGGGGCGCCGATCAACCGGGACACGGCATGCCGCTCCTGAAACTCCGACATATCGATCCGCACCATGTTATTTTCGTCGTCGAACAGGAATTCTGCCAGACTTTTTGCCAATTCCGTTTTGCCTACTCCGGTAGTTCCAAAGAAAATAAATGAACCGATCGGACGCTTAGGATCCTGTAAGCCCGCGCGGCTGCGACGTACCGCATCGGCCACGGCTTCTATGGCTTCCTGCTGTCCGGCAACCCGTTTGGCAAGTTCATCCTCCAGGTGCATCAACTTGTCCTTTTCTGTTTGAATCATCTTCGAAACCGGTATGCCTGTCCATTTGGCCACCACTTCTGCAATGTCTTCGCTTTCCACTTCTTCTTTGAGCAGGGTGTCCGAGTTTTGCATTTCCTTTATTTGTTGTTGGAGGGTTTCCAGCTTTTTTTGGCTTTCGAGAATGAGGCCATATCTGATCTCAGCCACCTTGCCAAAGTCGCCAGCGCGTTCGGCACGCTCTGCTTCCAGCTTGAGCCTGTCGATATTTTCCTTCTCGTGCTGAATGCCCTGGATCATGTTCTTCTCATTTTCCCACTGGGCTTTCAACTCATTTCGCTTATCAGACAACTCGGCGATGGTCTTGGACAAGAAATTTTCCTTCTCCTTATTCTTTTCGCGTCTGATGGCCTCACGTTCTATTTCCAGCTGCATAATCTTGCGTTGTAGTTCGTCCAGCTCTTCGGGAAGCGAATCTATCTCTATGCGCAATTTCGAAGCAGCTTCATCCATCAAGTCTATCGCCTTATCCGGCAGATAGCGATCAGAAATATATCGGCTCGAGAGCTCTACCGCCGCAATGACGGCATCGTCTTTTATGCGCACACCATGGTGCAGCTCATACTTGTCTTTGATACCACGAAGTATCGAAATGGCATCGGGAATCGAAGGTTCATCGACCATGACACCCTGAAAACGCCTTTCGAGCGCTTTATCTTTTTCAATATACTTTTGGTATTCCTGCAACGTGGTAGCGCCGATGGCATGCAATTCACCCCGCGAAAGGGCCGGTTTCAAAAGATTGGCAGCATCCATGGCACTCTCACCACCTGCGCCGGCACCAATAAGGGTATGGATTTCATCTATAAATAGTATAATCTCCCCGTTGGAATCGGTCACCTCTTTGATTACCGCTTTGAGCCTTTCTTCAAATTCTCCCTTGTACTTGGCGCCGGCGATCAGCAATCCCATGTCGAGGGAAATGATGGTCTTGCTTTTCAGGTTTTCCGGCACATCGCCATCTATGATCCGCTGCGCCATTCCTTCCACTATGGCCGTTTTACCTACTCCCGGCTCTCCTAGCAATATGGGGTTGTTTTTGGTGCGCCGGCTGAGTATTTGCAGTACCCGCCTTATTTCCTCATCGCGACCAATGACAGGGTCAATTTTGCCCTCAGCAGCCATTTTGTTCAGGTTTTTGGAATACCTGTCCAGCGACCTGTACTTCGATTCGGCATTTTGGTCACTTACTTTGTCTCCACCACGCAACTCATGAATGATGGCCGTAAGGTCCTTTTTGTTGAAACCCAGGCTTTTCAGCAGGCTGGCCGTCTTGTCCGATCCGGCGATCAGCGCCAACACCAGATGCTCAATAGCAATGTATTCGTCGCCAAACTCTTTGAGAAAGGAGGTTGCCTTTTGCAACACCGCATTGGTATCGTTGGAAAGATAGGGCTGTTGTCCGGAACTTTTGGGATAGGTACCTATGATTTCGTCCAGCTTTTCGTCAAGCTGCAATCTGTTGATCGCAAGCTTTTTGAGCATGAAGGAAATCACATTCTCATCGGACAACAGCAGCGCTTTCATCAGGTGTGCCGTCTCAATGGAGAGTTGTTGGTGACCATTCGCAATTTCTATTGCTTTTTGGATGGCCTCCTGACTTTTTATGGTATAATTATTAAAGTTCATATGTCATCAATTTTGTATTCCCCCAAGGGCATTCAATTATTTTACCATTCCAAAAACATGTTATACTCCGGAAATAATGACATGAATATTCCGGAGAATTAATAAAAAAATGCCATAGTGGCATATCATTACCGCTATGGCATTTTCAACGGGTGATGGCATTGTCACCCGATCACCAGAAATTAACAGCCTCAGCTTCCCCGCTGGATGGAAAGCAAATATGCCTTATCGTAGTATTTGGTGAGGATGTCCCAATCGAAGCTGACAGAGGCAGCCTCTGATTTATTGCGCATCTCTGCCCTTTCTCGTCGGTTTTGCTTTACAAAGCGCAGCATATCATTGGCCAGTTGTTGGGCCGACTCATGGAAGGTGTTTTTGACTTTGTCGATCACCACTATGCCTTTTTCTTCGGGATTTGGAATGTTATGTACCACAAAGTCGCCAAAGCCAGACAAGTTGCTGGTAACGGCCGGCACCCCGCGGGCAATGCTCTCGAGGGGGGTATAGCCCCAAGGTTCGTAGTAGCTTGGGAACACCCCCAAGTTGCAGCCCCTGGTAAACTGGTCGTATTCTATGCCCCATAGCGGGTTGGTAGGAACGATAAAGTCTGGGTGATAGACTATTTTGACCCGGTCGCTTTCTTTATTCACCAGGTTGGAACTGCGCAAAAACATCAGTATCGGATCGTCGGTATCGTTGACCAGGTTGTGGGTAACCACTGGGGGTAGCCTGTCAGATTTCCATGATTGCAGGGTTCTGCGAAAGCGCAACTTCCAGTAGTCATCGACATAGTCGCTCAGTGAGGTAAGCTTGTTGTCGGGGATACTGGCAGCAGCATGAAACAAGCGGCTTCCCACCTGCCTTTCGATGGCCTGGCAGGTCTTGCGAAGCTCTTCCATTATGGCTTTATTTTGAAGCACATCAGGATTGACCGAATGATAGGGCTGTTTGGTGATAAAAAACATAACTACCGTCTTGTTGATATGCTCTTTTTGCATCATGTAGTTGAGCCTGGCGAGTGCTTCCAGGGTGAGGCCAAAACCCTTGTTTCTAAACTCAAAGCGACCGGAAGTAAAGAAATACAGTGTTTTGTCCAAGTCGAAGGTATAGCTGCCAAAAAAGTGCGCCATCACAAACTGATGGATGCGGTCTTTGTATTTTTCGTGGAGATTTTGAAACTCATGCAGGGCATGAAATCGCTCTATGTTGATGCCGTTTGGGGTGACAATATCGGGCTCGCGACCTAGCAGGTATTGGCATTCCATGGCCGTAACTTCGCTCACCGTGGTAAAAACATGAGCGCCATGGGCGGCGGCACGCTCTATGAGCACCTGCGATTCGATATTGAAATTTCGTGCTTCCTGCAACCAATCAAAAAAGGGAAGATGGTTGTAGAATTCCGGATCGTTCATGGCCAGGTAGCGACCCAATATGGTGGCATGTGTTGTAAAAGTGATGCTGATGGGCAATTTTGCCTTGCGGATATCGGGAATGGGCGTGCCGGCCATCCATTCGTGAAAGTGAGCGATGATGTTCTGATCCTTGGTTTTCCTCCCGGCCAATACTTCCATAAAAATGCGGGTGAGAAAGCCAAAAGCGACTACCTGGTTGACGAGGTGGTCGTCGGGGGTGGTGATGTGATGGTGCTCCCAAAGGCCATATTTTATCTCGCTGAGTTTATCCATCACGCTATTGGGGTTGAGCAGCACAATTTTGGGTCGGCCGGTCACCAGCCACTTGCCATAGCGTGCATCGAAACCCATTTCCCTCATTTTGGCGGCTGCTCTTGAAAAAGGTCCTTCAATTTCCTTGATTTCTTCAAATTCAGTACTCACGCTGGTGCTAACATAAGGGCCGATGAGGCAGTAATTGCCTCCAAATTTTTCCACGATCGTGGGTACCTTACTACGCAAAACGGTGTAGATACCGCCTACCTGGTTGCAGGCTTCCCATGCTATTTCGGTAAGCAGGGTATCTTCTATCATCTTTTTGGTGAGTCTTCCTTTGATGGGTGGTTTATTTCTCTTAATGTGCATCATAAGCTGTATGGAAATGGTTTTTACCTGAATTAATCTAAAAAGTCGGCTCAGCCGCCTTACAACCAAATATAAGGTTTCACTTTGATTTGAAAAATAATAAAGGTGGATACTTTAAAGCACTTTTTATTTCCATTTTATCAAATTCCCGGGGTGCAGTGGAGCATATTTTCAAGCGAAAGGACTGCCGCACCCAGCGACAAGGCATGCTTGTTGCCTTTGCTATTTCCCTTTTTTTCCATTACCCTGACACCAGGCAACGCTACCCTCATTATGCTCAATGTCGAAGGCGCAGTGGTACGCCCATGGTGTTTTTTGTGCTAAACAAGCCTCAGATTGTACTTCCTTTGTCTTTTGACGTGCTACCCGAGGGTCAGATTGCCCGTCCAACGATCTTTTCGCCTTACCCGAGAGCCAGATTGCACTTCCAATGATCTTTTCGCCTTACCCGAGGGTCAGATTGCACTTCCAACGATCTTTTCGCCTTACCCGAGGGTCAGATTGTACTTCCAATGATCTTTTCGCCTTACCCGAGGGCCAGATTTCCCTTTCTGAATGTTTTTAGATTTGGTCAAGGGTCAATCTTTCACCAACTATCATCTCCCGGACGCTGTCACCTGTTATCCCAAAGGATTGAAATACATTCCATTTTAAGCTGGTTGAATAAAAACCTGGTACAATCCGGTACAAAATGATCCAATATCCAACATCGAGCTCAATTAATGCATGGACACCAAAAAATTGAGGCATTAAATTATATTTTTGTTATTCTAAATCAATCTCACATGAAAAAATTCCTCATCATACTCACTGTTATAGTTGCCCTGATATTATTGGCAGCCGTTTTGGTTCCTATCATATTCAAAGACGACATTCAGCAATTAGTGCATAAAACGCTGAATGAAAATATTGATGCTCACGTATTTTACGACCCTTCCAAATTTGACCTGACCTTATTCAAAAACTTTCCAAACCCTACGGCTTCCATCGATGACTTCGGCATGGTGGGCAAAGGCCAGTTCGAAGGGGATACGCTGGTGAGTGTGGGCAGTTTCAATATTTCGATAGACTTGTTCAGCCTCTTTGGCGACAATTATAAAATTAACTCCATAAGCCTCGACAGGCCAAACATCAACGTGATTGTACTCGAAAATGGCGATGCCAATTACAATATCGTTACAGAGTCTGAACCCGATACCGTTGTGGAAGAATCGTCTGACTACAACTTGTCCATCAATAGCTGGTCGATAAGCAACGGGAGGGTGAGCTATACGGACAAAAGCATGGGTTTTTCGATGCTATTGGCAGGCCTCGATCACTCGGGTAGCGGCGACATCTCTTCTGACGATTATGACCTGAGCACAAAGACCACCATAAAAAAATCAATGATAGCCTATGATGGCACCAAATACCTCAATGGCCAGACCTTGTATGCAGATATTACCATGCACATTAATATGCCCAGCTTCAAATTCACCTTCAAAAACAATGAGATCAGGGTGAATGACTTTCCCTTGGCCTTTGATGGCTATGTGGCCATGCCTGGCGATGACATAGAAATGGACTTAAATTTTTCATCGGCCAATGCCAGCATCAAAAGCCTTTACTCCCTTATTCCGGGAGTGTACACCGAGGGTTTTGATGGCGTAAAGGCAGAAGGAGATTTGACGTTTTCGGGGTTTGCCAAAGGCACCTACAACGAGCAGTCGATGCCTGCCTTCAACGTGGCCCTCAAAGCCAAAGATGGTATGATCGCCTATCCCGATTTGCCCACTCCGGTCAAAAACATCAACATAGATATGGTAGTAGATAACAAAGATGGCAACATCGACCATACCATCATCGACATCAAACAATTTCATATGGATCTTGGCAAAAATCCGGTAGATGCCAACCTCCTGATTCGCAATCTCACAGATTACAGCATGAAGGCTAATGTACAAGCCAAGCTAAACCTGGCCGACATCAGCACCATGTTTCCGGTAGAAGGCATGGATATGAAAGGACTGTTTGCACTGGATGTAAAGGCAGATGGAATTTACGATTCGGTACGCAATATTATGCCGGCCATTACTGCGGCTATGTCCATGGAAAATGGATATATTAAATCAACGGAGTTTCCAAAGGCCCTGGAAGACATCTCCTTTAAGGCTTCGGTTGATGGTGCCAGCGGCAAGATGGAAGATATCACGGTATTGATAGAGCGTTTCAGGATAGCCATGGAAGGAGAAGAGCTATCTGGCAGGTTGGAACTGAAAAACCTGGTGGATTATCAATGGGACTTGGCGCTCAAAGGAGGACTCGATCTGGAAGTAATCTCTGAAGTGTACCCCATAGAAGACATGAAGTACAGTGGCCACCTGACCGCCGATGTGCAAACCGCAGGTAAATATTCTGATGTGGAAGCCGAGCGCTACGATCGCTTCCCGACCAGCGGTACCATTGCGTTAAGCAACTTTTCGTTTAGAAGTGTGGACTTGCCCCAAGGCATGAAGATATCCAATACGCAGGTTACCTTCGATCCGCACCAGCTTAGCATTGACAACTTTAGCGGCACTGTAGGACGCAGCGACATGGATATTACAGGATTTATCAGCAATTATATCGATTACATTTTCAAGGACAACGAATTGCTCAAAGGAAAAATGACACTGAAATCCAAGGTGTTGGATGTGAATGAATGGATGAGCGATGAACCCACCACTGCAGAGGATACCACACAAATGGAAGTGGTAGAAATTCCGAAAAATGTTGATTTTGAGTTTAATTCTTCTATCACAAATATTTATTATGACAACCTCACGCTGAAAAATGCACAGGGCTTGCTCACGGTTCGCAATGGGGTGCTGGATATGCGCAACCTTTCTTTCGACCTGCTCGGAGGCGCCATAGTGATGAATGGATTTTATGATACCAGCACTCCTCAAAAGCCCGCCTTCGATTACAAGCTGAACGTGAAAGGGTTGTCCATACCCCAGGCCTTTAGCAGTTTTGCTACAGTACAAACTTTTGCCCCAATGGCCAGACACATGAACGGCGAGTTTTCCAGCAATTTCGCTATCAGCGGCCTGCTCAAAAAAGATCTCACGCCGGTCTATGAAAGCATCAATGGCGGCGGGCTGATTGAAATAGCCGAGGCCTATCTGAAGGAATCGAAGTTGGTGACCGGAGTTGCGGGATTCCTGAAAAGCGATGCCACATCTGGTCAAATGTCGTTGAAAGACGTGGTGATGAGCGCCAGCCTGAAAAATGGCCGTGCCTATGTACAGCCATTTGATGTGGCTTTGGGAGGCCAGCAGGCCACATTGGCAGGCAGCATTGGCATTGACGGTTCGCTCGATTACAATGTAAAAACCGAAGTGGATGCCGGTGCTGTAGGCCAACAGGTGAATCAGTTGCTGGCCAACCTGAAAGGAGAAAACACCGATGCGGCAAGTTCGAAAATAAAGCTCAATTTTAATGTAGGCGGCACCTATGACAATCCTAAAATTGTGCTCGCGGGTACCACCAATGCCGACGGCACCACGACTACTGTAGAAGATGCGGTAAAAACAGAATTGAAACAAGAAGCCGAAAAGCAAGTAGAAGCCGCCAAAGAAGAAGCACAGGAAAAAATAAAAGAAGAAACAGACAAAATAGTGAAAGAAGCCGAAAAGCAATTGCAACCGCAGATTGACACCCTGAAAAAACAATTGAATGAAAGCCTGAAGGAAGGAGCCGGCGATGTGATCAACGAGCAGGTAGATAGTACTGCCCAGGAGTTGAAAAAATCACTTCAGGATCTGTTTAAGAAAAAGAAGGGTAATTGAAAAGCCGGCACACACGGGCTTTACACCCTGTAACCAATTAATTAAGAATACTATTATATGCTTTGGGGAATAGACCTGGGTGGCACCAAAATAGAAGGAGTGGTATTGAAATCTGCGGATGATCCACAAGTAGTGGTGAGGAAAAGATTGCCAACAGAGCAGGAAGGTGGATATGATCACATTCTACGGCAAATCCACAAGCTGATCAGACAGATGGAAAGAGAAATCGGCTCCAAAGCTGAGCATATTGGCATTGGCACTCCGGGCATCTTCGATCCGCAAAGCAAAAAGCTCAAAAATTCCAATACCACCTGCTTCAATGGCCGACCTTTTAAAGCAGACCTGGAGCATATCATCGATATGCCCATCGTCATGGCCAATGATGCCAACTGTTTTGCCCTGGCCGAAGCCTCTATGGGGGCGGTGAAATCGCTAAATTCCCGACCTGAGGTAGTTTTTGGGGTAATTATGGGCACGGGTGTAGGTGGCGGTCTGGTGGTAAACGGCAAAATACTCCACGGCAGAAATGGCCTTGGTGGGGAGTGGGGGCATAATTTTCTCGATGAATCGGGCGGGCAATGTTACTGCGGCAAAATAGGCTGTGTAGAAACGGTAATTTCTGGTCCGGCTACCCAGCAGTACTACACCAGAATAAGTGGGAAACAAAAAGACCTTAGGGATATTGCTGCAATGCATGCTTCAGGAAAAGACAAAAATGCCTCTCTGACCATCAACCGGCTCACACACTTTTTTGGCAAAGCCATTTCTGTGGTCATAGATATTGTCGATCCCGATGTGGTGGTGATAGGCGGAGGGGTTGGCAATATAGATGATCTCTATAGCGATGGCGTGGCTTCCGCAGCCAATTTTGTATTTAACGACAGGCTGGATACCCTCTTTCTCAAACCCAAACTTGGCGACAGTGCCGGGGTGTTTGGGGCGGCCTTTTTATGCGCTCATTGACAGGCCGGCGATCGCCCTTTTTCACCTTGCGACCAACCCAATATTAAGAAGTATAAACCTATAGCGACACCAAATGATCACAAACAAGCAGGAATAAGACATGCCATCTAAACTACTGTTCCGCCGCAACTCGAACCAGCACCTGCAGTACACCCGTAGCAATGGTTATTTACCTTTATCACTCTCGCGGCTAATTCTGCTTCGTCAAAATCACCAATATGTGGCCTGGCAATTTCTGCCTTCATATCCAGCATTTGGTTGAAGTCACAATCGTATAGATACCCATCCCAAGATACGCTTAGGGTATTGCGGCACATCACTTCCTGCGCTGCACGCGGATTGAAGGCTGCGGCAAGCTCGCTCATATAGCGTTGGTATTGATCGGTGGCGATCAGGAAATCCAAAAACCGGCTCACCGGCAAGTTGGTGATGGCAAACAAGCGATTGAACGTGATGTCATGGGCTGCTTTTAGCTTTCGCTTAAATTCCCGCTCAAGGGCGTCCTGGTCTGGGGGCAGTATGGCACCGGAAGGGTTATAGACGAGGTCAAGTTTGAGATCGGGATCAACACCATATCCTACTTCATTGAGCATTTGCAGCGCCCGGATCGATTTTTCAAAAACGCCGTCGCCACGTTGTGCATCGGTACGCCGCGAAGTGAAATATGGTAAGGAAGAAACCACGTTTACTTTATGTTTTTTATAAAACTCAGGCAAATCATGGTATTTAGGATTTGCCAGAATAATGGTGAGGTTGCACCGAACGATGATCTCCTTGCCCATTGCAGATATTTCATGCACAAACCACTTGAAATCCGGGTTCAACTCAGGAGCTCCCCCGGTCAAATCAACTTGTTGTACCGCGGAGTTGGCCAGCGCATGCAGGCATTGATGCATGGTGTTTCGGGTCATAATTTCTTTGCGGTCTGGTCCGGCATCGACATGGCAGTGCTTGCATACCTGGTTGCACATTTTGCCAAGGTTAACTTGCAAGATGTCAATTTTGCGTGGTCTGAGTGGATAAAGCCCCTCTTCTGCCAGACGCGATCCAAAATCGGCAATGCCAACAGCGTCATTATCAGAGAGAAAATTTAGCTGGACTTCGGCATCGGAGAGGGCATGTTTCTGTTTGAGCAGCGTAGGCATATTACATCATTTTATCTTTCACCTGATTCATCATTTGCACACCATGTACCAACGATGCCCCTCCCCTGATAGCAGCCGACACATGCACGGCTTCCATGAGCTGTTCTTCGTCACATCCGTTTTTTAAGGTATCTGCTGTATAGGCATCTATGCAGTACGGACATTGAATGGCATGAGACACGGCCAGGGCGATGAGCGATTTTTCCCGCTTGGTAAGCGCGCCTTCTTTGAACACATTGGCATAATAATCGAAAAATTTGTCACCGAGTTCTTTTTGGAATTCAGTGATTTTACCAAATTTCCCCAGGTCTTCTCTGTTGTAATAAGTCTCTTTCATACAGTTATAAAATTTTCATCCATGGCCTGCTGGTCGGCCATGTCGTTGCTTTTTTTTAAAAATTGAAAATGTAAAGGTATCTGATACCAGCTGGGTAAAACGTCGGCTAGATCAGTGCGGAAGCATGGGCGATTTGGATTGGAGGAGCGCGAAGCTGAGGTATGGTTCGGGCAATATGTTGAACTGAAGGGGTTTGGATTACCTTATGGAAATATCTAAACAAAAATTTTCTGATCGCGGTGAATAAAATCGGGCAACTTACCAGGTCATCAAAGGTATTGATGTCTCCGACACCTTCCAGTACATGCGGGCTATCCATTTGGGTCACCAGTTGGTCAAACACAAACTTGCCACGCCAGGAGATTTTTTCAAAAACAGCTTTATGCTGCACACAAGCCGAAATGCCGATCAGATAAACACCTCCCCTGTGGTCTGGTCCAATTATGTTTTTACCGCTATATAGTGTCTGAGCTATTTGCTCCCATTCCACGTTGAGTCCGGCGCTGTCGTTACCTACGGCTATCACATGAGAATAGCCTTTGGCAAAGACATAATCAAACGCATTGCTCAGGCGTTGCCCAAAGGTATTGCCCTTTTGTAGGGTTTCATCTACCATAAACACCGGAAAGGGTGCCTTATGGAGATGGCTCAGCGTGTTGGAAAGCAGTTTGCGGGAGATTTGAGCATTGAGGGCCACATTACCAGTCCAGCGCTTGGCAACAGCCTCCCGCTGAGGTGATCTGGAAAAAAGTAAAATTGCTATATCACTATTCAAACTCATCCATGCTAATCTACCACATTTTCATCTTTTTGTTTTGTCTTTGCGTGGACCATTCTTTTAAAAAGATGGTTTTCCCTCAGGCAATCAGCCCATACTGACGATATGATGACTGCTAAATTTTTTACAAGTTGCGCCGCGATCACTCCTTGCGTACATCATTCATTATTTGCAGATCGCCAGCCGGGAAAAATTGTATGCGTAGTGGCCTTTTCGGTCAGCCCCGACTCGATCTAAAATTGATTTGCTGCCTGCAAACATAAAAGCCAATGACCGGTATGTGAGTCATTGGCTTTTTTGAATATACGGGCTTTAGCCGAATAGCTGTTTACACGTTTTCCGGTACTTCAAATCCCTTGCGATAATTTCTTGTTAGCATTTGGTCAGCCTCCGGATCGTTAACGAAGGTTTCCGATTGTGGATTGAAAGTCAACACCCTGTCGAGCCTGTAAGCGATATTGCCCAAATGCGCCAGGCCAGATGAAAGGTGCGCGGTTTCTACCGGTCCTGTCAATATGGTTTTGTCATGTGCCCTTACTGCCGAGATAAAGTTTTTGAAGTGTCCGTCGGTACCGCCATCACCCCGATCCATTTCACTGCCGGATGTGGCTCCGTCGCTTCCAGATTGACCTGGCGTCCTGTCTTGACCCAGATAGGTTTTGTATTTGTCGTAACCTTCTACTACCAGAATACCCTTGTCGCCATAAAAAATATTGCCAACAGTGGCTCCATCTTCGGTATTGGTGCACCATGGACGCACCTCAAATTGAATAATTTTACCTTCGTCAGGATATTTATATACTGATGATAATACTTCTGGTGTTTCTTTGCTATCGTTCCAGAGGAATTTACCTCCCATAGCCGTGATTTTAGTAGGTAGCCCCACATCCAACCCCCACATACAAAGATCCGTTTCGTGAATGCCCTGATTTCCCACATCGCCATTACCGTAGTCCCAATTCCAATGCCAGTTGTAGTGAACCAGATTACGGGTAAATGGCCTCTTAGGAGCCGGTCCGGTCCACAGATCATAATCTAAGCCTTCTGGTACAGGTTCGAAGCCCTTATCGCCAATATCGGCCCTCCATCGGAAGACCAGTCCGCGTGCCATATACACTTTGCCAATATAACCATCGCGCATTAAATTGATCGCTTCATTTATGGCCGGAGAGCTTCTTAGCTGTACGCCATGTTGCACTATTCGGTCGTACTTTTGGGCAGCTTCTACCATTTTTCGGCCTTCCCAAATATTATGCGATCCTGGTTTTTCCACATACACATCTTTGCCAGCCTGGCAGGCCCAAATGGTAGCCAAAGCATGCCAGTGATTGGGCGCGGCAATACTGATCACATCGATGTCTTTGTCGTCCATCACACGACGCAGGTCTTGCTCCAGTGCAACTTCCTTGTTGTACTTTTCTTTGAACGTTTTCTGTCGCTCTTTCAAAATATTCATATCCGGATCGCACAGAGTAACCACCTGTACATTATCCTGATTCATTAAGCTGCTGATATGGTTTTTGCCCCGGCCATTGACACCGAGTACCGCAGCCTTGATGCGGTCATTGGCACCAAAGGCACTTGCCGAGATAATGGTAGGTGCGAATATAGCCGCCGAACCGGCTACCGCTGTTTTCTTTATAAAAGATCTTCTTGATTCTTCCATACTGTTTATTTTTTGGGTTAAAAATTATGGTGTTCTATAAGAGCTGTAATAATATATAAAACAGTAAAAATGAGCAACTATTGTCATGTTGTGTTCAGGGACTATGCATTCTTTTGATGGCATTTTACATCTCTTCTTAGTTACGAATTCAATTAAAAAACCACCCCGGCCATTATGGCCTGCAGGTGGTTTCTTTTAGTATTATTCGTCTCTGGCGCCAATAGCTTCCATCGGATCGATATTGGGTATGCCTGCGGCTTGCACCTGATGTGTCAGCGGTTCAACATTGTTTTCTGCGCCATTGTATCCTGTGGTTTGATTCAAGACATTCTCCACATTGCCCACGATATAGTTTTGATAAACAGGCCAGAATATATGCATGGGATCTATGGTATATCTGGTAGTGGTATAAGTGGCCCAAGGTACCTCATCTCTGAAAAAGCTGTTTTTTTCCATCATTCTATCATAATAGAAACTACCAGACGAAAGAGATTTTTCAATATCATTTCCTGTTATGTTGTAGGTCTTGCCATTGTATGCTATCTTTTCAGATTTAGCAAATACCACGGATAAACGGACCAACTCGTCATGGCGATATTCTTCACCATATAATTCCCTGCATCGCTCATCCAATACAGCCCCGATACCCATATTTTGTATATCTCCCGCTGAATACATAGTAATGGCATTTGCACGTTCTCTGATAGTATTGAGATCAGCGGCAGCACCTGCATAGTTGTCTTGCCAGACTCTGGCCTCGGCCCTCAAGAGATACACTTCAGCCATCCTCATAATGTACATATCCATTTTCCCACCGTCCTGCCTTTGCACGTTGTCTTCCTGGTTGAGTGCATAAAATTTATACCTGGGATAACCAAACCAACATCTGATGGTGTCTTCGCAGAGCAGCTTTCCGTTGTGGTACAATCGCAGTGGCTGCAGATAAAAAGGAGCAGTGGCTTCATTTTTCAAAAGTGCAGGATTGTCGTACAATACATCTTCCATTTCAAACCAATTGAGGTCTTTGTGCCTGTAATCCTGCTCATCGACCATTCCCCCGTAATTCCATATATCGAATTGTGAATAGTTGGTTGGTCGGGCAAATCCTTGGCCTCTGCCCCATTTTTGCATCATCTTTCCACCTTTTTCTCCGGTACCTTGCTGCACATTTGTGCCAATTAGAGATCCGTTTGGCGGAGCCTGCACACCCTTATTCGTACTCACAAAATTGGGTCCCCAGGATCGTATCCTCGCTGCACGGCCTTGAGTTCCAAGTACAAATGGCTCATTGACCACAAGCCATATCGCTTCGGGATTGCTGGTTTTTTGGGCACCTCTGTCCATATGGAGGTAATTGACTGCATCCGCCGAGGCATATCCGCTTCTTCCGGGATATCTCTCGCCGGTAAAAGGGCTAAGCGTATTGGCGACTTCAACAGAATCTACTCCGGAAGGGATATCGGCATCTGTAAACAATCTCGATTGTCCATCGCTAATCACATCATCCATTAATTTTTCAGCATCCGAAAACCGCAAGTTCATCATGTAATACTTTGCCAAAAGAATCCTCACGGCATCTTTGGGCGGCTGACCAAGAGGCAACTGGTTTTTGGGCTTCACATGTTGCACCGCATATTCAAGGTCGCTAATCATCTGATCCCAAATACCCTGCATATGAAAAGCCTTGTAATCTCTTCTCGCTTCCGTAACCACATTGAGTGGAAAGGCCACATTTCCAAATTGCATGGTCAATTGCATATAATAAAAAGCCCTCATGAAATAGGCAGTTCCTAACAGATGATTCCTCTCGGGGTCGTTGGCTCCCTCTGGCCACACGGGATTATCAATATAATCTATAACCGTATTTGCTGCTTTAATATATCTGTAATTGTCTGCGTAAAAAGACAGTGTCCTTCCGGCATCGTTGTTCCTGTCGTTTACCGGGGTAGCGTAGGTGCGTAGATCCACAAAAGCATCAGGCTTATCAGTTGCGCTCACCACTGAGGCATCGCTCATGTTATGGTTGAACATAAGCTCCCTGGTATCTCCATTCCATTGGTCGAAGACACCTTTTATCGAGGTTTCTAAGGCGGTTTGCAAGCCAGCTGCATCGACGAAGGTTTTGCCAGGGCTTAAGAATGACAAAGGTTCTTCAGTTAGAAATTCATCATTACAAGAAAACGAAAACAGAAGGAACAGCACTATGATAGTCCCTCTCAATATTTTTATACTTTTCATATTCGATTTTTTTTTCAGTGTTACAATGTTTCAAATCCAAATCAGAAAATTACTTAAAAAGTGAAGTCTATGCTGAAGGAATAAGTTCTGGGCATTTCCCTTTCCGATTCCGGGTCGCCCAATATCCACTTAGTCCAAACACCTGCATTTTCCACATTTACCGAAAGCCGCAACCTGTCCAGTTTGATCTTTTCCAATATGTTTTCAGGGAGGCTATAACCCAAAGAAACATTTTGCAAACGGAGATATGACTTTGAAACCCAAATTTGCTGTCCACCTAAGCGGATCGAATTTATCCTGGCTGCGTCATTAGACTTGTTTTGTGGTGTCCAATAAGGAAGGTTATACCAGTTATGGTTTTTGATATATTCCTGGCGGTTGTTGAAGGGATAATCTGACCCTCCCTTATAGCCAAGCTTTGCGAGAAATACGATACCCAGATCAAAGCCTTTGTACTCAAAGTCGTTCCTAAAGGTGATGTACCATGGATTTTGCTTCAAGCCCAGGAAGGTTTTGTCATCGACATCAATATTACCATCTCCATCCAGGTCTACTATTCTGAAATCACCAGGAAACAATCCGAATTTTGCTGCTTCAGCTTCTTCGCCAATTTGGTAGACTCCATTCACATCGTAGTCCCAAATCACATCCTTATTTTCCCCGATAAACCATCCGTTTTGCAAATCGTCAGGTTCTGCAAGTACAGGATTGCCACTGCCGTCCAACACCGGATTTCCTTCAGAATCTTTGAGTGGAATGGGCTTATTTCCAAAAGTGGTGATTTTGTTGACCGCGTAAGTGATGTTAAAGGCGCTGGTCCATACAAAATTTTCAGAGCTCATGTTGATGCTGTTCAGGCCAAGGTCGAATCCACTATTTTTCAGATTGCCAACATTAGTTTTAGCTGAGCCAAATCCTGTGACCTCAGGTAATTTTTGATCAAGTAACAAGTCTTTGGTTTCGGAAGTATAGGCATCGAAGGAGCCACTAAGGCGGTCATTCCAAAGGCCAAAATCCAGCCCGATGTTGAAAGCTTCGTTTCGTTCCCAGGATAAATTAGGATTGGCAATCCGCACCAGTTCCACATAAGGAGTAGCAATATAGCCTCCACTATAGTTTAGGTACAGATTGTTACTAAGTCTTCCATAGGCATTGTATGATTCCAACCCACTGCTATTTCCATTGATCCCCCAGCTAGCCCGAATTTTCAGATAGTTAAGAAACTTTGGCGCCGAGACCATAAAGTCTTCATTGGTAATAGTCCATGCCCCGGAAAGCGATGGGAAATTACCCAGTGTATTGTCCTGGCCAAAACGAGAGAATCCATCACGTCTTATGGATGCGGAAAAGTTGTAGCGGTCTCCAAAAGCATAGTTGATACGACCCATCAAAGCAGTTCTTGAATAAACCTCATCCAGATTAACGTCATTTTCATCAGCGACATCCCTAAAAGGAATTGAAGGATTTAAACCAAATGGTAACCCATTGTACCCTAGTTCTGATGTTGGCGAAAAGTTGCTAGACACCACATAGGTTTCCCAGTTTTTGGTTCTTTCTGCATTGTACAAGCCTGTTAGTGAAAACCGATGCTCACCAAATTCTTTATCCCAGCTTAAAATATTATTCCACTGCCATGCCACAGATTGGTTATGCCGCCTGAGGCCCCGATCTACAGCTCGTCCAGGGTTACCGCTGTCATCAAAGTCAAATCTTTTCCTTATATCCAGGCGAGGTGTGTAGTCCATCCTAAAGCTAAAACCCAATGGAAGAGTAACTTTCGTAAACAAAGTTGGGTTGATCATATAGCGATCATGCTCACGGGTATTCCATGAAGGATCCTGATAAGGATTACCACGATTGGAACCGGCGCTTTGATCGTTCAAAAACTCCCTTGTGTTTGGTTTCCCATTTTGCCAGGGCTGATCGTAGGGAGATGCGGTGATATATCCTCCACTTCCCACAGGCTGCCTACCTTCATCCTGGTAAGAAAAGCTGGCGTTAACGCCCACATTCAAAAATTCGGCAATAGATACATCGAGATTAAGTCTGGAAGTAATGGTTTTGAAAGATTCCCAAATCTGTACTGATTCCCGATCACTGTACCCCAGTGAATAGTAATATGAAACCCGCTCATTGCGGCCGGAAACGCTTAGATCATAATCTTGTCTTACCCCCGTATGGAACAGGAAATCCTGCCAGTCATAAACAGTGCCGTTATTAAAATTTTCCTTCTCGATCTCCCAAAAGCCAAAATTATCGACCCTGGCTCCATTTATCACAGCTGGATCAGTTTCCCCAGGGATGCCGTTGGCCAAAAGCCAATCATCTTGATATTCAGCCGGTATGCTATAATAGTCACGGTATTTAGTCCAAGGCTCCTCTAGCAATTCGTTAATTGACTCATTCATATCTGTGAGCCAGTTCAGCACTTCATCCCCACCTTTAAATGTCTCTTGACGCTTGGCGCCTGTTATCAGGCCTATCCTGGAACTGAAATTGATCTTGGGCTTACCATATTCCCCTTTTTTGGTTGTAAAAATCACCACCCCATTAGAAGCCTGAGATCCATAAATAGCCGCTGCACTTGCATCTTTCAGTACATCGACACTTTCAATATCATTTGGATTGATTTCTGCCAGGTCGCCCAGAAAAATAACTCCATCTACAACGATCAATGGTTTGTTAGCATTCCGTTCATCATTGTCGTTAGCCTTTATCGAAGCATCCCCTCTTACTTCAAAGTCCGGGACGTTTCGCGCGTTGGTCGCATAGCCAACTTGCAAGCCTGGCGCTGTAGTTCTAAGTATTTCAGAAACACTGGTAGGTTTATATTTAGAAACTTCCTCTGCCTTTACATTGACAATAGACCCAGTCAGGTCTTTTTTCTTGGACGTGCCATAGCCAATTACTACTATCTCCTCCAATGAGGTGATGTCAGGGACCAATGAAATGTCGATAACAGACTGGTTGCCCACGGGAACTTCGATGGTTTCGTAGCCTACCGAACTAAAAATCAGAACTGCATCGTCATCTGGAATGGTAACCGAATATCCTCCGTCCAGTCCCGTGATTCCCCCTGTAGTGGTTCCTTTTACGATCACATTTACACCCGGAAGGCCTTCGTCATTTTCGGCACCCGTGACCTTGCCAGTAATTGTTCTTGACTGAAAATTTCAGACTTTGTTTGCAGCGTGGTACTAGGTTGATTTTCGGAATTGCTGTAATTCCTACTCATTGATACTAAATCCTGGGTCTTTGCGGCAGTTGCAAACCATACTGCACACAGAAGTACCCCCAAGAGTCTGATGGGTAACTTGTTTCTCATAATAGTGTGTTTAAGTGTGAAAAAATAATAATCAAAACCTTAAAGCTTTTGAGCAAAAAGGAAATGAATTGTCTTAATATTATCTAGTTTTTTCGCTGTCTTTAGTATAAAATGCCCAACTGCAAAGTCATGACAAATTTTAAAATATGTGCCTATATGGGTCTATTCAACGTTTGCAGGGATAATATCAAATATGCATATTTATTTTATAATTTCCTATAAAGAAAAATAGCATTTTAACCAACAATCCATTTACTGTAGCCATACCTACTTACTATCTATTTCTTTTCTATTTTTGCACTTGATTTTAAA
>JAAUQL010000150.1 GCA_012033595.1 Cyclobacteriaceae bacterium | reverse complement strand
CTGCAGCAACATTATTGCTGTTGATTTTAGGACATTCAATTAAGATAATTGTGCAAGAAAGCCTGGATTTTTCATATTTCGCAAAAAGATATACGACAATTTAAAATTGCTATTTCTTTGTACCCTCATCTTCTTTTTAATAGGGTATTTTATATCTAAAAATCTACCAAAAGAGTATCGTGTAGTTGCGAGCATAAAAGTAGAGTCATCAAATAAGTCGGTGGCTCAAAATCTTTTTGAGAACCTAAGTCTTATTGAAGAAAATATTAGCACCTCAAATGAAACTGCAATATTAAAATCCTATGATTTGGTCAGATCAAGTCTGAAAGCAATTGACTACAAAGTTACCTACTTTAAAAATGAAAGGTTGTTTGATAAAGTGCAATATCAAAATTGCCCTTTTATTATTGTTGTTGACACCAGCGCAAATCAGCTTATCAATAAAAAAATAAGTATTGAAATATTAGATGAATATGCGGCCATTGTAGAAATGGAGGTTGAGGCAAATGATGACTACTATTATAATTATCGGGCCGAAAGCCAGTACCAAATCAAAGAATCGATTCAGATAAAGGACACTGTTTATTTCGACAGTGTTTTTGCTTCGAAGTATCTTAGTTTTAAACTGATAAAGAAGCCATTGTTTACAGTTTCTGACGAAGTGAATTATGCTTTTGTTATCGAAGACCTCAACTATCTGACGGAAAATTATATTACGAGACTAAAAATCAATCCCATAGTCAAAGATGCCGATATCTTGGAATTGAAATTAAATTCAAAGCAACCAGAAAGAGATATCCTCTTTCTTAATGCATTAATAAGTATTTATACCCAACAAAACTATAACGTTAAAAACCAAATCGCCATTAACATTATAGAATTTATTGATAATCAATTGATTGAGCTTTCTGATTCTCTTCAATTCTCTGAAATGGCGTTGCAAAACATCAGATCAGATAAGCAACTTGTCAATATAGGTTATGAATCAAAACTACTTTTTGATGAGTTGCAATCCCTGGAAAATCAGCGGGCTGATGAATTGATTAAGTATAAATACTATGATCATTTGAATGAATATGTGGTACAGGAAAATGTGAAGGACATAATTGCACCCTCTTTAATGGGAATACAAGATCCGACTTTGAATGATTTGATTACTACCCTGACAGATTATTTGGCCCTAAAGACCTTGATAAGCACGAGCGCAGGTGAAAAAAATCCTAAACTTAGCAACCTTAATCAGAACATAGCAAATGTAAAAACTGCCATTTTAGAAAATCTAAAAAATATCAAAACCAATTCTAAACTGAAAATAGAAGATATACAAGAACGGCTCGATCAGGTACAAAAGTTGGTAAATAAACTTCCGGAGAGTGAGCGCATATTGCTAAACGCGCAAAGAAAATACGAATTCAATGATAATATTTACAATTATTTTTTGCAGAAAAGAGCTGAAGCGTCAATATTAAAAGAGTCAAATATTCCGGTTGACCTAATTATCGATGAGCCACGGATGGAAGGCGATCAACCAGTATCACCCAATACAAAACTCATTATTCTTTTATTTACCGGTGTCGGTTTGTTTTTGCCATTGATCATCGTATTTGCACGTGATTTAGTATCCAACAAAATTATCAGCAGATCACATTTAATAGAGCTCATTGGCTCTGAAAAACTGCTTTTGGAAGATATCCCAAAAAGCAAAATTTCTAAAAGGAAAGTGCATCAGCTTGACAGGCGCTGTAAAGAGGCTTTGAGGGCGCTTTCTTTTAAGATAATCAATGGTGAATCCATAAAATCAATTGCCATCTCGTCCTTGTCCCAAAACGAGGGAAAACCTTTATTACCTATCACCTGGGCGAAACACTAGCCAATTTTGGATATAAAGTACTTTTAATCGATTTTAATCTGGAAAGTCAAGACTTAGCTGAGCTGTTTAGTGCGAAATCACAGATTGAAAAATCTGCACTCCTAGCCGATGATGAGTATTTTTCCTTATTTACCAGGAGCAACTCCAGCATGCAATTAATTTCTTTTCAGTCAGGCCTCACCGAGGCAGAGTTACTTCAAACCTTCAGAAACTTATTGGCAAAGATTTCACCGGAATTCGATTATATCCTTTTCGACTGCGCCTCGCTAATGGAATCTGCAAATTATCTGCTCCTGCAAAATCTTGTAGATTTGAATCTGCACATTATTAGAAAAAACTACACTTTGATAGAAATTGAAAAATTGAAAAATCTATCTGTTTCGAAAGAAAACCATAAATATCTCTTCAATTTTGCCTCATAAAGCTATTAATCTGTATAAGCTGAATTAATTGAGCGGGCAATTAATAGCTTTTCATTGGGGCACAACCTACCGCGATTCGTTAATCGAACGTCAACTTCTATGCGGGAATACAACTGGATTTAGCCAGGGTATGCTGTAATACTCCATCGTCATGTTTTCGGGTAGTTCACCAGCGATATGCTTTAGTCTTGCGCCGTTTTTTTAGTGGATATTCGGCCATAAGCTAATATAACTGGCACGTGCAGCAGTGAGGAAAACAAATAATATGAATGAATATGCTTTTTGCCAACTATAACCGACAAGATAGGCCCTGTTTGTTACTTTCTTTTTTGATGATAAGCATGTAAGCAAAGAATAATCAAGACAAAACAGTACTTCCACGTATCGTCCGGCGCATCCCCACTGTTTTGTCAGATCGGCGCTCATTCGATAGGCACGGAAGTAACTTCCGCGCCAGAAAGGATAGCCATAAAGGGTCGAGCCTGCGCTCAACGCCCTGTTTAATCATGCAATCTTACGTTTTTATATTGAACCTTAGGTAGCTGTGTTCAGGTTCAGTTCCAACTTGCCTTTTTGCTTGCCCGATAATTCTAAAAAGTAATCTTCATATTCGTTAGATATTTTTTCCCAGGTATAGGCCTCAAGAATTCTGTTTACCGCCTTAGGTCGAAAAGACCTGGTCAATTCTTCATCATCTACAAGTTGTTGCATTTTCAGCGCCAGGTCGTCTGCATTTTTTTCATAAAGAATACCGGCACCTTGCACTACTTCCGAATTAAAATTGACGTTAAGTGCGAGCGTTGTGTTTCCATATCCAAGTGCCTTCAGCAGGGCCGGATTTGTTCCGCCTACTTCATTGCCATGGACATACGCATAGCAATTGCAATGAAGCTCTTTTATGTGCCCGTCTTTGTAAACTGGCCCCAGAAATATAATTCTGTCATCCTTAGTTTCGCGTATTTTCTCAATATATTCACTCTTGTAATTGGCCCCTCCGGCAATTACCAGTTTTTTATCCGTTTTTACCTTTTCAAAGGCTTTTACTGTGATATCGGCGTTGTTTTCTGGTTCCAATCTACTCGCTACAAAAAAGTATCCTTCTGGTTCTAAATTATACTCCTTTAAAATGTCGGGATTGGTAGAACTTTCTATTTGTGCTCCATATGCGATGAAGGTTGAATCCGTCTTGTATCTTTCCAGATAATACTCCTTAATACCCATGGAATCAGAAATGATTCGCGAAGAGAACTTGGTGGAAAGATACTCTGCAAATTGATAGTATTTTTTCGCAACCGGACCCCATTTTTTTCTTCTCCATTCCAAGCCGTCCACGTTAATCACCACTTTTTTGCCCAACATCCAGGGAATAATGCATAGCGGACTATTGGCGGCATTCATGACGTAGATAATGTCATAATTTTGGAAAATGGCATGAAACATCGAAAATAAGGTATTGGAAAATGTTTCTGTAACCTTGCCTTTAATGCGGGGCATATGGTATAGACGAACATCCTTAAAGTATTCGAGTGAGTCGTTGTAATTTCCTTTTCTACCATATACAGAAACCTTATGGCCTCTTTTGGCCAATTCGACACTTACTTCCTCAGCGCATGTTTCAAATCCGCCATACATGGCAGGTACACCCCTTGTTCCAAGAATTGCAATGTTTAATTTAATCATCTTTTTTAAATATTAATTCAACCAAATGGCTGGTAGTTTTTCATATATCTCAATATTTTCAAATTTTGGCGTTTCTCTGGCTCCATGTATTTTCACCCAATCGGCCATTTTTTTGACACCCTCCAAAAGCGTAGTATATTCTGTAATATTAAATAGAGATTTTGCCAGGCTATGATCAGAATAGGCATTAGTCACCTCATTTCTGGCCGGCAAATACTTTAAATCAACCTGCTTGCCCATTACCGTCATGATGGTACTAGCCAATTCATTAATGGTATAGTTCTGCTCTGCTCCAATGTTGATGATTTTACCATATGCTTCGGGAATTTCAACTGACTTGGCTATAAAAGGAGCAACATCACCGATATAGCTAAATGCTCTTGTCTGATTGCCATCGCCAAATATGGTCAATGGTTTATCTTGCAAGATTTGATTCATAAAGATGCCGAGCACATTGCGATACCGGTCTGCTATGTTTTGATACTCGCCGTAAACATTGTGTGGCCGAAATATGATGTAGTTTAGGTCAAACATCTCCTTAGTTACCTTCAGGTCTTGCTCCACGGCCAATTTGGCTATGCCATATGGATCTTCGGGAATGGGAATCATATCTTCCGACATCGGCAACTGATTGGTTCCATACACGGCTATTGAAGAGGTGAAAACGAAGCATTTCACTCCATGCTTCACTGATTCGTTTATCAGATTCACACTTCCGGTCAGGTTATTTGTGTAGTTAAACCTTTTTATGAAGTGACTTAGCCCTTCGGCAGCGTATGCAGCCAAATGAAACACATATTCTATCTTATTTTCATTGAATATTTGTTCTATTAAACTTACATCATTAATTGATCCATGAACAAATTGGGCTTTGGGATTTACATTGTCAAGATAACCACCGCTGAGATCATCCAACACAATAACATCATAGCCATTTGAGACTAATTCATTGGTTACATGAGCACCTATAAAACCAGCTCCTCCTGTTACGAGTACTTTCATTTTGTGAGGGTTAATTAAACTTAAAAAGCATTTTTTTGTGCTCGAAAGTATGGCAATAATTCGAAAGTAAATGCATGAGAAATTAATTGTAATACAATCTTGATCTTGGCTTTACAAGATATTTATATTGATAGAAATGGGTAAAATACACGCAGTGGATATAGGATATGCAGTATTACCCCAATGTGATGAAAATATCAATTTTTATATACATCTTGCATGAGGGAAATTACCTTTTGTCACAAGAAAGTATCTATCTGGGAGAAGGAGAAGAGGAAAAATCTAATCAATAATTTCGTTTATTCTGCCTATTGATGGACTACTTTTTACATTAACGGATTTATGAAATAATGAGCTTATTAGAGTATTTTTTTGTGCGGCGAAGAGCGAAGTATGCTTCTACCTATGGCACATTGCTTGCCAGTAGGAGCTTGAACAATTTTAGTTTTCACTTGTATAAAGTAGGTATCGAATACATGGAAGTATGGATAAACAATAGACGAAAGTCCATTTTTAAAATCAAGACCTATAAAAATGATACGTGTTTTGAGCCTTACCTCGATGATATAGTATTAAATATTGATTCACTTATGCCCACAGTTAGCATCAATAATACGGTTAAGTGACAATATAAAACAGGAACTACTTGAATAAGGATTCCTAAAGCTTTAAATTTGATTGTGTTTAATAACTTGCTGTTATTACAGCCTGTTATTCGTTTTATTATGGTTAAGCTGGCGAAAGCCAGCTTTCCTTTTTTAATGTAGCTGCGGCTTTGGAAAATAAGCCAGCTTTTCAATTTAGTGTGACTTTTATATTATCAATTCTCTGCACGCGGCAGCCTTCACATTCTCATTTTATAATTTTTATGTTGGAGTGGATCAGTTGCCACCGCCAGGCTCTGTGTATTTGCTAAAATCTGTCCCCCAACCCTCTACTGCGTTTCCAGTCAATCATTACCTGTTCCGGTGAATTTGGTGCGTTTTGCATGGCTCGATGGTGCCGGCATAGCGCTCTCGCCTTCTATGGGGTACAGGATACAATTCGAGCATTGTAAACGTGCTTTCAACTGTACGGAATTGCTGAGTATAAAAAAAAGGAAGGGAAGTTGTCAGGATTTTAGATCAACCCCGACTATTTCATCGAATATCAAACAAAAATAAAACAATGAACAAGAAGAAAATTTTTAAGATTGCCGGCATTACAGCAATTGCCGGAATACTGATTGGAGCAAGTGTTTTCCTCTACATGTTCTTCATGCCGCATAGAGATGTGCAGGCTACGAAGACGGACTTCACCCTCACCAGCAGTGAGATCGTTATGGAGTACCTGACAGATAATAACACCGCCAATGAGAAATACCTTGCAGAAGACGGGGAGTCCAAAGTATTGGAAGTTTCTGGCATGGTGAGCAAGATTTCCGAGGACTTTAACGGCCAAAAGGTGATACTGCTGAAATACCCACAGGATAAAGCCGGTGTAAGTGCGACGTTCACACCACAAACCAACAACAACCTGAAAGGCGTGGTTGTCGGGCAAAACATCACGGTGAAAGGGGTGATTCGCGCAGGTGCTTCTTATGATGAAGACCTCGAATTGTATGAAAATGTAATTCTCGACAAAAGTGACTTAATCAAAATCAATTAATAAAAATTAAAAAATCAGAAAAATGAAAAAATCAGTTTTATTATCAGTAGCAGCAATCTTTTTTGTTACAGTGGCAGGATTTGCCCAGGTTTCAGGCAAACTCGTAAGCACAAAAACACAGGTAAAATTCTTTTCGACCACTCCTGCCGAAAACATCGAAGCAAATAATACGGCCACCGTCAGCACCATCAATACGGAAACAGGCGATGTGGTATTTTCCGTGCCAATGCAAAGTTTCGAATTTGAAAAATCCCTGATGCAGAAGCATTTCAATCAGGACAAATTTCTCGACACCAAGACCCATCCAAAGGCCAAATTGACCGGTAAAATCACCAATATCTCCGAAATTAACTTTGCGAAGGATGGTACTTACAATGCGGTCGTTGAAGGTGAACTGACCATCAAAGGCAAAACACAAAAGATCAGAGAAAAGGGTACGCTGACCGTAAAAGGGAATGCTATAGAAGTGAACAGCGTCTTCGATGTGACCCTGGCGGAATATGGCGTAGCCTTCGAAGATGGCAAACCTTCGACAAACATCGCCAAAACAGTGGAAATAACGATCAAGGCTGAATATGAGCCACAAGGAGCTTAACGAAATATTTTAAAACTTGAAGAATCAATTAAATATGTGGTTAAGGTTGGTAGTTGTTGTGCTTACTTCGGTAGGGGCAACAACTTCATTTGCTGTCGATGGAGATGGAGATTCGGGGATTGTATTTTATGCGGGAAACTGGGAAGAAGCGCTGGCGCTGGCGCAGCAGGAAAACAAATTGATCTTTCTCAATATCTCTGCGAGCTGGTGTGGTCCGTGTAAATTACTCAAGAATAAAACATTCCCTGATACCGAAGTAGGCAATCCCCCATATATTTCAAACATTTACTTTCAGAGCTAACGATGTTATTGCGCCCCATCCATCTTTTTCTTAAATTAGTTAAGCTCTAAGAAAGGCCGATTTTTAAACTGTTGCTCCTCCGGGAAGCACGGGTG
>JAAUQL010000042.1 GCA_012033595.1 Cyclobacteriaceae bacterium | reverse complement strand
CATTAGCAGCATTCCGTAGTGCTATTTTTAACCGGTTGCTTCCCTTTGGGACTTTGCTTGAGAGTACCTTTCCTCCGCTTACTTTATTATTAGGCGCAAGCCTGAGCCAACTTGAAAAGTGTTTGGCAGTTTTGAATTTTTTAATGCCCACAATCCCCACTTCGCTCATTAGGGCCAGTACCGTGGAATAACTCATTCCTTCGATGGCCAGCAGATCTGTCCCTTCAAACATCTGATAGGACTTCAGATTCAGGTCAATGTCTTTAGGCGTATTCTTATTTATTCTTTTGTGGGGTTTGGGCTCAATGTGGTGTTGCCGTTTATTGTCATCTGAATTTATGATCTCATTGAGCATCTTTTCAATTTCCTTATCGCACTCCTCAATCTTTTTCTGTAAGTGATCATAGGTGTCCAGTTCTAACTGAAGGGCGAAGAGGTAGTCTTTTCTGCCATTGGTCTGCAGCGCCTTGGCTATTTCTTTTTCACTTTTTCGGCAATTGCCATGCCGTAATGAAGCTAGTATAACAGGACTAGTAATTTTTTTCAGGAGAAACACACGCTATTTCTGAAGGCTCTGATGTGCCGTAGGGAAGTTGTTTTGACTACGTTAAATCCCGGATCATCTGATTTCTGCGTTGGTTTAGACGCTGGTAATCCCACCTTCGCTGTGTTGCCGGGTCGGCGCTGGCCAGGAATGCGCTATTCGTAAACAAAGGTACCGTAACAACCGGCAATGGTGAGCTTTTTCCCACTCTCTGATGCCTCAACTCGTCCTACCACCCGGGCGTCTATGCCATAAGATGCTGAAATCGCTATGACCTGATCGGCGTACTGCTCGGGCAAATATACTTCCATTCGATGACCCATGTTAAAGACCTTGTACATCTCCTTCCACTCGGTACCACTCTCCTGCTTAATAATTTTAAACAGTGGAGGTAGCTTAAACAGCGAATCCTTAATGATATGAAGATTTTCGACAAAATGGAGCACCTTTGTCTGTGCGCCACCGCTGCAATGTACCATGCCATGAATGGTTGTACCTATTTCTTCTATCAATGTTCTGATCACCGGGGCATAGGTTCGTGTGGGCGAGAGCACCAGTCTGCCTGCATTTAACGGGGCATCTTCTACTGCATCAGTAAGTTTGAATTTTCCGGAATAGATCAATCCTTCCGGAATGGAAGGTTCATAGCTTTCGGGATATTTTTCAGCATATAATTTGTCGAATACGTCGTGGCGAGCTGAGGTGAGGCCATTGCTGCCCATGCCGCCGTTATACTCGTTTTCGTAGTTTGCCTGACCAAAAGAAGCCAGACCGACGATCACATCGCCAGCACGTATGTTGCTGTTGTCGATTACCTTGCTGCGTTTCATCCGCGCAGTTACTGTGCTGTCCACGATCACCGTTCGTACCAGATCGCCCACATCGGCGGTTTCTCCTCCGGTACTCACGATAGAAATGCCCTGGTCACGCAGCATTTGCAAAACTTCCTCGGCGCCATTGATGATCTCGGCGATTACTTCACCTGGAATTACCTTTTGATTGCGGCCAATGGTGGAGGAATACAGGATATTTTCGAGCGCCCCAACGCAAGCCAGGTCGTCGATGTTCATGATAATGGCATCTTGGGCAATACCCCGCCAGACAGAAATATCGCCGGTTTCTTTCCAATAGATATATGCCAAGGCCGATTTGGTACCGGCGCCATCGGCATGCATAATATTGCAGTACGCCGGATCAGCGCCAAGCACATCGGGAACAATCTTGCAAAATGCCTTTGGAAACAGTCCTTTGTCTATGTGTTTGATGGCATTGTGCACATCGTCTTTGCTGGCAGAAACGCCCCGTTGCATATATCTTTCGTCCATAGCTGCAATTGATTAAAAAAAAAGGCCTCGACTTGAGAGGCCAAAATTATATAATTATGGATTAAGGTATTGGGCTAAATATGATTTTTTGGTCTTAGTTGTCCCAGTCTATCTTATCTTCCAGGCTTTTGCCGGCAGGTTCGGTTCGCTCTTCCACCTGTATTTCTTCCAATGGCAACTCTTCCTCTTGTTCATCTTCTGCCAGCAGGCTTTTGTTGTATTCCGTCACTTTAAATTCCGTCCTTCGGTTACGTTGGTGTGCGGCTTCTTTGGCTTCTTCGGTCGGCAATTTATTTATTTCATCATCGCTTATCAGCAATTGCGATTCGCCATAGCCCTTCGCTTTGAGCCTGGCGGGATCGATGCCTTCGGAAACGATATAAGCCACCGCCGACTGTGCCCGCCTCTTGGAGAGGTCATCGTTGTAGGCTGCCGTTTGTCGGCTATCGGTATGAGAGCTCAATTCTATCTTGATGGCCGGATTGTCTTGCAGAATGGTGACGAGCTTGTCGAGTTCCAGCGCTGCGTCCGGTCTGATGTCGTCTTTGTCCAGGTCATAGTAGATATTTTCCAGTACAATCGATTTGTCGAGTATGATTTGATCCAACACCAATTTGGTTTCGAATACCTTGTTGGTTTCCAGTTGGGTGAGCAATTCCTTGGGTATGGTTTTGCCCTTGGTCGAAAACAATGCTCTGGAGGTGAAATAATCAGGTTTTTCACCCATCAGTTTATAGTCCTCTTCCGGATATACCCTAAAGAGGAATTTGCCATCTCTTCCGGTGAGGGCTTCGTTGAGCAACTCGTCATTTTCACCGTATAGTAGCACCGTGGTATTGGGCAATAAGATCTCATTGCCCTGCTCATCGATGGTATGTGTGGTACCGGTGAGGTAGTAGTTGATGATTTTCAGGTTGGGGTCGTTATTGATAAAAGTATAAATATCATCATCGCCCAACCCGCCGTCGCGATTGGAAGTGAAAAATCCTTTGTCGGGTGTATAAAGAAAAAAGCCAAAATCATCGCTGGCACTGTTGATGGGTGAGCCCAGATTTTCGACCACCATCTCACCTTCTTCTCTCTTCGACACCAGAATATCCAGCCCGCCAAATCCAGGGTGGCCATCAGAAGAAAAATACAGGGAGCCATCGCTGGCCTGAAAGGGAAACATCTCATTGCCAACCGTGTTGATCTTGGGGCCAAGGTTGCGCACATTGCTCCATTGCCCACGCCTGTTTACGGTAGCGGCAAACAAATCGGTGCCTCCAATAGAGCCTCTGCGATTGGAAGCGAAAAATAAGGTGCGTCCGTCGCGGCTGAAGGCAGGGGAAGAATCCCATGCTTTTCCATCATTGATACGCAGCAGTTCCGGTGTGGACCAGGCTCCACGCCTAAATCTCGATATGTACAGATCTACGTCTTCCGTCCCCTTTTTGCGCCCGCTATTGCCTTTGGCAAAAACCATCGTTTGACCATCGGGCGAAAAGGCCACACATCCGTCATTTGTGTTGGAATCGTTGATCTCTTCACCAAGCGAGGTAATGGTATTTTCATCGACTATAGCCCCCCTGGTTTTTACTTTATAAATATTGGTGAAAGGGGTACCTGTGGTTTTGTATATTTTGCCCCCAAATCTCGACGAGGTAAAATATAGTTCACCATCCAGATATACCGGCGAATATTCTGCCGCCGGGGTATTGATCAGCTCCAGGTTTTTAACCCTGAAATAGCTTTCCTTATCCATGATTTCGCCCAACTTAATGAGGTTGTCCAATTCTACCTGCGCCAATTCCTTTGTTTCCTCTTCTTCGGCAGTTTCCAGATAGTCTTCCAAAACCTGGCGTGCTTCTTTATACTTTTCGTTCGATTTGAGCGCAAGGGCATATTGAAACTTTACTTCTTCTTCCAGATAGTTTTCGTCAATAGCCTGTTGGTAAAAAGGCTCTGCCTCCATCAATCTGTTGGAAAGTCTGTAGGCCTCACCAATTTTGAAATACGCCTCGCCGGCTTTGAAATTGTGCTTGACGGCTTTATCGAAGTATGCTATCGAATAATCGTATTCACCATACTTAAATTTCTTATTGCCTTTTTTCATGGCCAGTTTGCCCACCGAGCATGAAGCAAGAAAAAAAATGGACAGAACAATATATATTGTGTGTTTTTTCATTTTAATCGTCTTTGAACAAAGCAAGTCAACGAAACCAAATTTAAGGATTCAAATTGAATTGCTTTTTGAATTAAAACAATTTTATCGTTTTTGTAGTATCGCTGGCATATTTAAAATATTCGGAGGTCGAATATACCCGAAAAGCGGTCTTTCTCCATATTTAAAATCGGGCTTTTTGCCTGGCTCGAACCTGAGCCAGGCAGTCAAATATTTTCCCTAACATCTGGTAATGGTGGCCATAAATTAAAAACTGCATAAATCCGGCAAAAAACCACTATCCACATTTAACCGACCTATGCTTACTTTTCAAATACCACCCATTCAAGTGATGGGTTTGGTGTCATATTCGTGGTGCCCCGCACTACCCCTCATCCAAAACGCGCTAAGCTGACTTCAAAGCGATTGAAAATATTTGCTTACCCAGGAGCTACGAGCTGGTAAAACCCATGATGTCTCCAATTCGGCTTTCGACACTACGGCATGATTAAAAACTTCTGTATCGCCAGTGATCTCGCCGGCGCTTATTTTTTGTTTGATCTCCGAAAATGGAACAAGATTTATGGTGTTGTCTTCTCTGAAGGCCACCAACGAACGCTGAAGGAGGTCTATATTGAGCTGACGACCTACCTCACGGAAATGAGCCACAGATTTGTCTATGGAGCAACCGCTCGCCTCGTTAAATGCTTCGTTGACTCCAAGAATAATAAACCTGTGGTGGAGAATCTTAACCGCAGCCTGCAAGGAATTGCCGTGGGCAGTCCATTCTTTCAGAAAAGCTTCTGTAATTTCTATTATATAATTAATTTCCTTTTCATTGAGCGCTTTTTCAGAAGTATATATCCAGATTTTACTCCCTGGCTCCAGTTCTTCAAATGGTACTAGCATATAGCTTTATGATTTATTGCCTGTTGCAAACGCAGCATACCGAAATATAGTACGCGCCAATCTGCAAAAGTAAATAAAAATGCTGCGTGGCCTATAATTTTTTAGCCTTAGCGATCAACTCTACCACATCCAAAACTTGCACATCAGCTTCCTGCTCCTTGTTTTTGATGCCATCACTGAGCATGGTCATACAAAAAGGGCATGCCGAGGCGATCACAGTTGCTCGGGTTTTAAGTGCTTCTTCAGTCCGTTCTATATTTACTTCTCTATCCCCTTTCTCCGGTTCTTTAAACATCTGTGCGCCTCCGGCTCCACAGCAAAAACCTTTTTCTTTATTGCGCTCCATTTCTATCAGATCGGCTTTGAGGGCACGTACCAGCCTGCGTGGGGCATCGTATATGCTGTTTGCCCGGCCCAGGTAGCAACTGTCGTGATAGGTGATTGGGGTATCTGCCAGGTTTTCGCCCTCCTCTATTTGCAACCTGCCGCTCTCAATCAAATGATTCAGAAATTCGCTATGGTGCCATACTTCATAGGTGCCCCCAAGTGCAGGGTATTCATTTTTGATGGTGTTGAAACAATGCGGGCAGGCGGTCACTATTTTTTTGATCTGATAGCCGTTGAGCACCTGTATGTTGGACATGGCCTGCATCTGAAACAAAAATTCATTGCCCGCCCTTCTGGCCGGATCTCCGGTGCAGCTTTCCTCCTCACCAAGTACCCCAAAGCTGACGCCGGCCAGATTGAGGATTTTCACAAAAGATCGGGTCACTTTTTTGTAGCGCTCGTCATACGATCCGGCGCAACCTACCCACAGCAATATTTCCGGTTCTATGCCCATTTGTGCCAATTCGGCCATGGTGGGCACCTTTTTCATATCCTTATTCATATATATTATTTTTCATTGTTGAGTTCATCAGCCCACTTAAAGCGGTCTGAAGGTGGGAACTTCCATGGGGAGAAACTTGTCTCGATATTAGAAAACATTGCATTCCACTCCGGAGGTGCTCCCGATTCTTCCATCGACATGTACCTGCGCAATTGCAAAATGATGGAGAGCGGATCGATGAGTACCGGGCACGCCTCTACACAGGCATTGCAGGTGGTGCAGGCAAAGATTTCTTCTTTGCTGATGTAGGCCCCCAGCAGGGTTTTGGCTTCGGTGTTCTCTTGATTTTTTTCAGACTTGTGTCTTCCCAGTTCCTCCATTCGGTCACGGGTATCCATCATTATTTTTCGTGGCGACAATAATTTACCGGTTTGATTGGCCGGGCATTCGGCTGTGCATCTGCCACATTCGGTGCAGGTGTAGGCATCCATCAGGTTTTTCCAGCTTAGGTCTGTCACATCTTTTGCACCAAGGGTTCCTGCTTCCGGGGCTGCCTGGGCACCTTCCGCAGTGACCATACCCAGCATCGATTTTACCTCAAAGGTAACTTCCTCCATGTTTTTCATTTTTCCCGCGGGCTCCAGACGGGCAAAGTAGGTATTGGGAAAAGCCATGAAGGTGTGCAAATGCTTGGAATAGGTGACATAGATGGCGAAAGCAAATATGCCCACGATGTGTGCCCACCATGCCAGCCGCTCTATGATCAATAGGGTGCTGGTATCAAGATGGCGATAAAACGGGGATGCAAATATATCGCTAAACACCATCAAACCCGTTTTTGGAAATCCGGCCACATTGCGCTCCTGAAGAATCTGATCTGTAGCATTCATGGTCATGATGGCAAACATGAGCAAAATTTCGAAGATCAATATCAGGTTGGCATCGAGCTTGGGCCAACGTGTCATTTCCGGTCCCTCAAACCGCTTAACTTTAAAAATATTTCTTCGAATCAGAAAAAACACACAAGAAACTATAACGGCCACAGCCAAAAATTCAAAAATATTTAGCGTAACGGTATAAAAAACGGTAAATCCAGCAGATTGAAGCAAGCGGGCTATGGTTCTGTGCTTGCCGGTGATGCCATCCAGCAAGAACTCAATCCCTTCAATATTGATGACCAAAAACCCCACATACACCATTAGATGCAACAGGGCAGGGATAGGTTTTTTGAACATTTTTTTCTGGCCAAATGCTATCAGCAGCATGTTTTGCCACCGCTTCGAAGGCTGATCGCGGAGTTTTTCGTCTCGCCCCATCAATATATTTCGCCTGATTTGTACTATCCGCCGGATGAATAAATAAGCCGCAATACCGACTATGACCAGAAATAGGACTTGTTGAAATGAGATCATATCGAATTTATTTTGTTCATTTTTTCGGTCAAAAATTTGTGTCAAAAGATAAATTATCTACTTTTGCATCCACTTTTGAAGGTGATGTAGCTCAGTTGGTAGAGCATCGGACTGAAAATCCGTGAGTCGGTGGTTCGAATCCACTCGTCACCACACCTTCGGAGTAAGGACTTTCCTACCGGGAAGTCCTTTTTTTGTGTCCTTCCCTTTTTATCGAGCCGTTTTTGCACACATAACAAAACTAAGTACGCAATTTTTTTACATAATAGTATGCATGCATACTATATATTTTGGTTTTTGAAGCACTTTAAAGAATAATGGATGCGCCCATCGCCCATCTCTTACACATATATTGGCCTCGACTGCATGCTTTGCTTTCCCGACCCGCCAAAGACCATCAAGATTCATTTTCCTTATCCTGTGTACGAATGGAATGTCAATCTGCCAGAATGGAGGGATGACTGCACAAGAGCCAAATGGAGCATTAGCTTTGAATTATATCCCAGTTTTTTTCGGCCATTCGGTGAATTTGTTTAGCGCCAAAAATAGAGCCCGGCACTCCAGCCGCTAAGACAATTAAGCGCTGATAAAAACCACCCCGGTCAAAATTACCCTATCGGGATTTTGGTGCCGCTAAGCTGTGGATAAATATTTCTGTCTTTTTCTTTTTAAGCTTTGCTTGGCAAAATCATTATTAAATGCTTGCCCCTCAAAATCTTATGATCTTTACCTGGTCTGCGTGCTCATTTGCCTTGCTCTGCTCTCCTTGATTTTACTTGTGGTTTTGATCATATTTGGGGAATCGCGCCTTAACCATTTTTTAATCCTACCAGACTTTTCAGTCTCTTACTTTTCAATATTTTAAAGGCTTAGCTAAACAACATCCTTGGGCAGGACATTTATTGAAATGACCCCGCCCCTGTGATGGTGTAATTTTATTGATAAAAGAAAAAAGAAATAAAGTGATTGAAGAAACCGAACCAATATTAAAAGAGAATAAAGACCGATTTGTGCTGTTTCCCATTCAACACAATGATATTTGGGAATTTTATAAAAAAGCAGAGGCGAGTTTCTGGACTGCCGAAGAGATAGACCTGGGGCAGGACCTGAAAGATTGGGAAAACCTGAACGACGGGGAGCGGCATTTTATCTCGCATGTGCTGGCCTTTTTTGCTGCAAGCGATGGCATCGTAAACGAGAATCTGGCCGAAAACTTTGTGGCGGAAGTGCAGTACACCGAGGCCAAGTTTTTCTATGGTTTTCAGATAGCCATGGAAAATGTACACTCCGAAACCTATTCGCTGCTGATAGACACCTACATCAAAGACCCGGCAGAAAAAAACAAATTGCTCCATGCCATCGACACCATGGATCTGGTGAAGAAAAAAGCCGAATGGGCGCTTCGTTGGATAGACAATGGCAGTTTTCAGGAACGGCTCATTGCTTTTGCCGCCGTGGAGGGCATATTTTTCAGTGGAAGCTTTTGTTCGATTTTTTGGTTGAAAAAAAGGGGACTAATGCCCGGCCTTACCTTCTCTAACGAACTGATCTCGCGCGATGAAGGGCTTCACTGTGACTTTGCCTGCCTGCTGTACAACAAGCATCTGAACCATCAGTTGCCCAAGACGGTGGTACAGGAGATTATAAAAGAAGCGGTAAAATTGGAAAAGGAATTTGTAACCGAAGCGTTACCGGTAAGGCTGATCGGAATGAACGCCGACCTCATGTGCCAGTACATTGAGTTTGTTGCAGACAGGTTGCTGCAAGAGCTGGGCTGTGACCGGGTGTATGGCGCCCTCAATCCATTCGACTTTATGGAGATGATTTCGCTGCAAGGCAAGACCAATTTCTTTGAAAAGCGGGTGGCGGAATATCAAAAAGCAGGGGTGATGCAAAATGAAGAATCTGATTCACCCCGATTTTCGCTCGACGAAGATTTTTAAAAATTTAAATTCACAAGCAATTAACAAAACCAGAAATGCTAGTATTAAAAAGAGACGGCAGAAGAGAATCGGTCAAATTTGATAAAATCACGGCCAGAATAGAAAAACTGTGCTACGGCCTCGACCTCAAATATATCGAGCCGATCGAAGTTGCCAAAAGGTAATCAATGGTTTGTACGATGGTGTGACCACGCAAGAGCTCGACAACCTGGCCGCCGAGACGTCCGCCAGCCTCACCACTGCCCATCCGGACTATGCGAAACTGGCAGCCCGTATTGCGGTTTCCAATCTGCACAAGACCACATCGAAGTCTTTTTCCAACACCATGAAGCGGCTCTATACCTACACAGATCCTAAAACCGGGGAAAATGCAGCGCTGATTTCCAAAGAGGCCTACGGCACCATCAAAGCACACGCAGCCACACTCGACTCATCGATCATCTACGACCGCGATTTCAATTACGACTATTTTGGTTTTAAGACCCTGGAGCGCTCTTACCTGATGAAATTGGATGGGAAAGTGGTGGAAAGACCGCAGCATATGCTCATGCGTGTGGCTATTGGCATTCACATGGATGATATCGAAGCGGCCATTCATACCTACAATCTCATGTCGGAGAAGTGGTTTACCCATGCTACCCCCACCTTGTTCAACGCTGGCACGCCCAAGCCACAACTTTCATCGTGCTTTTTGCTCACCATGAAAGAAGACAGCATCGACGGCATCTATGACACACTGAAGCAATGTGCCAAAATATCGCAATCTGCCGGAGGCATAGGGCTCAGCATCCATCAGGTTCGTGCCAAGGGCTCCTATATCAAAGGCACCAACGGCACGTCCAATGGCATAGTGCCGATGTTGCGCAATTTTGATATGACAGCCCGCTATGTAGATCAGGGCGGGGGCAAGCGCAAAGGCAGCTTTGCCATTTATCTGGAGCCCTGGCATGCCGATGTGTTTGACTTTCTGGAATTGAAAAAGAACCACGGCAAAGAAGAAATGCGCGCCCGAGACTTGTTCTACGCCATGTGGATTTCGGACTTGTTTATGAAAAGGGTAGAAAATAATGACAACTGGTCGCTATTTTGCCCCAATGAAGCCCCCGGCCTGCACGACTGCTACGGAGATGAATTCGAAAAGCTCTATACCAAATACGAGAGTGAAGGCAGGGCTCGAAAGGTGGTGAAAGCCCAGGACTTGTGGTTTGAAATACTGGAGGCACAGATAGAAACCGGGGTGCCCTACATCTTGTATAAAGACGCCGCAAACAAAAAATCTAACCAGAAAAATCTCGGAACCATAAAGTCGAGTAACCTCTGTACAGAGATAATGGAGTACACCTCCAAAGACGAGGTGGCCGTGTGCAACCTCGCCTCAATTGCGCTGAGCAAATTTGTGATCGATGGCCAATTTGACCATCAGAAATTGTATGAGATTGCCTACACGGTCACCAAAAACCTAAACAGAGTCATCGACGTCAATTACTATCCGGTAATAGAAGCGAAAAACTCCAACATGCGCCACCGGCCTATTGGCATTGGCGTGCAAGGCCTTGCCGATGCTTTTTGCATGCTCCGATTACCTTTTGACTCGCCGCAGAGCCGTCGCCTGAACACTGAAATTTTTGAGACCATTTACTTTGCCGCCATCACGGCGTCCAAAGACCTGGCAATGGTAGATGGACCATACGAGAGTTTTGCCGGTTCGCCGGTTTCCAAGGGCATTTTTCAATTCGACATGTGGGGTGTTACGCCAGATTCTGGTCGATGGAATTGGACAGAATTGAAAAAGGAAGTGAAGAAACATGGTGTGCGCAACTCTCTGCTGCTGGCTCCCATGCCCACCGCTTCTACTTCACAAATACTCGGCAACAATGAATGTTTCGAGCCTTTCACCTCCAATATCTATACCCGCAGGACACTGAGCGGGGAATTTATTGTCGTGAACAAATACCTCCTCAACGACCTGATCAGCCTGGGCATTTGGAACGATGGCATGAAAAACAAGCTGATAGAAGCCAATGGGTCGATACAGCAAATTGCCGAAATCCCCAGAGAACTGAAAGAACTGTACAAAACTGTGTGGGAGATTTCGCAAAGGTCGGTGATCGATATGGCAGCCGATCGCGGAGCCTATATCTGCCAAAGCCAAAGCATGAATATACACCTGCAAGACCCCAACTTTGGCAAGCTGACCTCGATGCATTTTTACGCCTGGAAAAAGGGACTGAAAACAGGCATGTACTACCTCCGCACCAAGGCTGCGGCAGATGCCATCAAATTTACGGTGCAAAAAAGCCGGCAGGAACAACCCGCAGCGGAGGATTTGAAAACGCAACACCAGGCTGACATGGCCTGTTCGCTGGACAATCCGGACGATTGCCTGGTTTGTGGCAGCTAATCTGAGTCGGCCTGCCTAAAGACAAAATGTCTTCTATTGCAGGAAGGCATTTTTTTTGCCCTTTCGGGAAATAAGCCGACAGCTTTGGCTACAGCCAAAAAATAGTGTATGGATTTGCCATAGTATTTTTTCAAAACCAGCTTATTTTTGCCTGTTGATATAAGATATTCGATGATGAAAAGATTGTTTTGTTGTGTGGCATTTTTGCTGTTTGTTGGTTATGCGGCTCGGACGCAAACACCTCAAAGGCTGACTATAGATCAGATTTTTTCAGGTGAATTATCTGCCGAATCCTTGGGCGAAATCCAATGGCTGAGCAAAAAGACTGGTTTTACGGCGGTTTTTATAGGGGATGAAGGAAATGAACTTTTGTTCTATCCCATCCTTTCGGGCGCGTGGCAAACTATGGCAGGCGGGGAAGCCCTTTTGCCAAAAGGCCATCACTCTCCTATAAATATAGAAAGCTACTCCTGGTCGCCAGACGAAACCAGGCTTATGATCTTTACCAATAGCCGGCGTGTTTGGCGTCAAAATACCCGCGGTGACTATTGGGTATATGATGTGACTGATAAGTCGCTCAGGCAAATTGGCAAAAGTTTACCCGCATCAAGCCTAATGTTTGCCAAATTCTCTCCCGACAACCGTCATGTGGCCTATGTGTGCCAAAACAACTTGTATGTCGAAGATTTCGTGACGGGTGAGATTACCCAATTGACATTTGATGGCACCCAGGATGTGATCAACGGCACTTTCGACTGGGCTTATGAAGAAGATTTTAGCTGTCGCGATGGGTTTAGATGGAGTCATGACGGCAGTAAAATAGCCTTTTGGCAAATCGACGCCACGGGCATCAGGGACTTTCTGATGATCAACAATACCGATTCGCTCTATTCATTTACCATTCCGGTGCAGTATCCGAAAGTGGGGCAAGATCCATCGTCGGCCAAAATCGGTGTGGTGGAGGTAGCTACGAAGGAAACAATATGGATGAAAATTCCGGGAGATAGCAAGCAGCATTATCTGCCTCGAATGCAATGGGTCGATGGCCGTAGCAAGCTGCTGGTGCAGCAACTGAATCGGAAGCAAAATGAGTGGAAGATATTCAAATGCGATGTCTCCACCGGCGAGTCAAACGTGGTTTATGAAGAAAAAGAAAAGGCCTGGATAGAAATATTTGGCGTAGATCTGAGCATGCAACGTGGTGTGGACGACCTGCACATGCTGGACAATGGCAAGGCCTTTATGCTGCTCAGCGAAAAAGATGGCTGGAGACATGCCTATAAGGTAAGCCTTGATGGTGGCAAGGCCCAACTGCTCACTCCCGGTGACTACGACATTGCTACTATTTACCATGTAGATGATAAAAATGGCTATTTGTATTTCAATGCTTCTCCCGACAATGCCACACGGCGCTTCCTGTACAGGCTATCGATGAAAAAAGACAGCAAAGTGGAAAGGCTCACCCCATCACAGTTTGCCGGCATCAACTTGTACGATTTTTCGCCTGACGGCAAATACGCCATCCATAATTTTTCCAGCATCAACACCCCTGATTCCTACACGCTGGTAGCCTTGCCATCTCATGTGGCAATAAATGAATTTGTGGACAATGAAGCATTAAAGACCAAACTGAAGGATTATAATTTGCCCAAGGGCGAGTTCTTTAAGGTGACCACTGCCGATGGTATAGAGATGGACGGCAGGATGATAAAACCGGCAAACTTTGACGCAAGTAAAAAATATCCGGTGCTTTTTCATGTGTATGGTGAGCCCTGGGGGCAAACGGCGGTAAATTCTTGGGAAGGTCTGTGGGAATTTTATGTGGCACAGCAAGGATATATCGTCATCACCATGGACAACCGCGGCACACCTACCCTTAAAGGACGCGAATGGCGTAAGAGTATCTATCGCAAAATAGGGGTGATCAACTCCCGCGACCAGGCCATGGCTACCAAAGAAATCCTCAAATGGAAATTTATAGACTCAGGTCGCACTGCCGTATGGGGATGGAGTGGTGGCGGCAGCATGACACTCAACCTGCTATTCCGATATCCGGAAATCTACCAGACCGGTATGGCAGTGGCGGCGGTAGCCAATCAGTTGTATTATGACAATATCTATCAGGAACGCTACATGGGTGTACCATGGGAAACCGAGGCGGACTATGTGGAAGGATCGCCCATAAGCTACGCCAAAAACCTGGAGGGAAACCTGCTCTACATCCACGGCACGGGAGATGATAATGTACACTATCAGAATGCCGAAGCACTGATCAATGAGTTGGTTGCTCGAGGTAAGCAGTTTGACCTCATGATTTATCCCAACCGCTCTCACAGCATCAACGAAGGCAGCAGTACCACACTGCATTTGTACCACCTGCTGTACCGCTACCTTACCGAGCATACCCCGCCAGGCGGAAAGTAATTAGGCTGTAGTTCTGGATGATTATGGTTGCTTTGGCGGGAAATCGTCGATGGGATATTTGCATGACTGGCAGGACTGGCGCACGCTTTATTTATGATAGAGTATGAGTTATCATATTGTGCAATCGTAGCATCCGGAGCCATTTAACCCGGAAAAATCACTTGCTAAGCCTTGAAAATTCATCCGCTCTCATTCACTCACTACCTAAATTAATGTCAAAAGATTGCCCGGCTATTTTTACCTGGCTACAAGCAAAATTTATATTTTTGCAGCGTGAGACCAGCATACGTAAATAAAGAATACCTGAAGGCCTTTATCGGCCAGGCCATTGCCGAGGATATCGGCGAAGGCGACCACTCTACCCTTTCCACCATCCCCGAGCATTTGACGGGCAAAGCAAGGCTAAAAATCAAGCAAAATGGCATCATTGCCGGCATTGAGCTGGCCTTGGATATATTTGAACAT
This sequence comes from Cyclobacteriaceae bacterium, assembly GCA_012033595.1. Lineage (GTDB taxonomy): Bacteria > Bacteroidota > Bacteroidia > Cytophagales > Cyclobacteriaceae > JAAUQL01. The sequence goes on along the minus strand of JAAUQL010000042.1, from coordinate 30,298 downwards.
ATCGACCCCACGCTGAAGGTGGATCTGCATGCCGTCGATGGCCGGGCTGTTGCCTCCGGAGATGTCGCCTTCGAAGTCCGCGGTCCGGTACGCTCCATACTTTCTGCCGAGCGCCTGGTGCTCAACTGCATGCAGCGTATGAGCGGGATTGCCACCTATACCCACTACCTGGGTAGTCTGCTCGAAGGCACCCAAACCAAAATACTGGACACTCGCAAAACCACCCCCAACCTGAGGCCGCTCGAAAAATGGGCCGTGGTGATAGGCGGTGGTACCAACCATCGATTCGCGCTCTATGACATGATCATGCTCAAAGACAACCATGTGGACTACGCCGGAGGTATTGCGGCAGCACTGAAATCGGCCAATGAATATCTGAAAAGAACCGGTAAAAAACTGAAAATAGAGATTGAAACCCGATCGCTTGACGAGGTGCGGCAGGTGCTCTCCTGCGGTGGAGCGGAAATTGTGATGCTGGACAATATGGATACGGAAACCATGAAAGAGGCTGTGCGCCTGATCGGTGGCAAGATGCAAACCGAAGCTTCTGGCGGCATTACCGAAAGCAACCTCCTGGCCATGGCACACACCGGAGTTGATTTTATCTCAGTTGGCGCGCTAACCCATTCGGTGAAAAGCCTCGATATGAGTTTAAAAGCTGAGATTGATAAATAATTTTCTAAATTTGCGCCCCTAATCGGACAATAAGATGCTTGTAAAGACAAAAAAATATAAACTGGAAACAGGAAAATATATCAAAATTGCCCTTCCTGCGGTGCTCAGGCAGCAATGGTGGGTGGCCCTTATCGCTGTTGCCATCATGGCGGGCTCCCTCATCATATGGTCTCATTGGTGGATCACCGGTGCACTTATTGCCTATACCTTATATGTATTGTTTTGGCTCATCCAGTTTGCCGGTATCACCCAATTGGAGCAGGGCAAGGTGCTGTTTGAGCGATTAAGCTACGAAATCACCAGTCAGCAAATCCTCATCAAGCTCAACACCAAGCAGGGTATGCCCATTAAATGGGAACAAATAAAACGTGCAGACAAAAAGAAAGACGGCTTTGTGCTGTGGATGTCGAAAGTGCAGCTAATTTATCTTCCCTTCAAAATCTTTAACTCAGAAAATGAACGCAAATTCACTGAGACCATATTAAAAAGAAAAGATTATATAAAGTGAAAGCGGCCATTGGCGTATTCCGGAAAGGAACTACACCAGTATGCATTAGTATTTTTCAGTGCTGCGCACTACGATCGCTCAGCCAAGCCGGTGTACAATATCGAGCGAAAATGGAGGTAAGCACACCGACCAATACACCGCAGGAGAATCGTAAGGATTGGAATATTGCACATGTGCGCCCTTTTTCACCAACAGGCTTTGACCTGCCGACAATTCCACTTTTTCACCATCTATGGTCACTACCTTTTTGCCTTTTACCATTAGCGTAAACTCATCAAACTCGGGCACCTGCACCGGTTCTTTCCAACGTGGTGGCACTTCCATACGAGCTATGCTGCACTTGTCGTACTTGTTGCTGGCGTTGCCAAAATGTTCCTCTATCAATTTCATATCGCTGGTGGGCACGATAAAGGGATCATCTTCTTTGATATAGTTTTTCATGGGAAAGGTAGATTCTTAGCAAGTATAAAAATTTAACTGTTGAATATCAATTGCACCTGATCCACCTGCCTGCTTCTTTTTTTTATGTCTTGCTGCCTCAGTGATTCTTCAGTTATCGATAGGGGCACCTGAAAGGAAAAGAGAATTCAAGGCCATTGACCTTCCAGTGCTCACCACATTGGCCCTGGCTTAGTTCCCCAGTAGTGTTTGGAGCTACTTGGCTAATGATGCTGATATCCACTTCCGCCATCAGCCATTTCATTCGACATTTAAAAAATGATTTGCAAAACCTTCGTCAAGTCTGTAATAAAGCCGATTTTTGGCTTGTCGCACACCTAGCAATGAAGGTTTAAAATGAGTATGTCAGAAGATAAAAAATCGTATTACCCAAAAGTAGAAGATATATTGGCCGCCAGGCTAACGTTAAATGCCATTCTGAAAGCCACACCGCTTCAGCGAAACAGGAGTTTATCCGACAAGTTTAGGAGTAACATCCATTTAAAGCGCGAAGACCTGCAAACGGTAAGGTCATATAAAATCAGGGGTGCCTACAACAAAATAAAAAGCCTTTCTCAGGAGCAGATGGCCAGGGGGATCATTTGTGCCAGTGCAGGCAACCACGCCCAGGGAGTGGCTTATTCTTGCCAAATGTTGGATATCAACGGCATCATTTATATGCCGAGCACAACACCACGACAGAAAATTAAGCAGGTGAAAATGTTTGGTGGTGACAAAGTGGAGGTGGTTCTGGTCGGCGACACCTACGACGATGCCTTTGTTGCTGCCATGCTTGCATGCCGGCAAAATATGCACACTTTTATCCATCCTTTCGACGACCCAAAGATTATAGAAGGTCAGGGAACTGTTGGTTTGGAAATATTGGAGCAGATCAATGACCCGATTGATTATATTTTTGTACCTATTGGTGGAGGCGGCCTCATTTCAGGAGTGGGCAGCTATATCAGGCAGCTAAGCCCCAAAACCAGGATAATCGGGGTGGAGCCTGCCGGTGCACCGGCCATGAAAGATTCATTGCATCAGGGCTCGGTCATTGAGTTGCAGGAAATAGACAAGTTTGTAGATGGCGCCGCCGTGCGCCGGGTTGGAGATTATTGTTTTGAAATCGCCCGGAAAGTAATTGACGATCTGGTGCTGGTGGCAGAGGGCAAAATCTGCACAAAAATTTTGGAGCTTTATAATTTTGATGCCATCGTGGTGGAACCTGCCGGAGCCTTGAGCATTGCCGCACTCGATTACTATGCGGAGGAGATCAAAGGCAAAAATGTGATTTGCATCGTTAGCGGCGGCAACAACGATATAACCCGAACAGAAGAAATCAAAGAGCGGTCACTTTTGTTTGAAGGGCTTAAACACTACTTCATTATCCGGTTTCCCCAACGCTCCGGGGCATTGCGCGACTTTGTCGATAAAGTATTGGGACCCGATGACGATATTACCCATTTTGAATACCGGAAAAAAACCAGCCGTGAAAAAGGTCCTGCATTGGTGGGCATAGAATTGCAACGGCCCGAAGATTTTGAGCAACTAACCATACGTATGCACCAACATGGCTTTGTGGCCGAATATCTCAATGAGCAACCAGAACTCTTTCAGTATTTGATCTAGCTACATGTTGCCTCGGTAAGTATCAGGTGACCCCCTGGCAGGAAATTACTTTTGTGGACTTCAATTGACTGCCGGGTTTATATCTGAGGATAATCAATTATTTTTGCGCCATGATCATTCCACCATATCTGAATAGCGGCGACCGGGTAGCGGTGGTAGCTACTGCCAAAGTTGTGGACAAAAACCATACGCTCTCGGGCATCAGCAAACTAAAGCAATGGGGACTTGATGTCAAACTGGGCAAACACCTCTTCGAAAAGCACTTTCAGTTTGCCGGAACCGATGCGCAGCGTGCCGAAGACTTGCAGCAAGCAATAAACGACACGGCCATCAAAGCAATTTTTATGGTTCGGGGGGGCTATGGTTCCACGCGGATTATAGATCAGATCGACTATCGACCCCTGCTGCTACATCCGAAGTGGATTTGTGGATTTAGCGACATCACTGCTTTTCATTTGCATTTGTACAGGATAGGTATATGTAGCATTCATGCCCCTATGCCTTCGTTTTTTTACGCTATCGACGATGCCTCGCTCCATTGGTACCACCATCTGCTATTTGGAAAAATAATGTACTGCAGGTGGCAGGGCACCCACTCAATCTGCCAGGCAAATGCCGTGGCCGGCTTACCGGAGGCAACCTGTCACTTATTTGCCATACCATCGGCACCCCATCGCAGATTGTGGCTCAGGGCAACATATTGTTTTTAGAAGATGTGGGTGAAAACCTGTATCATATTGACCGAATGATGGTGCAACTGAAAAGAGCCGGCATCCTGCCGTCATTGTCAGGACTGATCGTGGGACAGTTTTCGGATATGAAAGACAACAAAGACAGCTTTGGTGTCGATGCCAACGCTATCATTCTGTCTCATGTTGCTGAGTTTGCTTATCCGGTAGCATTCAACTTTCCGATCGGTCATACCAGCAGTAATTTTGCCCTGCAGGTTGGCCTGGAAACAGAACTGGCGGTGGAAGACGCACAAGCTTTTTTAAAAATATGTCAAAGCAAAGCCGGCCAGCAGGCCTGAAAGAATAATGAAGGGAGGGGGGATTTTAGTAAACGTGAGCGCCAGGAAGGTGGCAATGATCATGGCCATATTTATAAAATCTGGCTCCAGGGGCTGAAATAGTAAAAAAGCCGCAGCAATCACCATCCCCGAACTGGCAGCATTTATTCCTTCGATTGAGGCCCGAACAATGCGGTATTTTTTGAGTTGCTCCCAAAAACGGATGACAAAGAAAATAAAAAATGTGCCAGGCAAAAATACCCCAATAGTAGCCAGGAGGGCTCCCAAAATTTCACCCCACAATCCGTATTCACGCATAGAAAGGGCACCGATGTAGGAGGCAAATGAAAATACAGGACCAGGCACGGCCTGTACGGCGGCGTATCCGGTGAGAAATTCTTCAGAAGTCAAATAGTGCTTAAACTCCACAAACTCTGTATATAAAAGAGGAATAAGTACCTGCCCACCTCCAAAAATTAAACTACCATTGCGATAGAAATTTTCGAGTAACCTGATGGGCAAAGCCTTCGTAAAATGCCCCACCACGGCGATGGCTACAAACACCACAGCCCACAATACAAAATTTGACCATTCAATTTTTAGCCGGGAATGCGGCTCAATGGGTTGCTCGGTAAATTTTATGGCCGTAAGCGCCCCACTGCCCAGCAAAAGCACGGGGAAAACATAGGGTGATTTGAGCATGAAGGACAAAATAGCAGAAATCATCATAATGGCTCCGGCTTCGTACGATTTCACCACTTTGGTGCTGATCACATAGGCGGCATAGGCGACAAATCCAACGGCCATCGGCTGAATAAACTTGGTAAATTCCACAGACTTGCCCACCTGGTCGAAGTGCGACATGAGCACACCTACGGTGGTCATAACACAAAAAGCGGGAAGCAGCCAAACCATCAGGGTGAGATAGGCCAGTAGGGGTCCGCCAATTTTAAAACCTATAGCGGTAATGGTTTGGGTAGATGTAGGTCCTGGCAATATTTGACACAAGGCATTTAGCTCCATGAGCTCTGCTTCACTAAGGTATGCCCGCTGTACAACCATCCTTTTGATGATCATGGCCAAATGGGAAGTGGGGCCGCCAAATGCCCCGATGGCTATAATGAATACATCCCGTAAGAAGATGAAATATCTAATTCTTTTTACCAATGATTTTCAAACTTGATTCCGAAAAATTAGTTAATAAAATGTCAAATAAATCCATATTACCTCAAAATGTTGATCTGACAGTGTAATTTGAACTGCAAATGAAGTAAAATGCCATCAACTATTTTTCATTGTATAAGCACAAACTTCGAAGATACCAGTAAATTCCATATTCAATAAGCAATCATATTTATACCTTTTAATTAATCACAAATAAAATGAATCTTAAAAAAACAATTTCAGCCCTTACTTTAGTGTTGCTTTTCACCAGCCTCAATGTTCAATTTGCCTCTGCGCATTGCGAAATTCCTTGCGGCATTTATGCCGACTCCATCAGAATATCGCTGATCAGGGAAGACATTACCACCATAGAAAAGGCGATGAAACAGATCGAAGAATTGTCGGGTAGCGAAAAGCCTAACTACAACCAACTGGTGCGCTGGATCACCAACAAAGAAGAGCATGCCAATAAAATACAGGAAACTGTCAGTCAGTATTTTCTGCACCAGCGAATCAAAATCGTAGCGCCCGACCAAAAAGAGGCGTATGCCAAGTATCAAAAACATTTAGAGCTGCTACACAAAATATCCGTCTATGCCATGCTTAGTAAACAAGGTACCGACCTGGCCAACATCGAAAAACTGCGGTCAACGGTAGATGAATTTGAAAAAGCATATTTTCATAAACACTGATCCGGACTGAACTGCCAGGGCTTGGGTTTATCCAATTTCAACACCCAAGCTCCGGTTTTTGCAAACATTTATCACTTTTTGTGTATTGCTAATACCTCAGCAGTGATTATATTTTAGGTGGAATTTAAAATACCTAAATATGACTCCAGTAAAATATTTCACCGTTTTCACTTTACCGATACTGGCTTTTTTCTCGGTGCATCTATCGGGCTGGCTCACTTTCTTACCCCTCTTTTATGCTTTTGGTTTCATCCCCTTGGTAGAACTGTTATTCAACCCTCAAAATTCCAACCTTTCTCAAGAGGAGGAATCGCGGTTTGTGCAAAACCCTGCTTTTGATTTGCTTTTGTATGCAGCGGCCATTGTCCACTTTATCTTCTTTGCCTATTATTTTATAGCGCATATTCCCCAACCGGGAGACCACATTGCTTTGGTAGGCAACACGGTGGCACTCGGACTGATGTGCGGCATTTTTGGTATAAACATAGCCCACGAACTGGGGCATAGAAAAAACCGATTTGAACAGTTGCTTGCAAAACTGCTTTTACTCACTTCGCTCTATATGCACTTCACTATCGAGCACAACCGGGGGCACCATCGGTATGTGGCGACGAACAGAGACCCTGCCAGTGCGCCACGGCAAATGACGCTCTACCGGTTTTGGCTACGCTCTGTCACAGGTTCGTTTGTTTCGGCCTGGAAATTAGAAAATATACGACTCAGTAAAAAAGAGAAGGCCAAATGGCTCAATCAGGTGATGTGGTATGTGGTCATAGAATTTTTGTTCCTGGCGGTCATATTTTACCTGTTTGGCCTGGTGGCAATGCTTTCTTTTTTGGCAGCGGCAACTATAGGCATATTGCTGCTGGAAACGGTCAATTATATCGAACACTATGGCTTGCGCCGAAAGCAAATCAACGAGTTGCAATTCGAAAGGGTGATGCCCTGGCATTCATGGAATTCGAGCCACATATTGGGCAGATTGATGCTTTTTGAATTATCTCGACATTCCGACCACCACTACCTGGCCTCGCGCAAATACCAGATCCTGCGACACCACCAGCATAGCCCCCAACTTCCAACTGGCTATCCGGGAATGATGCTGCTCTCCTTCATACCCCCGCTTTGGTTTAAAATAGTGCACAAACATCTGGCTGATTTTCAACAGGGAATGTCTCAGGAAGATAAGCAATTATCTATTTGAAATGTACTGGCTGGCCATCGCAACAGGTGATATGGAAAAATGGCAGCGAAAGCACCTCGACTTCAGGAGATGCCAACTGTATGCTCCCCCATCAGTCATAAGTTAACGCGCTGATGATTTCAGCATGTTTCGGATACCTATCGATTAGTTCTTTTCTGTTGGCAAGTTCGAAGTCATCGAAATGGAACCCGGGAGCTACCGTACAGCCCAGCAACGCATAGCCTTGTTGCTCTACCAAGCGGGCAGCAAACCAATGCTGGCGGGGAATAGTGACCTGCAGATATTCCCCCCGTTCCACCTGGCTTCCCAGCAAGAGGTGAGCAAGGCTGCCATCAGTTTGTAAAACAAACAATTCTAAGGTGACACCGGCATAGCAGTGCCAGGTCTCGTCTGACTGTATGCGATGAAAAGCTGATATTTGGTTGTTTTTCAATAAGAAAAAAATCGAAGTTGCAAATGCTCGATCGCCCGCATATCTCAGTGGCAGCGAATGCTGTTTTAGCTCTTCTTCAGAGCGATATACTTCCCTGTAGTAGCCCCCTTCAGGATGTGGCTTCAGCGCTAATGAGTTGATCCAATATTCAGCAGTTTTCGACATAAGGCAATTTTAACTATTCCACAAACATAAATATCGATCATACCATAAATATTCTTTACTTTTATGCGATTAAACCTCATTCGATGGACACTTTTTACCAGGAAAAATTAAGTCATATCAACGACCTGATCAAACTTTCACAGATAGATGGGGAACAGTCGCATATGGAAGCCAATTTCATTAATTCCGTCGCCGCCCGGCTTGGCATTGAGAAAACAGACGTCCAGCGTATTAAAAACGGCGAAATCGCTATTACTTTTTCCACTCCTAAAACTGAAGCCAAGGTAATTGAACAATTTCACCGGCTCATTATCCTTATCGGCATCGATAAGCTCATATTCAAGGAAGAGGTTTCCTTTTGTGTGGAACTAGGGGTAAGGATGGGGCTCAACTACAACGCCATTTCCGAAGTACTTCGAAAGACACTACGAAACCCGGCCTACATTATGCATCTCGACGAAATGGAAAAGATTTTCAGGAAGTATTCCAATTAGCCCTTGTCTATTAGCGATACGTTGTCGCCTTCCGCAGAAAAAATGTTTTTATGCATCTCTCACTGATGCTTAAATGAAAATCGCATATAAAAAAACGGGAGTGTGGAAATTTTACTACGCTACGCAATCACCTGTTGGTTGCTTTGAGGCGGGATTTGAAAGACAAACGATCCTCTCACCACAACAATCACGCAGACTAAAAGACAAACAGCAACATGAGAAATACCATGTCCCATGACAAGAGCGTGAAATTCCAATAGCTTGTAAAAATCTCCAGCCTGATTTTTTCATGTGGGTTGGTGACGACTATGAGCGTTTTTACCGGATCATTTTCTATAAACATATACTTGTAAAAAAGTATGGCCGTCATAATGATCGCGGCAAACATAAAAGCAAAGTGAGTGCCTGTGAAAATAAGTAAATAGCCTGCTATCGATTCGGTCTCCACAATAAATTCATTATTGAGCATTTCAATCCAAGCCACAGACTGGGATATAAAAAACAATAATCCAGATATGAGCAGATAGCCCAATTGCTTTCGCAAATTGGTGATTTCATCATGTTGGTAGGCGCGTATCAATCTGGAGGTGAAAAGGCCAGAAACCGTGAGAATCAGCGTGCTTATGGTAAAGAACCGAGGCAATTGAAAAGGCAGCCCAGCGTTTTCAAAATTGGCGGCGAGGTGTTTTATGAAAAAGTAGGAAATGACCGCATAAATCAAACAAGAAATGGAAATAATCATGTAAATAAGCATCTTTTGCGGATGGATACGCTCTATGCGATCCAACGCGGGCTTTCTCACAATTACACCTGTTCTCTGCTTATTTGGTTTCATAAAATTAGCGATACATGACTAACCATTATCCATATAAAGGGTTTATAAATTTACCACTATTTTTTTATTAAATGATAGTACAGCCACCAATTGAATCGTATTTTTGAAACCAACAAAATGCCTTTTTATTGAAAGTAAATGACTTAATTGGGCAATACCGTGATGATATCATCACCAGATCATTGTCTGAAATATTAAAACCCAATTCGGGTATCAGGGTACATCTCAAAGGCCTGTCCGGCAGCCTCGATGCGGTGCTTGCTGCTGCATTGGCCGACAACAACAGCAAGCAAACCCAACTTTTTGTGCTCCATGACAGGGAAGAAGCTGCATATTTTCAAAATGACCTGCAAAACCTCACAGGCAAAAAGGACGTGGCCTTCTTTCCGACTTCATACAAAAGGCCGTATGAATATGAAGAAACAGAAAACGCCAATATTTTACTGCGAACCGAACTGATCAGTCATCTCAATAGCAAAGGCACGGAGGGTTTGTTGATCGTGAGCTATCCGGAGGCTTTGTGCGAAAAGGTGGTGAATAAAAAAGCATTAAAAAGCCATACCATCCATCTTGAAGAAGGCGCGCAAATCAACATAGACGAACTCTTTGCCACACTTATTGACTATGATTTTGAAAAAGAAGATTTTGTGTACGAAGCCGGCCAGTTTGCCATGCGAGGCGGCATTATAGATGTATTTTCATTTGCACACGAACTCCCCTATCGTATTGAGCTCTTCGGCAACGAAATTGAAAGCATCCGCACATTTGACCCGGAAACCCAGCTATCTCTGGATCACAAAAAAAATATAAGCATCATTCCCAACCTGCAAACAAAATTTGTTCACGAAGTCAAACAATCCTTCCTGGGTTTCTTGCCTAAAAACACCAAGGTATGGTTCAAGGATGTACAGCTTACGCTAGATACTATTGACAAATACCACTCAAATGCCCAGGTGAGTTTCGATAAGATCATGGGCAAGACCAACCAAACCAAAGTGATCCAAAACCCGGAGGCTCTATTTGAAACCCGGCAATCGCTGCTAGACGATTTGAAAACCCACGATCTGATCGAATTTGGTAACCGTTATTTTTTCGATGCAGATACAGGGTTTACGTTCAATTGCGAAGCCCAGCCATCTTTTCATAAAAATTTCGACCTCATCTCCGAAGACCTCATCAGCCATCAGCAAAAAGATTATCAAATCATTATTGCTGCCGACTCTTATGCGCAAATCAACAGATTGACTTCTATTTTTGAAGAAATAAATGCTCAGCTTACGTTTAAACAACTACAAATCAGTTTACGGAATGGCTTTATAGACCACGAAAACAGGATTTTGTGTTATACCGATCATCAGCTATTTGAGCGCTACCATAAATTCAAGGCCAGCCAAAAATATTCCAAATCGAAGGCACTCACACTGAATGAACTCAAGTCTTTGCAGACTGGTGATTATGTTACTCACATCGACTATGGTGTAGGTAGATTTGTGGGTCTGGACAAAATCGAAGTGAACGGCAATCAGCAAGAAACTATCCGTCTCATCTTCAAAGACGACGACATCCTTTATGTAAGCATCTATTCCCTGCACAAGATATCCAAATTTTCCGGAAAGGAAGGATTGCCACCAACGCTGAGCAAATTGGGATCGCCAGATTGGGAAAACAAAAAAAGCAGGGTGCGCAAGAAGGTAAAGGACATCGCCAAAGACCTGATTTCGCTCTATGCCAAAAGAAAAGCCGCTCCGGGTTTTGCCTTTTCCAAAGATAATTTCATGCAGGCCGAATTAGAAAGTTCCTTCCTCTTTGAGGATACTCCCGACCAGGCATCTTCTACCAGCGACGTAAAGGCCGACATGCAAATGCCCCATCCGATGGATCGTTTGATATGTGGCGATGTGGGTTTTGGTAAAACTGAAATAGCCATAAGGGCGGCCTTCAAAGCGGTACTCGATGGCAAGCAAGTGGCCGTACTGGTGCCCACTACCATATTGGCCATGCAGCATTTCCGGACTTTTGAAGAAAGGCTGCAAAACTTTGCCGTCAACCTGGCGTACATCAATCGCTTCAAAACATCCAAAGAAATAAAAGACATTCTTAAAAAGGTTGCGGAAGGTAAGGTGGATATACTTATCGGTACCCACCGGATAGTGAATAAGGATGTGATTTTTAAAGACCTGGGTCTCCTGGTCATCGATGAAGAACAGAAATTCGGTGTCAGCGTCAAAGAAAAGCTAAAAACCATGCGTTTTAATGTAGATGTACTTACGCTCACTGCCACCCCCATTCCCAGAACATTGCATTTCTCACTAATGGGAGCACGTGACCTCAGCGTTATCGCCACTCCGCCACCCAACCGCCAACCGGTCACCACCGAAATTCATACCTTTAGTGAGACCATCATTCGGGATGCCATTAGTTTTGAACTCCGAAGAGGGGGGCAGGTCTTTTTTGTACACAATCGTGTAAAAGATATCGAACAGGTGGCTAATATAATCTTGAAATTGGTGCCGGATGCAAAATAGTAGTGGCTCATGGGCAAATGGAGGGTAAAAAGCTCGAAAATGCCATGATACAGTTTATCGAAGGCTATGCCGATATCCTCATCTCTACCAATATCATTGAGTCGGGACTCGACATCCCCAATGCCAACACCATCATCATCAACCACGCGCATATGTTCGGCCTTTCTGACCTGCACCAGATGCGGGGTCGGGTGGGCAGATCAAACAAAAAAGCTTTTTGCTACCTCCTCTCCCCTCCTGCCATTGGTCTGACTGCAGAAGCCCGGAAGCGCCTGAAAACACTGGAAGAATTTTCGCATTTGGGCGATGGATTCAAAGTGGCCATGCGTGATCTCGATATACGTGGCGCGGGCAACCTCCTGGGCGCAGAGCAGAGCGGCTTCATCAACGACCTGGGCTTCGACACCTACCATAAAATACTGGACGAGGCGGTGCAAGAGTTAAAGGAAACCGAGTTCAAAGACTTGTTTAAAAATGAGCTGGTAAATTTTGAAGCGCTTTTCACTACTGACTGTCTCATCGATACCGACTTCGAATTGCTTATCCCAGATGATTATATTAGCAATATCTCCGAGCGGCTCAGGGTATATAATGAACTGGACAACCTAAAACATGAAAGTGAGCTGGCATCATTTATTGATTCGGTGATCGACCGATTCGGTCCGCTGCCCCCACCTGTAGAAGACCTTATCAAAATAGTCAGGATAAGATGGGACGCTGAAAAATTAGGTTTTGAAAAATTAAATATAAAAAACCATGTGTTTAAAGCCTTTCTTCTCTCATCGGAAAATGCAAAATATTATAATTCACCTATATTTGGCAGCATATTAAAATTTGTACAACAAAACCCCCGAATTTGTAAAATAAAAGATGGCCAAAATCGCGTTATATTCATTGTGAACAATATCGACTCGGTTCAAAAGGTGTCTGTACTTTTGAAAGAGATACTGAAAATAAAATCATTACAGATGCAATAAATTCTACGTTTTTTAATTTATTTTAAATTTGTCAGGCCTTAACATTATACCTCGGTAAATAGATCATTGAGATGAGGATTTTATATAAATAATCCACCATTCAATAGGATGTAATCAAGAATATGAAGGCCTATTTACGTATGATTAGCATAAATTTGTGTTTTTACAGCTAATATTGAGTGTACTTTATCTTAGGATAAGAAGTTAATTAAAACAGGTTATGAAAAATTTTGTGAAGATTCTTTACACAAGCCCGTTGCTTATGGCAACTGTTTTCCTTCTCAACTCATGCAAGTCTGGAAGCAATCCCACAGCCACCAATCCCGGTAACATAAGTACCGCTACCGGTTTGGAGTACAATGCTGATGAAGGATTTCAGGTTTTGGATTTCAGAGGTCAACCGGAAGGCCCCAACCTCGTCTTTGTTGAAGGTGGCAGAACAGTACTCGGATCATATGAGGAAGATGTGTTCAATACCCATGACAACCTCGAAAGAGCCGTGACAGTTGCCTCGTTCTACATGGACGAAACAGAAGTGGCCAACATCCATTGGCTGGAGTATTTGTATTACGTAAAACTTGACTCTTCGCGCGAATTTCATGAGTCTGCGCTGCCCGACACGGTGGTATGGGCGAGGGATTTGGCCTACAACGATCCGTATGTAGATCATTACCTGCGATATCCAGGCTTCAGGTATTTCCCGGTGGTGGGTGTTACCTGGAAACAAGCAGTTGATTACTGTGCCTGGAGAACTGCTGTTGTCAACATGAAACTGGCTGAAGAATCAGGCATGGACGAAATTCCGGCAGAAAGTGCAGGCTACCGCATCCCGCTAGAATCAGGCGTGGTTTTGCCAAACTATCGCCTGCCATCAGAAGCAGAATGGGAATATGCTGCTCAGGCACTTATCGGAACGCAGTGGTTGGATGAAAATCAAACACATAAGAGATTGTATCCCTGGGATGGACATGCACTTCGCAATCCATATGGCAAGAAAATGGGTTATTTCCTTGCCAACTTCAAAAGAGGTCGTGGTGACTATGCCGGTATCGCAGGCAAGCTAAACGATGGAGCCATGATCACACAATACATCTACGAATATCCACCAAATGATTTTGGCTTGTACAATATGGCAGGAAATGTAAACGAATGGGTATTTGACGTGTATCGTCCTCTATCATTCCAGGACATGGAAGATTTGAATCCTGTACGCCGCAGTGCAGATGACCTGGTTGGAAGATCGATTGTTGATCCTAATCTGGACGATCCGGCTTCGGGCTACGACTACCAGTTTTTCAATTCCCTTATATCAGACAAAACCCGCGTTTATAAAGGAGGGTCGTGGAAAGACATCGCATACTGGCTATCGCCCGGAACAAGAAGGTTCCTCGATCAGGATTCGGCAACTGCCACCATCGGCTTCAGATGTGCCATGATACGCGCCGGATCAAACTACTAAATCCTGCTGTCCTTACAGATAAGCAGGCAACCGAAATACAGAATCTACGCTCTTGGGGCTATTATTCCTTCGCAGCGACAATTAACATAAATAATAAAAAAGACCTTGAGCGTTCAAGGTCTTTTTTATTTGGCCAATGCCAGTGCTGCCACACTCAGTTTTGATATGCCACAACTCCATAATATGCTTCCGCATGCTTCGAGGGTAGCGCCAGTGGTGATTACATCATCTATCAATAAGATATGCCTGCCTTCAATCAGATGGTTATTCTTTAGATCAAATGCCTCGGTCACACTGTGAAGTCGTTTTTCCTTACTCCGCTGTGTTTGGCTTTGTTCATATCGTTTACGTCTTAGCACATTGCATTGCACCGGAATAGATGTTGCCTCAGAAATACCTTGTGCAATCATCAAACTCTGATTGTATCCTCTACTCCTCTCTTTTTTGGGATGAATTGGAACAGGAACTATGTAGTCTATTTCATTTCGTATGCCATGCTCCACCAACGCGTAACCAAACCATGCGCCCAGCAAATGACCCAAATCTGGATTTTTTCCATATTTAAGCTGATGCAGTATTCTTTGGGTAATACCGGACTTTTGAAAATACAAATAGGCAGCGGCGAATTCTATTTCCAGTTTTCCGTAAATCCGGTTAGTCACAACATTCTCCCGCAAATTATTGATATGGATTTTTGGCAGTACACTTCGACAACGAAAGCAAAGCAACTCCTCTTCTTTTGCAAGCTCATTCTGACACGTGCAGCAAACGACGGGAAACAGCATACTAAGGATGTCACCGAAAAAACCCATTTATTGTAGAATTGATATTCAATACCCCTTCAAGTCCTATATTTGTATTTTCAAACTCTAAGCCGGGAGTATTTAATCCATTTAATAACCAAAGTCAAGTACCGATGATCAAAAAAGATTTTGAACATGAAATAAAGTGGCAGGAATTAATGACTAAGCTCGAAAAAGTGATCGGGAAAAAACCCACGGACTTAAATAGTGTTTTGTTTTTGATAGGAGTGCAGGAACTGGGCAAAGGGGTAAGGGAATTTACCAAAGAAGAAAAAAGAGATCTCATGCACATTGCCATTTGCAAGGTACTTAGCCTCTCGGGATTTTACGAATTGGAAGGACTCGATGAAGCTGGCTGGCCCCACTGGAAAGTAAAAAAGAAATTACCCCATTTCGATATACTGGAACAAGAGAAACTTTTGAAAATGCATGTGATCGACTATTTCGAACAAGAAATCCAATAATACAACCCTGTGAAATAATTTCAGGTGATTTCCCACATTATTCACTCCCCCAACCTTTTAGTTGCAATCAATCATTACATTCATGTAGAACGTGGGTAGCATGGTGCCATGGTCAATGTCCGATGTGTGGCTCCCCGATACAAGTCTCGAAAGCTTACCGAAATGGCATGAAAAAACCCCACCCGATAAGATGAGGTTTCAATATTTAATGTTGCTTTATATTATTGTCCTTCAGCTGCTTCTGCAGGAGGAGGCGTAATGCCCAGTTCCTTTAGCACCAGGTCAGAAATATTGTCTTCGTCACGTGCATAGAGCAAAATATTCAGACCGACATCAGGCTGACCTGAGTTGAACACATGCGTATAGCCATTGGCTTTGGCTACCGCATCTATCGCTTTTTGTATTTTGTCATATACCGGTTGTAGCAATTCGCCAGATTTGCGCTGCAAAGAGCTCTGGGCATCCTGACTAAATTTCTGAATGGATTGTTGCATATTTCTCAATTCATTTTCCTTGTCTGCACGAACCTCCGGAATCATGTTCGGTGCATTTTTCTCGTATTCTGCCACCTTGGTCTGAAAGTCCTTTGATTTGGCTTCCAGCTGGGTGCTCAATTGCTGTTCATGCACTTTGAGTTCCGACTCAATTTGCTTTGCTTCAGGCATATTGCCCAATATAAAATCTGCATTGGTATATCCTATTTTAATGCCGGTGCCCTGCGCTTGAGCCGACATGGCCGCCAGCATAAATCCAATGATAAAAATCCACCTCGTTTTCATATGTTTAAAAATTAATTGATTGCACATTTATTTAATAGTATCGTTTTCGTCTCCATAGCCCAATTCTTCCAGCACATAGTCTGTATAGTCATGTACCGGATTGGTATAGATCATAACCAAATCGGCAGCCTTGTCGAACATAAAATCCAGTCTGTTGTTTTTGCTTACTTTTTCTGCTGCTTCAAAGACTTTTTCCATTACCGGCTTCATGAGTTCCTTCTTTTTCAGGAAGAACAAACCTTCGTAACCAAAAACCTTGCTATTATATTCTTTTACCTCTTCTTCTTTTGTTTTTATTTCAGCAAGTCGCTCGGTTTTCATTTCCGGAGTGAGCAATACTTCTTCAGCTTGCAGATCATTGTACATGCTTTCTATTTCCTTATACATCTGCTTTATTTCGCTTTGCCAGGTTTTAGACAATTGATCTATCTCTCCTTGTGCCTCTTTATATTCTGGCATTTGCGATAATATGTAGTCGGTATCGATATAGCCAAACTTCTGAGCATGAGTAAACTGCCCAAAAAATAAGAACAATGGCAAAAGTAAAAATATTTTCTTCATTTTTAAATATTACCTGAATTGTTGGCCAATGGAGAAGTGGAACTGTCCGGCACTCGGTGAGTTGGTGCCAGGTACAGTATCAAATCCATAGCCCCAATCGATACCTAATAGGCCAAATGCAGGCATAAATATCCTTGCGCCCACCCCTACCGATCGATAATTATCAAACGGATCGAAATCTGTCAAAGTATGGAAGTTGTTGCCGGCTTCGGCAAATGCCAATACGAAGATGGTAGAGGACGCAGCCATAGTTAGGGGATATCTCAGTTCGAATACAAATTTGTCATAAGCCACACCTCCTGTAAGACCAAAAGAAGAAGGCAGGTTTCTGCCATAGCCGGGAGGGGTTATGCTGTTGTCATCATATCCGCGCAAAGCGATAAGGTCGTAGCCAACAATCCAGTTGTTTGCTCCTGAAAGCCCACTACCGCCCATCTGGAACCGGTCAAATGGACCGGTGGGTGAATATTCGGTATAGGTACCGATAAAGCCCAGATGTGCTCTGGCACTAAACACCAGGTTGCCGAATAATTTCTGGTAATACTTTGCGTCAAACATCCATTTGTGGTATTCTACCCATCCATACAAACTTTCCGGTGACGGATCGTCGTAATAGCTTTCTTTTCTGAACAAGGAATAAGGCGGCGTAAGATCGACACTCAGAGATATTTCAGATCCCGAACGTGGGAACATCGGACTATCCACGCTATTGCGAGCGATCGTAAAATTGTACTTCATATTACGTGCCGTACCGGTATTGAATCCAATCTGGCTATTGCCACTCGACGAGAAATTGTCAAAAGTATAGTGGGTATAGGAAATGGTGTTTTGCATAGTGAAATAATCATCGGGCCATTTCAGACGTTTTCCAAGTCCCACACTCACGGTATTCATTACCATAGAGCCATAGTCAACCTGATAATACTGATTTCGGATCACCGACCTGTTGGCGCCAATGGTAAGAGAGTTTGGCTTCTTGCCTCCGAGCCAGGGCTCCATAAAGGTGACGGAATAGTTCTGGTATATTCTGCCATTGGCCTGTACACGCAGCGATAAGCGCTGGCCATCGCCTACAGGTAATGGCTTCCACGTTTTAAAATTAGTGATATTCTTCAACGAAAAGTTGTTGAACACTAAACCTACTGTACCCACAAAACCATAGAAGCCTCCCCAACCGCCAGAGAGTTCCACCTGGTCAGAGGGCTTCTCCACCAGCGCATATTCAATGTCCACTGTGCCATCGGCAGGATTTGGGATAGGATTGATACCAATTTGCTCGGGGTCGAAATAGCCAAGCTGCGAGAGCTCGCGCTGGGTACGTATCAGCAATCTGCGATTGAAATACTGCCCGGGTAAGGTTCGGATTTCACGTCTGATCACATGGTCGTTGGTGCGGTCATTGCCCGTGATGATCACTTTATTGATCTTAGCCTGGTCACCCTCAAAGATGCGCATTTCCACATCTATGCTATCATTGTTGATGCGTACTTCGACCGGATCTACTCTGAAAAAGAGGTAGCCATTGTCCATATAAAGTGAGCTGACGTCTTCGCCGTTAGGATTGAAGGTGAGTTTTTTCTGGATCAACTCCATATCATATACATCGCCCTTCTTAATTCCCAGTACCTTGTCAAGTATTTCATCAGACCACACAAAGTTGCCGCTCCATCTGATGTCGCCAAAATAGTACTTGCGTCCCTCTTCAATTTTGATATCGATATTGATTTCGTTGGCCCTGGCGCTGTAGATCGAATCTGATATGATTCTGGCATCGCGGTATCCCTTGCTATTGTAGTAGGTGATTAGTTTCTTCTTATCTTCTTTGAACTCGTCTTTTTTAAATTTGGAGGTTTTGAAAAATTGACATTAACACTTTCACCAAAATAAGCCTTCACATCTTCCCAGCTTGTTTCCTGCGTGTTGGTCATAAAATTCCATGCACTGGCAGGAGTGGTATTTTTGGCCAGCGCAAACCCGTCACGGAATACATCGAACCGCAGTCTTTCGTTTGTTTTCTTAAATTTCGACCGAAGTTTGTCGTCTGAAATATCGGTATTGCCATCGATGTGAATCCTATTGATACGAACTTTTGATTTCTTATCTACATAAATATCCAGAGAAACTCCACTGGTAATAATGGTGTCTTTCTTCTGTTCTATCTTTACCTGGGTATTTAAAAATCCTTTATCGACAAAATAGTTCTTGACCACCAACTCCGCATTTTTCAGAATGGCATCGGTCACAATCTTGCCCTTAATCAAATCCAGGTTTTCTTTGATGTCCGTCTCCTGGGTTTTGTTGATGCCGTGCAGGTATATTCTTGACAGACGGGGTCGTTCGGTAAGTTCTAATACAAGGTAAGCTTTATCTCCTTCTACCTTGCTGATGTACAAGGCCACATTGCCAATGATTCCTTTGTCCCATAGTTTTTTGATGGCATTGCTGGTGGTTTGGCTGGGTATTCTGATCTTGTCGCCTACCCGGAGGCCCGACAATGATATGAAGGCGTTTTTATCATAGGTTTCCAGGCCGGTTACTTCTATCGCCGCTATTTCAAATTCCCGGGGATTGGCGTAGCTCAACGCTATTTTATCTTCCTGAGCCTGGCTTGGCTTATTGTTGCCCATACCGAGTTTGATCTGACCAAAAACAGGTTGGCAAAGCAATGGCAGCACCATAGCGAAGGTCAAGAACCCTTTAATAAAATTATGCTTACTTTTCAATAACTTTTCCAAACCTTCTTTCTCTTTTTTGATACGCCACTATAGCCTCGTACAAATGCTCTTTCCTAAAGTCGGGCCACAATACATCGGTGATAAACAACTCTGTGTATGCTATTTGCCAAAGCAAAAAATTACTGATCCGCATTTCGCCACTGGTACGTATCAAAAGCTCCGGATCAGGGATGCCTTTGGTACAAAGATAGTCGGAAAATAGCTCTATGTTGATATCGTCCGGATCAAGCGTATCCATTTTAACATCTTTTAACATTTTTCGGACGGCCTCTATTATTTCCCACCTGCCACTATAGCTAAGCGCCAATATCAGATTGAGCCCGGTATTATCCCTGGTTAAGGTGATGCTTTCCTGTAATTCCCGTTGGCAATTTTTGGGCAGGGCGGTAATATCGCCAATGGAACTAAGTCTGACATTATTTTTTGTCAGGGTCGAGGTTTCACTTTTTATGGTCGATACCAACAGTTCCATCAATCCCATTACTTCTGCTTTGGGTCTATGCCAGTTTTCGGTCGAAAATGCGTATAGCGTAAGGTGCTTTATGCCAAGTTCTGCACAGCTTTCGGTCGTTTGCCTCACCGCCTCTATGGCATTTCGATGACCAAATATCCTTTTTGCACCCTGCTTTTTTGCCCACCGGCCATTGCCGTCCATAATCACGGCAATATGTTGTGGCAACATGTTTGAATCTATAAGACTTTTCATTGAAAAAGATCAGGACATAAAAACGGAGTGCAAATTTGGTTGTTTTTTTCCTTATAGTAAAGCTTTTAGGTACAACACTTTAATAAAAGTCGTAGGGACAAGGTATTTCCCAAATGATATAACTGAGTGAAATACCGACAAAATTGTACCAGTCTTTGTCATACTTGTTGCCGTATTGATAGTTTTGTTGGTGATATCACCATCGGAATATCCATCGAGGTGGTCGGTAAATAGTTTCCTGAGACCGATTTCTACATTCAAGGTCAGGTTGGGGTTGATGGCGTATTTGAAGCCCCCGCCAAAAGGAAGGGCCGGTTGCACTTTGC
The DNA here is from genome assembly GCA_012033595.1 of Cyclobacteriaceae bacterium. Classification (GTDB taxonomy): domain Bacteria; phylum Bacteroidota; class Bacteroidia; order Cytophagales; family Cyclobacteriaceae; genus JAAUQL01. The sequence continues at coordinate 9,717 of JAAUQL010000042.1, read as the reverse complement.
TGGTGCCCTGGAGGTCCTGGTTACCGCCCATAAAAGCAAATACACCTATACCCGCAAACATATAGGGCGTCCAACGGATATGCACCTTATCTGCCTTGAAGTTGAGAAAGTTGTACTCCAGCAGCCCGGCAGCTTCTATCAATGTAGATTGAAACGACCCCTTTCTATTGTTGGCAAATGGATCGATGGGTTGGTTGTCGCTGCCACTGACCAGGCCGCCTGTGAGGCTGGCACGAAGGCTGAAAATATTGTCCAGGTTCATCTTATAATACCCCACAATGCCTGGCTTCATATTTTCGATATGGTAGCCCCGCATGAGATCGCCAGCGTAATTGATGCCTCCGACGCCAAGCCCTATTTCAGAAAATTGTGCTATAGCAAGACTTGGAGAGATGAAAAAAAGCAACAGGACAAGCTTACTCAAGATTTAGATATTTGCGTGGAAGATTACAGCTCTAACGAAACGCTTAGCATTTATTTTGTAAATATATAAGAAAATTTGAACGAGGTGAGGGTGAATAGATCATTTCTACTACCACCCCGGATTCCACCCTCCTCACCGAACCCTTTGTACACCTGATAGGTTTTTCCATCGTACACCGAAACATAGCTATATGGAGTGGTGGCATCGTTGATCTTAGCCAAATCACGCTGTTCTTCTTTTACCGCTGCCACGGTTTCTTTCGATCGGTCAGAGAGTTTTCTGGCCAGTTCATCATCGCCAAAAACCCCCAAATCGACATAACTACTGCCGACATCGTCGATATAGTCGCTGAGTAAATAATGCAATGTCGCTTCCAGATATAAATCTGTCCTGTAGCCCAGCCGTATTCGTACTCCTCCTCCAAATGGTATCCCCAACTGTATAGCGCTGTATTTCTTGCGCCCTGATTCCGGATTGTTTTGACCTTCTGTACCCAATGGCCTTAGCGCTACCCATCTAAATGATTTGCCAGATGAAGACCCGTCTTCTGCCTGTCCCAGCACCTTGCCCTTCGGATTGCTGTAGAAGATGGACACACCTGCCGTGACATAAAGGTTGAAATCTTTCCTTTTGTAAAATTCAAAGGGATCTTTGAAAAGATAGTAGCTGCCGGTGAGGTTGAGACCGATCAGATCATTTCTAAAATTCAGGTTTCGGACATATTTTCTGCTACTCGATTTATACGGGTCGGCATTGTAATCGTCGCCCGTAATTCTGCCATATAGTAGTTGTGCCCCAAAAACGATATGTGGAGAAAAATTATAATTGCCATAAATCGAAATGCCAGGGCGTGTAACCTTGAGGGTGTTACCTATCCTGTTTTCATTGGGTGTGAGATCGCCGAAGTAGTTGAGCAGATGCAAGCCTGCCCCACCTGACAAATATCTGGCCTGACGGGTAGTATGAGCAAAACCAGCCTCGCTAGAATGGTTTTTCTTTTTGTATTTAAAATCAGAATACTGCCCGTGACTATGTTGAGACAACATTCCGATGAGCACCATCAATAATATGTATTTAACATTCACCAGCCTAAGGTTTATTTAGAACATATGAAATTTTAAAACTCGATACCAAAAAAGTGTCTTTGCCTGCTCCACCCCTTCTGGCACCATCACCCTCCTGGCCATAACCTCGATATACGATATATTGGTTTCCGTCGTATTTCGAGATGTACTTGACAGTTTCTACATTGTCAAGACTTCTTTTTTCTCCCGATATCGCGGCATATTCTTCACGCGATCTGTCAGACATAGATTTTGCCATGTCACTTTCAAGTGCTCCCAAATCAACATATTTTCCACTCACATCATCGATATAATCGGTCAGTAATATCCTGTAATTTATTTCAAAAGCAAAGTCCAGTTGATCAGAAAGCCTGAATTTCAATCCTCCTCCAACAGGCACCGATAGCTGCACCCTGCTATAAGGACTGAGGTCGTAGTGGCTGCTATGCTGGCCTTCGGTGCCGAGGGGCTGCAAAGCCACCCACTCTCCAGAATTCGGATATCGCTCTCCGGTGTATTTGAAATCAGGCACCTTGCCTTTTGGATTGTGATAAAATACGCTTAGCCCGGCAATGAGGTAGGCATTAAATAGACTGCGCTGCCCATAGTCGAGGTAGTTTTTGAACAAATAGATATGAGAAGTAATGGATAGGTCGATGATGTCGTTTCTAAAGCTCAAGTTCCTCACATACCGGCTTTGAGAAGCAGACTGCGACGGGTCAGCGGAGGTATTGTCATCGCCGGTTAAGCGGCCATAGAGCAATTCCGCTTTCAGGCTGGCTCTGGGCGCATATCTGTATTCGGCAAAGGCACTGATGCCCGGCTTGATCTGGCTTACATCCGTGCTCAAAAATTTATCGGCCGGAGCCAGGTCGCCAAAATAGGTGAGAAAATGCAAGCCGCCACCAAAAGACAGATACCTGTATTTTTTGAAGTCCTTTTTTTTGACCCTGAAATGCGACATTTTATCTACATACCCTGATTTTGGTTTGGGAGTTTCGTTCTGGGCGTTCACCAGCATTGGCACACAAAGCAAAAACATAAGGATATATTTAGCAGACGAGGTCATTGCAGTGTCATCAATATTTTCGTGGTTGTCAAGGCAATATGGCCCAGTCACAAATCATAAAATGAAATAACGAATCTCAAATTACAAATCACATTTTTATTGCAATAAAGGTAATTTCATTTTTATAAACATATGCAGGTATTTTATCTCTTTCCTGGCTAATTGCTGTCATTCCGCGCCACCGCAAGCGGTTTGCCTTTTTTGCATTTACCTTTTTAAACAATTGACCAGAAACAGTCAATTTCTGGCATCAAGACCCCAATTAAGCTTTTTTCTCAGCGTATTGACAAAGCTATATCCATCAAATTTGATGAGTCTGGCCTTAAAATCCTGCCTTTTGATTTTGAGCTTGAGCCCGGATTTGATGATCACCGACCGGGAATCTATGGAAGCCATAAAAAAGTTGCTCCGGCTTTCTACCTGCAAGGTAATGGTACAATTGTCTGAAACCACCAGAGGCCTCACATTCAGGTTATGCGGACTCACAGGTGTCAGGATCAGGTTGTTTGACTGCGGCATGACCACCGGGCCGCCACAGCTTAGCGAATAACCGGTGGAGCCGGTGGGTGTGGCAATGATGAGCCCATCTGCCCAATACGAATTGAGGAATTCATCATCGATATAGGTATGCACGGTAATCATCGAAGAGGTATCTTGTTTGATCACCGATACTTCATTCAATCCAAAATTAAGCCCGTCGAAGATGGTTTCTTCTGCTTCTACCTTCAGCAGCATACGCGCATCTAGTTCAAAGTTATTCTTTTCGATTTGGTCAAAAGCTTCGGAGACCATTTCTTTGTTGGTAGTAGCCAAAAATCCGAGCCTGCCGGTATTCACACCAAGGATAGGGGTCTCTGACCTGCCCACATGCGTGATGGTTTCCAATAAGGTGCCATCGCCGCCAATGCTGATCACAAAATCGAAATCGTCAAAGCTGGTGCCCGGTTGATATGTGCCGCTATTCGCCAGCTGAACCCCGTTGGCCAGTACCTGATCGTGAAACGCATTGGAAAGGAAATACCTACAGTTTTTGAGCATAGCAGGGTGGTAATATGCTCTATAACGGGTATTGTATTTTCCGGAAAAACCTTCCCATGGATTGCTACTTTCATCTATCGTGTGGAAATAATGGTAATGTAAGCATTTGATTCTTTAGGGAATCAAATCTTGAGGTAATTAAGCAGGTTATCGAGCCGTTCACGCTCTCGATCAAAATTATTTTTTTCATGGAATTTGGCTACTATTTTATAACCAAATCTTTCTAAGGTGGCAATCACGCTTGTTAAATCCTGTTTGTTGAGTTTGAGTGTCAGAAAGACCATATTGGCATTTTGATGGTCGGCTCCAAGAAATGAGCCTAATATTTTGGCATCGTCCGACTCTATCAGGCGGCTAAGCTCGGCCATTGAATAGTCCATATAGCGCATCTCCAATACTATAATCCCCCCGGCTCCTTGTACGGTGAGTGTATTGGCAAAGGCCTTCATGGTATCTTCGTGTCTCGAAACGCCCAAAAATTCTCCTTTGCTGTTGAGTATGGCCACAAGCTCAGAGGCACACTCCTGGGCTACTCTGATCACATCGAAAAGATGCTGGTCTTCGTTGACAAAGCAATGTTCGGCTATCAGTTTGAAATTGCCAATTTCGCGATCCAGATCATTGCCTTCCAAAATGATATCTTCCGAAATCAGCCCCTTGAAAAATTTATGTTCGATTACCGGCAATTGGTTGGTTTTTAACTCTTCCATCCAGACTATGGCTTTCTCAGCTTTGTCGCCTGGCTTCAGGGCCGGAATCATCAGGTTTATGAGTTCTTCAGCTATCATCTTTCCATCAATTTATCCTCCAACAAGAATTTGCTTAAAATGGTATTGAACTTCTCGGGTTGTTCCATCATGGGTGCATGGCAACATTTGTCGATGAATTTGAGGGTTGAATTAGGGATTAGCCGATTGAAATCGTGGGCTACCATGGGTGGGGTAATGGTATCATTGAGCCCCCAGATCAATAAGGTGGGGATTTTTATGTTCGGAATTTCATTTGCCATGTTGTGTCTTTGAGCCGATTTGGCAATGGCCACTATATTCAAACACTTTGGGATGCTCTTTGTTGTCTCAAATATTTCCTGGATATATGCTTCAGAAATACTTTTGGGGTCGTAAAACGTATATTCTGCCCGTTCTTTTACATATTGATAGCTGCCACGCTTGGGAAATGACCCTCCCATTGCATTTTCGAAAAGGCCTGAACTTCCCGTAAGGATCAATTTTTTTACAGTTTCCTGGCGTTTGAGGGTATAGATCAATGCCACATGACCGCCCAGGGAGTTGCCCATCAGATTGATATCGTCAATTTTTTTGAGGTCAATAAATCCTTCAAGGTGATCTACCAGCGCATCAAGACCTACCTTTCTGAAAGGCAAATCGTAAATTGGCAGCATCGGAATAATAATTTTGAATTTGTCTTTGAATTCGCTGATCACCAAATCCCAATTGCTCAATGCTCCAAAAAGTCCATGAAGTAAGACGAGGTTTGGCCCGGAACCTTCTTCGATGTACTTATATTTCCCCACTTCCTTAATTTCAAACGGCATATTTTCGATAAATTCAAAGGTTTCGATTGAAAAATAGTTTTAAATTATAAATAATTCAATTGCAAATAGAATTAATATTTTTCCAATTTCGTAAGATTTCGAGTCCAAACTGTGTAAGCACGGCCTCCGGATGAAATTGCAATCCGTATATGGGCCACTGTTTATGCTTCAACGCCATCACTTCTCCCGTATTTGTTTCTGCTATTGTTTCCAGACTATTGCCCAGGGTTTCGCAAAGCAAAGAATGGTACCTGACCACGTCAAATGACCGTGGCAGGTCTTGAAACAACTGATCGTTTTGGTGTGTGACAGTAGAAATTTTGCCATGCATGGGCAGCCGGGCTTTACTCAGTTTAGCCCCAAAATATTGGCCGATGGCCTGGTGGCCAAGACATATCCCCAATATGGGCAGTTGTGTGTGATAGTGGTGCACTACCTCCATCAGGTTGCCGGCATCTTCTGGTTTGCCGGGTCCGGGCGACAGCACAATGCCCTGGTACCTTTCATGCAGTAGTTCCGATATGGCAATATTGTTTCTTTTTACAATCACCTTCAAGCCGAGTTGCGTAAAATAATCGACCAGATTGTAGGTGAAAGAGTCAAAGTTGTCGATAAGCAAGATCAAGGTTTGAAGCTATCGAAAAGTTCCTCCAGCGTATCGACAAAACTATCAAACGACGGGAAAATGGAGGAGATAAAAGACCCTACCTGCGATGCAAAATCAGTGATATAAGGCAAAATCCTGGAATTGCTGACCACATAATCGGGCAATCTGATATGCAAACCAGACATAACCCAAAGCAAAATGCTAATGGCCAGTGCCCACTTGGCCATACCGATCAAGGCGCCGGAAAAGTTGTCTAAAACTCCAAGCGGTGTCCAATCGATCACCTTCTTGAGCAACTTACCCAATAGATTGACCAGTATGAGAATGAGCACGAAAATGACCAAAAAAGCCACAAAGGGCAAAAAACTACCAAAGTCGTAGGCTTTCGATACGTATTCCATACCCAAATGCAGCAATTTGAAGCCTCCAAAAATGGCCAATACAAAAGCCAGAATAGAGATGATCTCCAGGATGAGCCCCGTTTTGAACCCACTGTATGCCCCGTAGAGCAACAAGATGACAATGATGATATCAGCAGCACTCAATGGCTTAGGAGAGAAGTTTTTTCACAATGATAGAAATAGTTTTGCCGTCGGCTTTTCCTGCCAGATCTTTGGATGCGGCACCCATGACTTTGCCCATGTCCTGAGGTCCCTTGGCACCGGTCTTTTCTATTATCTGACCAATTATTTTCTCCAATTCCTCTTCCGACATTTGTTCCGGCAAATAACGTTTGATCACCTCTAGTTCGGCCTGTTCTATTGCGGCCAGGTCGTCTCTTTTTTGTTGCTGATATATGGCGATACTATCGGTGCGCTGCTTGGCAGCTTTTTGCAATATTTTGATCTCCCCTTCACTGTTGAGACCTTCACTTGCGCCTTTTTCTGTCTGCGCCAATAAGATCATGGACTTTATTGCCCTGAGTGCTCGCAAGTCATCTTTGTTCTTTTCGAGCATTGCCTTTTTTATATCGGCCTCTATTTGTTCTTTTAAACTCATGATTAATATCCTTATCTTGCCGTAAAGTTATCTAATTTCCCCGAAAGGAATGACTAAGTTAAGTGTAAATATAAACAAGATTGCCACCTTGCGTAATGCCCGCGGGGGCAATACGCCCAATGTGGTACAGATGGCTAAAGATTGCGAAAGCTATGGTGCCCAGGGTATTACTGTACACCCAAGACCCGACGAAAGACACATTACCTATGCCGATGTACTCGACCTGAAAGAAGTGGTGACTACTGAGTTTAACATTGAAGGCTATCCCGACCAGAGGTACATGGAATTGGTGACCAAAGTGAAGCCTCAACAAGCTACCCTTGTTCCGGATCCGCCGGAAGCCATTACCTCCAATGCCGGCTGGGATACCCAAAAGCACCAGGCGATGTTGACAGATATAGTCGCAGAACTTAAGCGATTAGGCATTCGCACATCTATTTTTGTGGAGCCCATACCCGAAGTGATTGACGGCGCTAAAGCAATCGGTACCGACCGGATCGAGCTCTATACCGAACCTTATGCAGCCCGATATGCCCGGGACAGAGAGGCAGCCATCCGCGACTTTGTAGCTGCTGCCAACAGGGCAAAACAACTGGGCATTGGCATCAATGCCGGGCACGATCTCAACCTGGACAACCTGCACTACTTAAAGACATGCATACCATTTCTAGACGAGGTATCCATCGGACATGCGCTGGTGAGCGATGCATTGTATTTTGGCATGCAAAACACCATTCAGATGTATAAAAGAAAACTAATCTTGTAATGAACTTTTTATGAATAAATCTATGACCGGATACGGGCAGGCCCGTTATGAAGATGACCAGTATTGCATTAGTGTTGAGATAAAAACACTCAATTCCAAATTTTTAGATGTTGGCTTGCGGATTCCAAAAGCATTTGCAGACAAAGAAATAGTGGTGCGCAATCTGATCAGCGAGCAACTGGAACGTGGCAAAGTAAGCCTCATGCTGGAATATACCAACAAGATCGACGATACCGCCAAAATAAACATCAACGAAAAACTATTCAAAGCATACTACGACAAACTGAAGGCCTTGTCGGATAGTGTAAATGCCAACAGCGAAGATGTATTTAGAATGGCCGTACAGTTTCCGGAAGTGATAGAAACGATAGATGACAATTCGAACCGCGAAAGAGAATGGGAATTGATTTGGCCGGTGTTAAAAAATGCCCTTGACAATTGCAATGCCTTCAGAGCTCAGGAAGGTGCCGTGCTTTCCGAAAACTTGAAGCACTATATTACCTCTATTAAAGAAAACCTTGTGAAAATTATTGAGCTGGATCCAAAACGGATAGAGCGAATCCGCAACAGGCTACAAGGCAACCTGAATGAATTTATTCATAAGGAAGATATAGATGAAAACAGGTTGGAACAAGAGCTGATTTATTATATCGAAAAGCTCGACATCAGTGAAGAAAAGGTACGTCTTACCAGCCACCTGAATTATTTTATGGAAATATTGTCGAGCAATGATTCCATGGGCAAGAAAATGAACTTTATGACGCAGGAAATAGGCCGGGAGATCAATACCATCGGATCCAAATCTAACGATGCTGAAATGCAAAAGCTGGTGGTGAATATGAAAGAGGAGCTCGAAAAGGTAAAAGAACAGATATTGAATTTGCTGTAATACTTACGGATATCCCGAAAAACAAAAAGCCGGTAATGATACCGGCTTTTCTGTTTTTTTGTCTTTTGCTTCTATTGCACTGTGGTCTCTGTTCCTTTGCTTTTGAGTTTGGCAATTCTAAATGCTTTGCGCTCTTTGTATCCGCAATAGTCGCATTTGTAAAATTTCATCAATTCCCCTTCTTCCATTTCGGTCGGTGACTCCAGTATTTCTTCTTTTACCACTTTCAAAGTTTGATAATTACATTCCGGACATTGCAGCGCGATGAGGTGGCCAGCATACTTTTCGATTTTGGTGTAGCCGGTTTCTTCATCAATCCAAACATCGTAATCTACAGAAAATACATTTTCTTCTGCCTGCATGCCTTCATCCAGATATACGTCTTCTTCGTCTTCGCTGAGCAACTTCATAGCCTTGCCGGTCTTAGGAGACACACGAGGCGTGAAACGCAATTTCTTCAATCTTTTTTCAACATAAAAAGGATAGTAAAATTTAAGTATGTTAGAAATGATCACCCCTACAATCAGACCCATCATAATGGTTACAAAGATTTGCACCAATACCCAGACAAGTTCTCCCTCGGGGCGTAGGGTATTGATATAAATGCCTATGGCAAACAACAAAACCACCGAAGCATACCAGAGATTATTGATCTCATGCCTGTTGATGAAGTCGTATCTTTTTTTGTAATCCCTGTTGGACAACAGGCTCAAAAAATGAAAAAGCAAAATAAGCACTGCTATTCCAGCCAAACCATAGGAAACCAGTTTCCCCCATTTATTCCACGTTTCTAAGTATAGGTATGCGTTCATATTATAATGTTTTAAGTAAATTCTAGGATATAATCTTTAACGATCTGATGTATAATTAATTAAGCAACCTGTTTTCCTTTTAAAAATAATGCCAAGGTAAGACATATTTTTTTTACTTGCCCACAATAATTCCATTGTTTATGCACTAATACTTACAAAAGTAATCAAAGCCCGGAAAAATTCTTCAATTATAAGTTTTCCAAAATAAACTTTGACATGAGTGTGTATAAATGATAGCTGGTATTGCCACCACTTATACCATGGTCTCTGTTTGGATAGAAAAACGAATCAAACTGTTTATTTGCTTTAATTAGAGCATTTTGTAGTTCGATAGCGTTCTGAAAGTGGACATTGTCATCGCCGGTGCCGTGTACCAGCAGATAATCTCCCTTTAGTTTTCTGCATGATTTATAGGCGAAAAATCATCATACCCCGATGGATTGTCGCCAGGCTTTTCAGGTATCTTTCTGTGTAAATACTATCATAGAACCTCC
>JAAUQL010000041.1 GCA_012033595.1 Cyclobacteriaceae bacterium | reverse complement strand
GACGCTAAGCACCCACAGGTGTTGCCAAAGAGCACGTAGAAAAAATTTTTCTCTAATAGAAACCCTAAGTCGAATCTGTTATAATGGATGTACTCTGGATTGGTACAAGAGACTTTCAGAAAAAAAAGCCGGCCATGAAGCGGTCGGCTTTTTAATATTATTCAAATGGTGATTTATCCAGGGAAATTGAGTTGTGCCTGCGCTGCGGCCAACCTTGCGATGGGCACGCGGTATGGAGAACAACTTACATAGTTCATGCCCACTTTGTGACAAAATACCACTGATTTAGGATCGCCACCATGCTCACCGCAGATACCGATTTTCAGATCAGGCTTGGTCTGTCTGCCACGTTGTACACCGATTTCCACCAATAAACCTACCCCGTTTTGATCTAGAGTTTGGAAGGGGTCTTCTTTGAAAATACCATGTTCCAAATAATCTTTCAGGAATTTGCCGGCATCGTCGCGACTAAAGCCGAGCGTCATCTGGGTAAGGTCGTTGGTGCCAAACGAGAAGAACTGTGCATCTTTGGCGATCTTGTCGGCAGTGATGGCCGCACGTGGCACCTCTATCATTGTGCCTACCAGATATTCCACCTCAATGCCTTTTTCTTCCATTACCTTTTTGGCGGTGTCCACAACCACTTTTTTCTGATTTCTGAATTCCGGCGAAGTACCGACCAGCGGTATCATGATTTCGGGCAATACATTTACGCCTTCTTTCTTGAGGTCGCAAGCAGCCTCGATTATGGCTCGGGCCTGCATCTCGGTGATTTCAGGATAGGAAATGCCCAATCGGCAACCTCTGTGGCCCAGCATCGGGTTAAATTCGTGGAGTGCATCCACTTTTGCCTTCACTTCTTCCAGTGTAATGCCCAATTCATCGGCCATCACTTTTTGGTTGGCATCGTCATGGGGCAGGAATTCGTGCAATGGGGGGTCGAGTGTACGTACTGTGACCGGTAAGTCTTGCATGGCTTTGAAAATACCATAAAAATCATCGCGCTGGTAGGGGAGTAGTTTCGCAAGGGCACGCCTTCTGCCTGCTTCGTTGTCGGCGAGAATCATTTCCCTAACGGCCTTGATACGGTCTCCTTCAAAAAACATATGTTCTGTACGGCACAGTCCTATGCCTTCCGCACCGAAGTTTCGAGCTACTTCGGCATCATGTGGGGTATCGGCGTTGGTGCGTACCTTTAGGTGCCTCACTTCATCTGCCCAGCCCATCAATGTGCCAAAATTGCCTGAAAGCACCGGGTCAATGGTAGGTACTTTGCCTTCGATCACCTGACCTTTGGAGCCGTCAAGCGAAATCCAGTCACCTTCTTTGAATACCTTGCCCGATACGGTCATGGTTTTTTGTTTGTAATTGATGTCCAACGCTCCGCAGCCTGCCACGCAGCAGGTGCCCATGCCACGAGCCACCACAGCGGCGTGGGAGGTCATGCCACCTCTGGAGGTAAGAATGCCTTTGGCGACGTGCATGCCCCCAATATCTTCAGGTGAGGTTTCGATACGTACCAGTATTACGTTTTCGCCTTTGCCAGACCACTCTTCGGCATCGTCGGCATGGAAGACGATACGACCGGTAGCGGCGCCGGGAGATGCCGGAAGGCCAGTGGCGATTACGTTGATGGAGGCTTTTGGGTCAAACATCGGGTGAAGCAATTGATCGAGCGATTCTGGTTTCACGCGATTGATGGCGGTTTTTTTGTCAATTAGGCCTTCGTTAACCATATCCACAGCTATAGACACTGCGGCTTCGGCGGTGCGCTTGCCATTTCTGGTTTGAAGCATCCAGAGCTTACCTTGTTGTATGGTAAACTCGATATCCTGCATATCTTTATAGTGATTCTCGAGTTTTTTATAGATGTCCACCAGGTCATTGTATGGCTTGGGCATCAATTCTTCCAGCGTTTTGTGTGAAGGATCGCTTTTGGTCGAAGCGTTGACCGGTTGCGGAGTTCGGATTCCCGCCACCACATCTTCGCCCTGGGCATTTACCAGGTATTCGCCATAGAATATTTTTTTGCCATTGGCAGGGTCTCGTGTAAAGGCCACTCCGGTAGCACAGTCGGTGCCCATATTGCCGTACACCATCGATTGTACGTTTACTGCCGTGCCCCATTCCGAAGGAATTTGGTTTAAGGTTCGGTAAGTTTTGGCACGATCGTTCATCCAACTGCCAAATACCGCCCCGATTGCACCCCATAGTTGTTCCATTGGGTCATCGGGAAATTCCCTTCCTGTTTTTTCTTTGATGGCGGCCTTAAATTCGGTCACCAGTTCTTTAAGATCGTCTGTACTCAGGTCGGTATCCAGCTCTACGCCTTTCTCTTCTTTTTTGGCTTCGATGATCATTTCAAATGGATCTTCGTCTTCTTTGTTTACCGGTTTCAGATCCAATACCACATCACCATACATTTGGACAAACCGCCTGAACGAATCCCAGGCAAAGCGTGGATTGCCGGAGATTTTGGCCAGACCTTCAGTGATTTTTTCGTTTATGCCAAGGTTGAGGACGGTATCCATCATGCCGGGCATAGAGACACGAGAGCCCGACCTTACAGAAAATAGTAAAGGATCATTTGGGTCTCCAAATTTTTTACCAAGCACTGTTTCGGTTTTGGCTATGGCTGCTTCTACTTCTTCTTTTAGTCCGGCGGGGTAGTTGCGGTTGTTGTCATAGTAGGCGGTACACACTTCGGTGCTTAGGGTAAATCCCGGAGGTACCGGAACACCGATATTGCACATTTCAGCCAGGTTGGCACCTTTGCCACCCAATAGGTTTTTCATTTCTGCTTTGCCTTCCGATTGGTTGGCAGCAAAGAAATATACATACTTCTTATTGCTCATTATATATGGGGTTTTAGAATTAAATTTATACTTTAAAAATACCTCGACTCTATAAGGGGTTCCTATAAAAAAGTATAGGTTGATAATTGGATCAATAGATTATGGTATTAAGCTATTTCGCCGGCAATTTAATGATTATATCAATAAATACAGTTTTGATTCTGAAAAAAGCCATCAAAAAAAATATTGCTTTTTCGAGGTGTGAGCCACCACGGTGTCCATACGGTTTGAGTAGGTTGCAAGGTGTTTGGGTAAGGGATCAACGACCTGCTGAATCCAAAGCTTCGGAGCGCCGCACAGATGCATTATTACAATCCTATTCTTTGCGGTTTAGTTAAATGCTAAGCCAGGTAGGCTTAGCTCATTCGGAGTTTATTTGTAGCGCTTTGAATTTATTTTCTGCATATCATTTTTAAAGTTCTTCACCATCTTGCCAAAGGATTTCCCCTTTTTTCTTTTTTCGGCTACCGTAAGATCAAAATGCGCTTTCTCTCTTTCAATTTTCAAAAATTCTCATAAGATTTTCTATCAATTTCTCCTGTTTCTACTGCTTCAAGAACAGCACAGTCAATCTCACTGGTGTGTGTGCAATCCGTAAATTTACATTTCTTTGAATAAAGGAAAATATTGTCAAAGGTGTTTTCCAATCCATCTGTAGAATCGATTATTCCAATTTCTCTCATGCCTGGATTGTCTATAAGTATTCCTCCACTTTCCAAAACGGTTAATTCCCGGTGACTGGTAATATGTCTGCCTTTATTCGTGCTTTTGCTGATTGAATTTGTTTTCATTATTTTCTTGCCTGATAGGTTGTTCATCAATGTTGATTTTCCAACACCTGAAGAGCCAAGCAAGCAATACGTCTTTGCTTTTTCTACAAATCCTTCAATGGAATCATAACCGCTTTTTGTTTCATTGCTAATAGCAAAAATTGGAATATTCTTTATCCGTTGTTTAATATTCTCAATTATTTCATGGAGGTTTTGAGGATCAGTCAAGTCGGTTTTTGTGAGAACAATAATTGGACTTACTTTAGAAGAATAACAAATAGTCAAATAGCGTTCAAGGCGATTAATATTAAAATCTCTGTCAACAGCTTGAACTAAAAACGCAAAATCAATATTTGAAGCAATTATTTGCATTTCACCAATCTTCCCGACAGCTTGTCTTGAAAGAATCGATATTCGGGGAATAACGCTTTGTATGATTACAAAATCCGAATCACAATTTAATAAAGTGACCCAATCTCCAACAGCAGGAAAGTCTTCACGACTTTTAGCAGTGAATCTGAGATTTCCTGTAATCTCAGCTTCAAATTCACCTTTTACATTTTTTACAATGTATCTTTCCTTGTGTTCGGCTATTACCCGGCCAATTTCAAAATTTTCAAGATTATTATCTTTTATTAATTTTTCGATAGTGGAATTATATCCTAAATCTTTTAGTGTCATCGTATTTCTTTTATGAGGGTGTATGATTGTATTAAAGGCAAGTTTACTTTGGGCAAAGTAGGTGTTTGCAGATTTCAAACCAATCAAATCGTTGTGATTTTGAAACTGTCTAAAACCCTGTTTATCTAAAAAAGCCTACCACCATTCCGGCCTTTGAACATCTGGCCTAACAAAGTTCTGGCCGTATCCGTATGCCCTTTTTGATGCGCATTGCCTGTTTTCGATGGGTTAAATGCTAAATAAACAACTTGGATGGACACAAATAAGAATAAATTAAATAAAAGTCTTGGGCTTTTTGATATCGTTTTGTTTGGGGTAGGAGGGATTGTAGGGGCGGGCATTTATGCCATCATTGGCGAAGCTGCCGGTATGGCAGGCAACATGCTGTGGGCAGCATTTATGATCGCAGCTGTGGTGGCTTTGCTCACCGGCTTGTGCTATGCGGAGTTTGTGAGCCGCTATCCCGATGCAGGGGGGAGTTTTGAATATATAAAAAGAGGCTTTGGTCCAAAGCTGGCGCTCTCACTTTCGATAGTCATATTCCTGACCAGTGTTATTGCCCCGGCAGCCATAGCCATAAGTTTTAGCGGATATTTAAGCGCTCTGGTTGATATACCGCAGTGGATTAGTACCGTTGCTATCATTTTGCTCATGGCTTTTATCAATATTTTTGGGGTACGCAATTCCAGTTGGTTCAATATTTTGGCCACAGTCATTACCTTACTGGGTTTGGGTTCGGTGGTGGTTTTTTCCATTCCGAGCTGGGGAGACCATGACTTGTTGCAATTGGGCGATGCGGGGGCTGTGGGGCTGTTTTCTGGTGCTGCCATCATATTTTTCAGCTATGTGGGCTTTGAGGATTTGGTAAAGCTGGCAGAGGAAACCAAAGACGCCAGGCGCAATATGCCCAAAGGGATTATCATTTCGGGGATTATTGTTCTGGTACTCTATGTCGTTATTGCCATTAGTGCTGTAAGCGTAATGGAAGCCAAGCAACTGCTGCAAAGCAGTGGCCCTCTGGCCGCTGTTATGGAAAAGTCGGCAGGCCAAACCTGGTCAACCATATTGGTAGCAGTGGCTCTATTTGCCACAAGCAAGACCATTATGGCCAATATCATGAGCTCCGGTCGCCTGGTTTTCGATGTTGCCCGCGACAACGACATCGACTTTCTCAATAAAATGGCCCGGGTACACCAGGGTTCCGGCACCCCCCGGATAGCCATAGGGGCGGCGGCGCTGGTCACCTTGGTGTTTGGCCTCATCGGCAACCTGAAGGTGGTGGCCAGTATCAGCAATGTATTTATCTTCTTTCTTTTTCTCATGGTCAATATCGCTCTGATCAGGCTGCGCCTCAGCAACAAAGACCTGGAAAAACCGCCATACATGATGCCCCTGAATGTTGGTGGTGTTTCCGTTTTATCCTTCGTATCTATCATTGGTATTTTAGTGCTTTTGGGTTTTAACTTGTACAATATTTTTGCTTAGTCGCCCACGTCGCAAAGCCTGATGCTGGTGAGTTTTTGTAAAAAAAATTAAAAGGCACTATTCCTTTTATTAAAATAAATAAGTTGTTAACATTGCAGCGAATTATGGTTGCTGACCGGCATACGGCCGCGAAGCATTAAAAGGGAATTCGGTGAAAATCCGGAACAGTTCCCGCTGCTGTAATCCCGTTGAGAGATTTGATCAATTCATTATCCACTGTTCCGCTGTTGCGGAATGGGAAGGACATCAAATCGGGGAAAGTCAGAAGACCTGCCATAGTGTAACTGCTCGGGACTAAAGCAAAAACCATCATGAAGTATCATTTTTTTGATTTTACTATTTTTTTGTCCATTGCCTTGTGGCTCGGAGTTTTTTTATTTTCTGCTTGCAATTCCAGAAGTTCTCTGAACATGCAGCATGAAGCCGAATCGGCTGTTCAGCCGCATTCCAACAATGAATATGCAATTGGCTTCGACCTCATCCAACATTCCTCGTATAAAATTCTCCATCTTTTTCGCCATTACAATCAAACTTCGGACACTACAAGTTATGTGTTGTGGCACCAAGGTGCAGCAGTACCTGAGCAATTTTCCGCTTACAAAAGCATAGAAATACCAGTGCAGCGTATCGCACTTTTGCATACTTCATATCTGCCTTTCTTCCAACAATGTGCTGCCACAGACCAGATCAAAGCCATTTCTGAAGGACAATATGTGTATGATACCCTCATGTATGAACAAATAAAAAGCGGGAGCTTGCCGGAAATTGGCTACGGCGAATCACTGGATACGGAGCGGCTGTTGGAGTTGGGTATTGAACTGGTTATAACCGTGGGATTTCCCAATACGCCAAACAAAAGCCAGCAGATCCTGGAGGAACTCGGTGTACCGGTGCTGGTATTTTCTGACTGGCAGGAACCCACCCTTTTGGGCCGGGCCGAATGGGTGAAACTGGTCGCCGCGCTTACAGGTGAGGAGGCGCTTGCAGCTGCTGCATTTGAAAAAACAAAAAATGAGTATCAACAATTGCAATCGCTTACCGGAACCATCAGCCAAAAGCCTTCCGTCATATGCAACCTGCCTTACAAAGGATCCTGGTATGTGCCCGGAGGCAATAGCTATGTGAGCAATGTGCTGCATGACGCAGGAGCCGACTACCTGTGGGCAGCAGACCCGGGCACCGGGGGCTTGCAGATTGACTATGAGGTGGCGTATGCCAAAGGCCTGGAGGCTGACTACTGGATTAATACAGATTTTGTAGATCGGATAGAAGATATCACTGGTCGTGATGAAAGGCTCGGGGATTTTATGCCTTTGAAAAATGGCCGGGTCTTCAACAATAACCACCGTGTGGCCAGGGGCATCGCCAATGACTATTGGGAGTCGGGTCTGGTAAAGCCACAAATTATTCTGGCCGATCTCATCAAGATATTCCATCCGGAGCTGTTGCCAGACCATACTTTATACTATTATAAAAAAGTAGAATAAAATGGCTTCGGATCAGAACCTATTTAAGGCACATCAACCAGCAAAAGGCAGGTCAAAGATCGCACTGATATCGATTTCGGTGCTGATCTGCCTGGTGTTGCTGTCCCTCGATCTGGGGCTGGGCTCCGTGCATATACCGCCCTGGGAGGTGCTAAAGGTGCTTGCCGGCCAGGAAGTAGAAAATAAATTGTGGCATAAAATCATTTTTATGATCAGGCTGCCCAAGGCACTGAGTGCCATACTCGCCGGTAGCGCCCTGGCGGTGGCAGGGCTACAGATGCAGACCTTGTTTCGCAATCCCTTGGCCGGTCCATCGGTATTGGGCATTACTGCCGGAGCAAGTCTGGGTGTTGCATTGGTGATGCTTTCAGGAGGTGGTGCGGCAAGCATCTACGCCATCAGGCAGTTGGGAGTGGGCGGCAGTTGGCTCATTGTGCTGGCCTCGGGGCTGGGTGCCGGTCTGGTTATGTCGCTGATATTGCTGATAAGCGTGCGGCTCAAAGACAACATTTCCCTCCTGATCGTGGGAATTATGATCGGCAATATTTCTATTTCCATAGTAAGTATATGGCAATATTTCAGCGAGCCGGAGCAAATCCAGGATTATCTGATGTGGACATTTGGCAGCTTGGGCGGGGTCACCTCCAGCCAATTGAGTATATTTTCCATAGTGGTGCTTGTCGGTCTTTTGATGGCTTTTGGCAGTTCCAAATCCCTGAACACCCTGTTGCTCGGCGAAAATTATGCGCGAAGCCTTGGTCTCAATATCCGTCTAACCCGTTTTTTTCTAATTCTCACCACCAGCATGTTAGCTGGTTCGGTGACAGGTTTCTGCGGCCCCATTGCCTTTATTGGAATAGCGGTGCCTCATATCGCCAGGTCGGTGCTGGGTACTTCCGACCACCGCGTGCTCATACCGGCATCTTTGGTGATGGGAGCCATGCTTATGCTGGCCTGCGACATCATCGCTCAACTGCCAGGCAGCCAGATGTCATTGCCCATCAACGCGATCACGGCGTTGATAGGCTCTCCGATTGTGGTATGGGTTATTGTCAAAAACAGAAACCTCAGAACGGCCTTTTGATGGATCAGGTGGCATTGCAAATATCGCAGCTCGAGATCGGCTATGGGCAGAAACGCCAGTCTGGAGTTAAAGTGGCCGGACCTATCGATATCGCCATTCAGGCAGGCGAACTCATATGCCTTCTAGGGCCTAATGGTGTGGGCAAATCGACACTATTGCGTACTATGGCCGGCATACAACCATCGCTGGGCGGCAGCATTCACATTCTCAGTCAAAACATATCAGAAATACATAAAAGAAAATTGGCCAGACACCTTAGTGTGGTGCTTACCGATAGCCTTGGTTATGGAAATTTGACGGCTTTCGAGCTTGTGTCGCTGGGCAGAATACCGCATACCGGGTGGTTTGGCAATCTGGGATCCGAAGACCGTAACAAAATACAATGGGCGGTAGAAAGTACCGGAATCAGTCATTTGTGCCAAAAAAGCATTCATGCGCTGAGCGATGGCGAGCGGCAAAAGGTGATGATCGCCCGGGCATTGGCGCAAGACACGCCGGTGATATTGCTCGACGAGCCTACCGCCCACCTCGATCTGCCCAATCGAATCGACATAGTCCGTTTGCTGCGTAAGTTGGCACGTGAAACAGAAAAAGCCATCATCATGTCCACGCATGAGCTTGATCTGGCCCTACAGGCCGCCGACAAGATATGGCTGATGACTTCAGAAAATATCACCTATTCCGGTACACCGGAAGATCTGGTACTCAACGACACATTTGGCGGGGCTTTCACCAGAGAAGGGATCACCTTCGATAAAACCCATGGTATTTTTAAAGTAGTGGAGCCGCATTGTGCAGAAATCAACCTGAACGGCGACGAGGTGGGCATATTTTGGACTAAACGCGCATTGGAAAGACAGGGATATACCGTGCTGTGCCAATCGACGGCTAATGAAAACATTGCCATCGCTAGCGAGGGCTTGCAATGGAGCTGGCGATACCAGGGGAGAGAACGACATGGCACTTTTGCAAGTATTCAGGCACTTATCGACTTTTTAAAGCATCCAAAGCTATGAAATTACACCTACTGCTTTTAACGATTATTTGTTTGGGCGTTAACACCATAGCCCGCGCTCAAAGCCACACGGTGATGTTGGATGAAATCACCGTGGAAGGCCTGCCATTTGAAAAGTATAGTTCCGGTAGCAAAATGCAAAAAGCCGATAGCAGCGAGTTGTCCAGGCTGGCGCATGGCACCCTGGCCGAATACATGCAGCGCAACACCACGGTGTATATCAAAGAGCAGGGCAATAAAATGCTGGCCACGGTCTCTTTTCGAGGTACGGGAGCATCGCATACTGCTGTGATATGGCATGGCCTCAATCTCAACTCGCTCACATTGGGCAGTTCCGACTTCAATGGCGTGCCCTTATTTCTATTCGATGAAATCGCGGTGCAATATGGCGGTGCCAGCTCTTTGCACGGCAGCGATGCCATTGGAGGCAGCATCCATCTTGGTTCGAAACCGCGCTGGACAAATGGCAGTAAAATTCAGATCAGGCAGCAGCTCGGCAGTTTTGGCAATATGTTTTCGGGTATAAAGGCGGAGATGGGCAATGGCAAATGGGAATATAAAACGCGCGCATTATACCACGGCTTGAAAAACAATTTCGAATACCAGGTCACGGATCGGATAGGCAACAGCTACCAGATCGAGCAACAAAATGCAGGAGTTAATAATGCGGCTATCCTTCAGGAAGTCAATGGTAAAATAGGCAAATCTGGTATCTTGTCCATCAACGGATGGTACGGCAGCAACCGCCACCAGATACAGCCCATCAAGGCCAGCGCTGTGGGGGAGCAGTCAGGCGGCGATGAAATTGAAGACAAAAACCTGAGGCTGGTGGCCCAATATCAGCATTATTTCCCGAAAGGGACGCTAACAACAGGTCTGGGGTATGTGTGGGATGATCAACTGTTCAACAAGACAGACCAGATAGAAACCAGGCGCGGCATGGCCAGGCTGGCGTATGAATGGCATATAACCGGTAAAACGACCATAAATGCCGGGGGCAATGCGCAAATGATCGTGCCCAATGTGTGGTCATATGCCGATGGTCTTACCGAATGGCGCGAAGACCTTTTCGTGTCCATCAATCAGCAAATATGGCAAAACTGGCAGGTGAACCTGAATGCCCGCAAGACTTTTGTGCCCTTTGCCAGTGCTCCTGTGGCGCCCTCGCTTGCTGCTTCATACCTGCTGTCCCGGCCAGATGGTGAAATGAAGTTCCGCGCCCAGATAGAGCGCAGCTATCGTGTGCCCACCTTCAATGACCGGTATTGGGGCAACCAGGGTCGGCGTGACCTCAAAGCCGAAAATGGCTACAGCATGGAGGTGGGACACCATTATAATTATAGTAAAAACAAATGGGCGCTGGAGACAGATGTAGCGGCCTATTACATGGTGGTAGATGACTGGCTCGCTTGGAAACCGGCTGGTAGTGTTTGGCGGCCATACAACCTCAAAAAGGTGGCAGCATCGGGAATAGAGCTCAGTGGCAAAGCAAATTTCGACATGGGGTGGGCGGTATTGCAACTAGGCGGTATGTATGCCTACAATCGGGCCATCTTGCTGCGTGGCGTCTCATCAGATGATAGTTCGGTGGGCCACCAGCTTTCCTATACTCCCAGGCAACGTGTTGGCATCAATGCCACGGCTACCTACCGTTCCATAAGCTTCGGCTTAGACGCCAACTATACGGGTCGCCGCAATGGCATAGATGTAGTCAACAACCAGATAGAGGGCTATTTGCTCAGCAATTTTTCGATCGCAAAAATTTCGATCTCGGCAGGCACGCGGTTTCGCTCCAGGCTCAGGCACTCAATGTATTCGATATCGAATATGAAAATATAGAGCACTATGCCATGCCCGGAAGAAACTTTATGATCAGTCTTAATTTTTTAATCAATAACCAACAAAAGTAGTATGAACAGATTCACACATTTATTTGCCCTGGTGGCACTTTTTGCAACCCTGTCTTTTTTTTCCTCCTGCGACACGGGCGATGATGGTCCGGATGTGCCCAAAAAAACCGGGGTGCTGGTGATCAATGAAGGCAATTTTAGCAACGGCGATGGCAGCCTCTCTTTTTATGATGAAGAAAACATGACTATCGCCAACAATGTGGTGAAAAATGCCAATGGCGGAGCAAATATAGGCGGCACCATCCAGTCTTTAACCCTTGATGACGGAGTGGGCTACCTGCTCTGCAATGCTCCTGACAAAATAGAGTTCATTAGTGCGGATGATTTTAAATACCTGGCCAATCCGGTCACCAACCTTTCTCAGCCCAGGTATATGGCCATAGCAGGCGATAAGGGCTACATCAGTTGCTGGGGGCCTTGGGGGCCAGGCAATTCTTTGCCAAAATCCTACATCGCCGTCATGGATTTGAAGTCCCGTTCCATTGTAGATACCCTCGCTTGTGGTTCCGGGCCGGAAGGCATTGTAGCTATAGACAATAAGCTCTTTGTGGCCAACTCCTTTGAGACCAGCATATCGGTGATAGATTTGGAACATATGACCAGTAAGAAAATCTATCTCTTTACCTTTCCCAGGCACTTTGCCGTCGAAGCTTCCGGCACACTGTGGGCCACGGTTGCGTCAGGCTTGTACCGAATCGACCCCACTACGCTCACAAAAACCGACAGCCTGGTAGTGAACAATGCCCAAGGCAAATTTGCCATAGACGGCGATGGTAAATTCCTGTATTTACTCACAGCCCAGGCCTGGCCAGGTACAAAAACGGAAATATATAAGTTTGACATAAAGAACAAAACACTGGGCACGTCTGCCCTGGTGACGGGCGATGGTTTCTACGGTCTGGCCTTCAATGGCACCACCGACAGGCTCTATGTTGGGGTGTCACCTTCTTTTTCGGGTGCCGGAAAAATATATGTTTATAATACGAAAGGCACGGTAATCGATGACGCGGATGTAGGGGTGGGGCCAAACGGATTTGCCTTTAAGTAGCGCTCTGCTCTATGAAAGCCCAAACCAAAACGTGCCCCGAGTGTGGCAAAATGTTCGAATGTAGCAACAACAATATTCTAAACTGTCGCTGCATAGAAGTGATGCTTAGCAGTACCGCACGCCGGCAAATCGCCGAAAAATATCGCGATTGCTTATGCCCGGAATGCCTGCGTCAGGTGGCAGCTCAATTTCCCTGACGACATCAATCAACTAACCATTTGCTGGCATTGTCTTTTGCCAAATCCATAGAAAAAGCACCTTCCACTAAGGTGCTTTTTCTTTGACGCAGATTTAGCACATGGATTCCGCTAAAAAGTGTTCAATTTTCGTGAATGATTAAATAAAGGAAAACGAGCGCAGACCTGACAGAGCAGCGGGGGTGCGTGGAGATAGCGCGTGGAAGCATTGTTTGTTTTGTCTTGATTTTGCTTTGATTACCTTCTAAGCATCAAAGAAAAGGAAATAACAACCATAGCCTTCAGCAAAATTACGACAGGAGAGAAGCAGATTGATTCATCGCTAGCGTAATATTATTTGAATGGTGAATTACCCGAAACCATGATAATTAAAATTATGCAGGACACCCAATTTACCTTTTCAGCAAATGACTCACTTTTCTGCCCGGTGTAGTGCAGTCTTAATAATTTCGGCTACGGCTTCGGGGGCTTCCATGCTTGCCACATGGCCAGTGTTGGGCAGTATATCGAGCGAGGCATTGGGATAAAATGTCTGTAGTCGATGGGCGGTGGCAAGAGGGATGATGTGGTCTTCTGCACCCCAGATGAGTGCCACAAGACCCGGTTTGCCTGTTGTGGGATCGTCAAAGCTAAGCCGGATGTTTTTCAGCCCCGCCTCATGATTGCGCAGGTAAGCCAGCAATTGCTCTTTTTCTGTCCGCTGGGGGTTATAGAGGGTTTGGGCAGCCTTGTTTAGCAGGCAAGCGGGGTATTTTTTTGGTGTTGCATAGCTTATTTCAATGAGGGTTTAAAAGCCTTGCCATTTTCGGGGATCAGTATTTCATCTATGTCATTGTATCCGTGAGCTTGCGCAAGCGAGTCGGTATGTGCACTACTTGCAAATGGCGAAAGGGCGTCTATCAACACCAGAGCACGGGTCTTTTGAGGATACTGGTGTGCAAATAGGCCTGCCACCAATCCGCCGTAAGACAAGCCTGCCACCATCACGCGGTCTGATTCGAAAAGGCAAAGTGACGCGTGCAATTGCCTGGTGATAAACATGGGGCTGAATTGGTGGCTCTGGCTGGTGCTTTGCCCAAAATAGAGGATATCGGGGATATAGATGGTAAATTCATCATGCAAGGCTGCTACTACCCCTTCCCATTGCAGTTCGGCAGAGGCGCCAAATCCGTGGATGAGCAGTAGTTTTTGGTCGCCCCGACCTACTTTTCTCCAGTGTATCGATGAGGAGTCGCTATCGGTAGTCCATTCGCGCAGACCGGCTTTTTCATACTGTCGGTGGGATTTGTTCAGGATGGGCCGGCTCAGGTTGCAGGAGGCAAGCGTTAGGACCAACAGAACAGAAACTAAGAATTGCCGGTTTTTCTTTACCATTTTATGAATTGCTTTTTAGGTGAAACGTTGTGGAGGCATTCAGTATTTTTGCCGGGTGCCAAACCCACATTTTCATTTTATTATTCAAAAAACACAGTTAAAACATCGAAAAGTACCAATATCCGGGTATGACATACTGATGAAAGCACAAAAATTGGTCGTATATTCATCACTTCCAAACCATTCCAACTTTTAGAATGCCCGTTTTATTTTTATTTTTAAACAGTTTTTAATGGTTTTGACAATATTGATGAGGTCATTTTTTTATATCGCCATATTTTTTATGGGTCACACAGTTTTCGGTCAAAAGGACTATGTGTTCAAACGATATTCTACCGACCAGGGTATTTCGAACAATTTTATCTCAGATATCATTCAGGATAAATACGGTTTTATTTGGTTGGCGACTGCCAGTGGCCTTAATCGCTTCAACGGTCTCAATTTTGAAAAATTAGAAACAGTACACCAAGACTCCGCAGCTACCATAGGCAGGGTGATCAACTGCCTGGAGCTGGACTACGCATTGCAACTTTGGGTAGGCACAGAAAATGGTCTTTTCTCGTTCGACTACCCCTCCAAAGTGTTTTCCCACTTTCCATTACCCGATCAAAGGTCTGCTGCGGTACAAGCTATCGGTTTCGCCTCTGAACATTCCTTATGGATCGGCACGGGTCATGGGCTTTATCACATCGATTTGCAAAGCGGGCAATACCAACACTACCTGTCGGCAGACTCGGCCAATGCCCTGGTCAACAACAATATTTTGTCACTTTTGATTGATTCGAGAGGTTGGGTTTGGGCTGGTACCGACCAGGGTTTGTCGGTGTTCGATCCACAAAAGCAAAACTTTAAGCATATAGCCATGGATCGACAATATCCCGGGCGTGGCATCGTGGGCAACTTTGTGAGAAAAATCATAGAGGACAAGCAAGGCAATATATGGATTGGTGCGGCAGGATTAAATTCGGGTATTTCGTGCTACAACTCGCAGACCGGTGGCTTTTCTCATTATCAAAATATAGCAGGTGAAGACCAATCGCTCATCAACAACGGGGTGTTTGCGCTGGCCTTCGACGATGAGGGCAGGCTATGGGCGGGCACCGACGAGGGTCTCGATGTGATCGATATTGAAAACAACAGCTTTTCTCATATCAAACACGATCCATCGAAGAGCACTTCGCTTACCCTGGATATCGTCAAAAGCATATTCAAAGACAAGGACGGCCGCATGTGGGTGGGTACCTTTGGCGGATTGAACCTATGGGATAAAAATGCCAACGCCTTTCATATGGTGGGTACTGGTCCGAGTTATAGCAAAAATCTGATACACGGATACGTAAAGTGCTTCGCCAATTCGTCTATGGGCGGTTTTTGGATTGGGATGGATGGTGGAGGATATAGCTTTTCCGGCCAGAAACAGGAGAATTTAAACACCATCAACGCAAAGGTACCGCTGCCAACCAACAGGCCAGCAATAAAGTACTGGCGCTCTGCGAAGAGCCTGGCAAAGGTCTGTGGATCGGTTATTGGGATGCAGGGATCGACTTTTATGATTTTGAAACGAGCACATACCATAATTTCAGACCCGATCCATCTGATCCGACATCCATCAACGATACCAATATTTTCGATATTCTAAGAAGTTCCAATGGCAATATTTGGATAGCAAGTTGGAAAGGTTTGAGCCTGATGACAAGAAGAAACGGAAAGGTGGAGTTTCAGAATTTCGTGCATCGCGCCGGCGACAATAGCTCCATTATCTACGACCGCCTCACTTGTCTGGAAGAAGATACGGCCAATAATAAGCTTTTGGTTGGGACAAATGATGGTTTCAGCATATTGGATTTAGCACGCAATACCTTCACCAATTACAGAAATGAGGAAAAAAATGCCACCAGCCTATGTGGCAACGAAATCAATTCTATTTACATTGTTGGTCAGGATTCGATCATGATCGGTACCAGCGCTGGTTTGTGTGCGTTCGATGATAAAAGGGACATATTCACCAGGATCATCGACCGGCAGGGTCTATTGGGCGACATTGAAGTACAGGGAATACAAAAGGACCTGAAGGGCAAAATATGGATTTCGTCCAAAAATGGGCTGTACCAGTTGTCCAGGTATGGAAATGAATGGAACGCCAGGCAATTTACCAACAAAGACGGCCTGCACGGCAATGATTTTTCGGCCGGAGCAGCCATAATGCCCCATGACCAACTGATGGTATTTGGTGGATTAAATGGATTTACCTATTTCGATCCGCAAAAAATCAAAAAAAATGACCTGGTTCCCGAGGTGCTTCTGCAACGGGTGGATTTGCATCAGGAAGCCGTTGACGATACCAAAGCCGGAAAAATGACAAGCGTTCCGGTATTGGAAAAACGTCATCTACACATAAGCCCCGACATCGCTATGTTCACCATTCACTTTATCGCTTTGGGCTATACCAATCCTTCCGAAAATAAGTACAAATACAAGATGTCTGGGTTTCAGGATTCCTGGTTAGACATAGGCAGCGAGCGCTCCGTCACCTTCACCAATCTCGATCCGGGCACCTACACCTTTAGCGTAATGGCCAGCAACAATGACGGACGGTGGAATCCACAAATCGCCTCTGTCGAAATAGAAGTGATGCCTCCCTGGAGTAAAACAAAACTGGCATTTATCGCCTATTTACTGTTGTTTGCCCTGCTCATTTACACCACCATACAGTTGCGCACCCGCAGTTTGCTCGCCAGTCAAAAAAAATTGAAAGCAGAAGTAGAACGGCGGACCTGCGAAATCAAGGCTCAAAACGAAGTACTCGACTCAACCAATTATATGTTGGATGAAAAAGTGAAGGAAATAGAGGCGCAAAATGAAGAGATCAGCCAACAGCTGGAAAATATCCTGTTGCAAAACGAACATATTGCGCAGCAAAACAACGAAATCAATCTTAAGAACAGCCTGCTGCAACATGCCAATGAAGAGCGGGAAAATGCTAATGTGAAGCTGCGCCAGCTCAACGCCAGGCTGGAAAGTCTGGTAGAAGAACGCACCAACCACCTGCAGGCCACCCTGGAGAAATTCCAGAAAACTGATTCCGAACTCAATACCTTCTTGTACCGATCGTCGCACGATCTCAAAGGCCCTATGACCACTCTGCTGGGTCTGGCGGTGGTGGCCAAAAAATCATTTAACGACGAAGAAGTCTTGAAATTTTTTGACCTGGTAGAAGACACCTCCAAAACCATGGTTCGCAACCTGAAAAAACTCAGAGAGGTTCATCTTATTTTCAATAAAAAACCCGAGTCAAACCCTGTCGACCTGCAGGTGCTAGTGGAAAAGCTGCTGGTTTTTTTGGATGGTATTGATAAACAAGGCAAAGTGCAAAAATCGGTGCTGATAGCTAATCCCGACAAGCTCGAAGTACGCTCCGATACCGAGTTTATTAAAATCATCCTGGAGAACATCAGTGAAAACGCGATTTTTTACAATCGGGGAGAGGGTGCTACAATCACCGTGCTCATGACGGTAAGCAGCACCAACCTGATGATCAGTGTGGAAGACAATGGGCTGGGAATTGACCGGGAGGCGGAATTGCGGATATTCGAGATGTTTTATCGCGGCAGGGAAAACTCAAAAGGAGCAGGCCTGGGATTGTACACGGCAAAGTCTGCGGTGGATAAACTAGGCGGGAATCTGCAATTCGATTCGCAAGATGGACACACCACCTTTGAGGTAATTTTGCCACTTCAAGTCTGATCTTTGTTGTTGTATTTTAATAAAAATATGGCACACCTGATTTGATTCCCTACGTGTTATATCAGAATAAAAAGCCCTATATGATCGCAGTCATAAACCCGACCGGGCAATAAGCGGCATCTTGCGCCAATATGAATAGGATGCTGTCCATCGTGCTGATCGTGCTCATGTTTTTTCATTCATTTGAAAAATCAGCATCCTCATATACTATCAGACCTATCAGGAATACATTGCCCAATATCTCTGCAAAAACCGCGAGCAGCCCGAATTGCATTGCAATGGCCGGTGTTTTCTCATGAATCGACTGCGCACAGCCGATGAAAGCCAATCGACACCTGTGGTTCCGGACAACCAGAAATCGGAATTTGTCATGATGGAAGCCCGTGGTCTCTCGGACTTCGCAGCCAAAAGGGCGGCACCACTTATTTCCACCGTCAGGCAATTGGTTGAGATCGAATTCATGTTCAACATTTTCATCCCTCCCAAGTCATAGTGTTTTAGTTGTTTTTTACCGGGTATTGGAGCTCAAATCCTCCTGATATTAGCTTGAGCGAACGCTCCTCTGGTAGATAAAAAACACAAGACAAAAACACGCTTTATTTAGTAATCCATCAGCAAAGCGAAGTGCAGCAGCATATGCCCGCATGCCAAAATAAGCCTGGCGTAGTATGCTTATATAAAATATTCAATGGATGACCTCAAATCTCAAACCATAATAAAAATGAAACAGATAAAACAAATATATACCATGGCCGCTATGGCTATGCTCATTTTTACAGTCTCTTGTCAGACTGAAGAGGAAGTGGTTGCTAACACCAGCCTCAGTGACTTGAAAATACTCGCAGAAGTGGAAGTGCCCGGTACGTCACTTACTGTAAAAGTATATCAGTACACCGACGACCTGACGGTGGGATACAACAAACTGGAGTTTTTGGTAAACAAAGGCGGCGCGGAGGGTGCTTTTGACCAGGCCACCATCTTGCTGAAGCCATTGATGCAAATGAGCACCATGTCACATGCCTGTCCTTTAGAACAACCTGTCTTGGGGCTCAATTTTGAAGAATCGTATGGAGGGGCGCTCATATTTGTGATGCCCACCGGTGATATGGGCTTCTGGACATTAGGCTTCGAAGTTCACGATATCGAAACAGGCGAAAAGGGCACAGTGGCAGTGCCCATAAACGTGAAATTACCGGACCAACCACGATTGAAAAGCTTTAGCTTGGATAATGTCAGCTACTTTGTTTCGCTGGTAGCGCCATCAAAACCGATGGTCGGCATCAACACATTTGAAGTGGCAATTCATAAAAAGGTGTCGATGATGGAGTGGCCTGCAGTAGAAATAGCCGAAATTTCCATTGATACTGAAATGCCAGACATGGGGCATGGATCTCCCAACAATATCAACCCGGTACACCAGGCCAATGGCCATTATTCGGGAAAGGTGAACTTTACCATGGATGGGTATTGGAAAATTAATATGGATTTGACCCTGGAGGGCTTGATTCAAAAAACGAGTTTTGACCTCACCTTTGAGCATTCAAGCACCAAATGATTGATGATAGCCTAATTTCCGAAAGAATAAAGCGGTTCGCATGTACAAGAAAGCCAGGCCTATCTTGCCCGACTGCGACCCGCCATGCACAGCTCGTGGTTTGCCTTGTGCTTTTGGGCTTTGGTCAGATGGTTTTTGCCCAAGCTGGTATGGCACCCAAAGACACGCTGGGCAGTCAGGTAGCCTGGGAATACCAATTGGACGAAGTGCTCATCAGTAGCCAAAGCGAAGACCCATTCAATACTAATGCTCGCTTTTACAAGGCTGATCCGCTCAGCTCAGGCGACGAAGTAATGGAAAATCTGGTTGGCGTTTGGGCCATCAAAAGAGGAAGCTATGCCTACGAACCGATGATGCGCGGACTCTCCGGGGGTCAGATAAATGTGTCGATAGACGAAATGCGTATTTTGGGTGCTTGTACCGACAAAATGGATCCGGTCACTGCCTACGTCGAGCCCAACAATCTGGCCAGCCTGAATATTTCGCATGGAGCGGGTGGATATACGGCAGGTTCGACGGTGGGAGGCGCCTACGATATGCAAATAAAAAAACCGGTAATCAATGAGGCGGATCCCTGGCATAGCGCAGTGGGCTACAGATACTTGTCGGCGAGCAATGGGCTGGAGGCGCTTTTCAATACTGCCTACGGAATGGATAAACTTGCCTTTAGGGCAGGAGCCACTTACCGAAAAGCCAGTGACTACCGGGCCGGGGGTGGCGAGGAGATTGACTTTTCGGCATACAACAAAGTGAACTATTCTACATCGATAAGTTATTTACCGGGCAAAAATGATTTGCTCAATTTCAGCGCTATAGGCGACTATGCATGGCAGGTTGGATACCCGGCATTGCCTATGGATGTGGGGAATGCCGATGCCAAAATCTTCGGATTGAGTTATGATAAATGGCTCCATCATGGCAAAATGGATCAATTGACCGCCAAAGTCTATTACAATCGCATCTCACATCGCATGGACGATAGCCGACGTGAGGTCGCCTTACGTATGGATATGCCCGGCCACACCTACACCTATGGCGGCTTTGCGAAAGGTCTGTACACATGGAATAAACGGGTGAGCGGGCAGATGAAAATAGATGGACACGCCACCTTTGCTCATGCCGAAATGACCATGCACTTCGAAGATGCCAAGCCGATGTTTATGCTCACCTGGCCCGATGTACATAGAAAAGTGCTGGGTTTTCAGAATCAGACTACCTACCGTGCCGGCGATGGTTTTACGCTCAATGCGGGGTTTAGGATGGAAAAAAACGCTATTGCCATTCAAAGTGAACTGGGAGAAAGACAGCTTTCAGTATTTGCTTTTGGAGAAGCAAATCGCGGTGAACTGCTCTTCAATGCCAATGCAGGGGTAGAAAAGGAGCTTGCAAGCAATCTTAACTCTGGTGTGCTTGTTAGTTTTGGGCAAAGGATGCCTACAGAGGGTGAGCAATACGGCTTTTATTTGTTCAATGCCTACGATGGGTATGACTATATCGGTCGGCCCGATCTGCGAAGCGAGCAATCCCTACAGGCAGAGCTTTTTTCGCAATACCGAGGGGAAGTGATCCGGCTGAAAGTGACAGGTTATTACTACCATTTTCACCGCTATATTATGGGTGTGGCCAATGCCGAACTAAGCCCGATGACTATTGGCGCCAATGGCGTAAAGGTGTATAAAAATATGGATGAGGCCCGGTTGGCAGGTGTCGAGGCACAATTTGAACTAAAAATTCATAAGTTTAAGTTGCTGAATCAACTCAAATTTACGTATGGCGAGCTGAAAGATGGAACACCTCTGCCACTGATGCCACCGCTGAAGAACATGATGGAGCTCCACTATCAAACCAATAGTCAATGGTTGTTTAATCTTGGTATGGAAGCCGCAGCCTGGCAAAATCGCATCAATCGCGCATTTGGTGAACAAAAAACACCCGGATACGCCATCGCAAACCTTATGCTTGGCAAAGCCTTTAGCGTTGATCGACTCGCAGCAAAAGTGAGCCTGAGCGTAGAAAATATTTTTGATAACCGGTATCACGAGCATCTCGACTGGGGTGGCATACCGCGTCCCGGTCGCAATATAAGCCTCGGTTTTTTGCTGGATTTTTAATAGCAGAGTGCCAGGCCATCCAAAAAACACATGGGTATAAATACGCTATCGGTAATGCTTTTTAACCACCAAGAGCGAAAAGGGATCCTTACCGCAAAGGTGAATTTGGCAAAAGCGTCAGCTCACCACCTTCATAGCGTGATAGGCCTTTTCGTACGAACGAGGCAATCTGTGTGCAACTAGGCGGAACCTTCGAGATGTTGGCTGGCCTTATAGTGCAATGATGGTAGGCAAGTAGCAGATTGTTCACACCTGGTTTAATAATATTTGTTCCTCATCACTGCTTCAATTGCAAGCTTACTCCCGGAAAAATGTGATAATTTGAGGGCTTCAGCAGGCCATAGATCGCAGGCAATAATTATGGATAGAAAGGCCAGGCAAAAGCTGGCCTAATCATGATAAGGAGTAGAAATACCCACTACGCCTTATCCAGCCCGTTAATAAAAAGTGGAAAGACAACTGCCGCTTTCAAAAAAAGATCATGATTATTTTAAAAATCATCATGATCTTTTTAAAAATCGTCCTGATCTTTTTAAAAACCATCAGCATCGTTTTTATAAGGTTAACATTTTGCGACCTCAAACCGGTTTGACTGTGACTTTCTGGCTAAAAGCAGAAAATAAACGCAGCATTTAAGGGTGCATAAAAAATGGCTGAATCACTACAGGATTGGGAGGCGGATTTGGGAGCTAAAATGGCGTGTTTCTAATTATATTTTTCATCCCATATTGTCGATCAAAGCGCTTTTTTATATTTTTCGCTTCATTCTGAATCTCAAAAATCAACAATCATGAAAATTGCTGTAATTATCGTTAGGGTGCTCATGGGCATTCTTTTTGTTTTTGGCGCTGTGGCCTATTTTTTCGAATTATTTCCCCAGCCCGAAATGACCGGTTCATTCAAAACTTTTAACGAAGGCATGGAGGCATCGGGGTATATGATGCCGATGGTGAAAGCATTGGAATTAATTTGCGGCTTGTCTTTTATAATCGGACGCTATGTGGCGTTGGCGGCAGTGGTTATTTTCCCTATTGCGGTCAATATCCTCATGGTGCATCTCCTTTTGGTTCCCGAAGGCCTGCCAATTGCCTTGTTTGTTTTTTTTGGAACGCTATTTTTGGCCTATTACCACAGGCAAAAATACACCGCTTTGTTCCAAAGCAAATAGCCGGGTTTCCGCATCACGGTTACGTATCAACAAGCTCGGCTTGTAGGCATAGCTGTGTTCAATTCAGACCCGGATGTTGTCTGATTTTGCTCAGGGTTGTTTTGGATGAGAATATCAGGGCCTGTACTATAATGCCGATCACGATGACGATCACCAATTCGAGTTGCAGGGCGATTTTGCTGCTGGAGACTATTTTTTTCGATTTTTCTATCAGTCTTTGACCCTCCTCGCGCTGAATGTTTGACAGCTTCGACAGATTTTGAGCCAATTGCGCGTGTTTCTTGTTGGTTCTGATAAGCGGGTCGTGCAAGGTATGAATCTCCCCCAGCGAGATGATGGAGTCTTCCAGCGCCATGAGTTGGTTCACATTCATTTTCAATTTGGCAAAGATCCTCGCTTCCTCCGGCGTAAGCTGGGTTTTGCCAAATGACCGCACATGTAATTGTATCGAATCATTTATAGCTACAAAAGGCGACAGGTTCATGGCCTGGTTGCCTTCAAACATTTCGTGAAGCAACATATTTTTGCTATTGAGGAAGGTGGTGATTTTGTAAATGTGAATTTCTACCAGCAAGCGGTCTTCGTACACAGAGGCAAACGATTGTTGAAGTTCAGAAAAATGCCTTTTGCTTAGGAAATTGGTCATCAGTACCATCGCAATGATGAGGGTGAGCGACACGGCAACTTTAGTTTTCTGCGATAAAATATAGGTCCATTTCATAAAGCGGGGTTTTATTGGCATTTAAAAATAAGGGATAAATGCGAGTAAAAAAGAACAGACAGCATATTCCCTCTTTTGCTGCGACGGAAACCTGGCCTATGCGAATAAAAGAATATGGAGTCCATTCGCACGTTGACACGCTAAATCCACACTGCCCTGCCTGATACTCCCTCTGTGGGTGCTTTAGCCCAAAAGATACGTTTCGCCGATGTGCACCGATTGGCAAAGGCTTGCGATGGTATTGTCACCAAAGAGTTTGTCCATTGCGTCCCGTATTTCTTTGTACTGATCGTGGATCGGGCAGGGGTGTGCTTCAGAACACTGACTCAGCCCCAGGCCACAGCCTGTAAAAATCTGTTTGCCATCAATGGCTTCTACTATGGACATTATAGACTGGTCTTTTTGTGCTTTCGTGATAAAAAAACCACCCGCAGGCCCTTTTACGCTTTTGATCACCGCATGCCTCACCAGCGTTTGCAGGAATTTGCCCACCGTATGGCTGCTGGCGCCAATAGCTTCCGATATTTCTTTCAATGAAAGTTTTGTGTCGCCCTCTGGTTGTGAGGCCAATAAAATCACCGCTTTGATCGCAGTTTTGCAGGTCAGGCTCAGCATGATGTATCTTGTCAGTTGTTGCCCAGGAATTTTTTTCCTTCGGTGGTAATCATTTCAGGATCCCATGGAGGCTCAAAAACCAGGTTGAGGTTAACAGCATATTCCTGGAATTTTTGCGCAATCGCCCGGCTCACATTGTTCGTGATCGATTCGCCCATGGGGCAAAACTGTGTGGTGAGCGTCATATCCACCTCTATTTTTTTTTCCTCTTCCAAGAAGTCAATGCGGTAAATCAATCCCAAATCTACCACATTCAGGCCGATTTCCGGGTCTATCACATCTGCCAGTGCAAAGAGTGCCCGGGTGCATTTTTCACTGTTGTTGTTGCGTACATTCATCATTTTTTTGTTTTGTGCAATAATATTTTAAACACATTGTAATTATACAAAATAGCGGTGCACAACAGCAGCAAGGCTCCTGTTTGCAGCAAAATATCCGTTCTTGCCATGAGGCCGATAGAAAATATAACAAAACCAAGCAGGTAGCTGAGTGCAGATATTTTGAAAATGCCTTCGTTGAACAAATCTTTTGGATTGGGCGTGACTTGGTCGGTGGCCTGTTTGTGATACACCTTGTTCCAAACTATGAAGGGCAGTGTCTTGAATGTCATGCCAAGGATAATGGCGGTGAGCCAGCCAAAGAAGATCAAAAACCCGTACACGTTGGCCAGGTTGCCCATGGGAGTAAAGAAGTTTACCACCAAAATAAATACAAGCAGCACCACCAGGGGCAGGGCAATCATTACCACCGAAAGCAATGACAACTGCATGGCTTCGTCCACCTTTTTTCGAATGCGCTGTTGGTAGGCTTTATAGACAAAAGAACCAAACTGACCCATAGCCAGCAACACCATGCCCAGCGGCACATAAAACAGGCTGGAATCAAGGCTCAGCAGGTCAAACATTATAAAAAGCACCAATGCAAGGTTGATGAGTGCATACACCTGCCAAAGCAACTTTTGGTTGGTGTATTTAGAAATGAGAAACATAGGGATGAGGCGAGAGCCCACCCCAATGACCAACTGAAGAAACCAACCCGCAATGCCTATGTGGGCATGTATGGAAAGATAGCTTAGCGAATCGCGGCTAAGTATCTTAGTGCCGAAATTGTACACAAGCAGTAAGCCAAGCAGGGTAGTGGCCAGCAGCCAGAGCATGGCTGTGAATACGATGATGGCATGGATATTTTTTGACTGGCTATCGAGCAGGCTTTTTCCCAGATTGATCAGGTAGAGCAATACGGCTACATTCACCAAAATACCGCCAGTGCGCAGAGGCCATCCCATATCGAATACGTAAAACCCGTACACCAATATGGGTATGCCAATAGCTGCACTCACAAAACTCAGATAAGCGAGCGATTCACTGTAAAGTTTGCCTTCAATGAGCACGGGAACCAACTGGTAGCTCGCTCCCAATATCATCATGGTGGCCCAGCCCAAGGCCATGGTATGGACTACGGCGAGTGTTTTGGGATTGAAATGATGAAAGTGAAAGGAGTCGGTAAATAGGTACAACATAGCACAAGCTGACAAAAAAGCCAGGGCTGCATAGAGGTAAAATGGCAGCACTATTTGGTGGGAAGTTGTTTTTTGTATATTTCCTGAGATCATATCTTTTTTTTGAAAATCAATAGCTCAACATCATTGTCACCGAGTTCTTTGATGCGGTATTCCATGTGCCGATCGCTAAGCTCGGGAAGCAAATATACCGGTACGCGTTTGTGTTTGACAAACAGCGCTTCATCGTCGCCCAGTTTAGCCAATGTTTCCAGAATGGTGGTCATTGGCAGGGGCATTTCCAGCCCCCTTACATCCAGAGTGTGGGTTTTGCCGGCAAATCTATCGACAACCTCTTGCCATCCTGCTTGTTGAAGTTCGGCTACATCAGCTATCTCGACCGGTTTCTCATTGTTTTTTTATAAAAAACGTTTCGATATGCTTATCGCCCACCTTGTTGACGTGGGTTAAAAAACCCTGCTTGCCCAGCAGGGCGATGAGCGGCGAGGGTTCAAACGTATTGATGATGCTGAGTATTTCTCCTAACCTGAGTTCCTTCACCCTGGCCTGAATCTGGTGCAACGGATCTTCGCCACCTGCCAAAATCGGACGTACATCCATAGTCACCACCTTGGCGGGATCGATGGCAAAGGCCGGGTTTTTGGCTGCATTGGCCGGCTCCACCTCTGCGATGTGCTCCGATACAAATCCCAATGGTTTGAGTGCCCTAAAGAAAGTTTCGGGGCTGCAACCGCCTACCCTGGCCGCCATGGCTATGCTCGTGCGCCCTGCCATCAGCTTGCGCAAGACGGGGTTTCGCAGTTTTTCGAACAAAGGATTGATGGCAATGATCTTCTCCAATGCACCTGGGTGGTGCTTTAGAAGTTTGCCAATCTTCGTGTTTTTATTTATCAACATGTCTGTAATATCGGGGTTTGCTTAAAGTGCTTTTTGCGTTTTAGCTGCATTTTCGTTGGAAAGAGGGCAACTGGGTGACCATAGCCAGTTGCCCACTGCCCTCTAAGCCGTCAATTCTTTTTCGAGATTTTCGGCTTTAGGAAAAAGAATATTGTTTCTAAATGGATGTGCATATGCAAGTCGCTTTCAAATTCATCAAGCATGCGAAACAAAATAGAGTAGGTTGCGCAGGCGTCTTGCGGCAAGGTGTAGTCACTGGTCAACGTCCTGATCTCGGCCAGTACGTCACCAACCGACTCATGTTCGGCGATCATCGTGCTGATTGGGTTTTTTATGGTTCCGTTCTGCAGTGCTATCTTAGACCCCTTTTTAGCGATCAGCTCTTTGATATAGGGGAACAGTATATTTTCTTCTTTATGCATATGGCTCATTAACTCCGTATGCATCTCTTCTACCAATTCGTGCACCGGTATAAGTTCGGGATGGTTGGCACCATGTACTTCGGCCACCTTCATGGCGTAGGCGCGAATTTCGGGGATAGATTTTTGCACATATTTATGATGCGTATTCACAATAAAATCTGCCAAAAAATCCAGATCCCACTCGTTGTAGGGTAGTGCCTGTCCACCTGCCAGCTTATCGGCATGCAGCAATTCCTGCTCAATTCTGGTGGCATCGAGTCCCTGGTCGGCACAGGCTTGTCTTACCGTCTTGTTGCCACCGCAGCAGAAGTCAAGACCGTACTTTTTAAATATTTCTACCTTGCGCAGGTCTTTAGCTGCCAATTGGCCTATGGTTTCTTCATTGTGACCGGGTGTGTTTTTTGTGAGTTTTACTTTCCACCATTCGGGACCTTGCTCCAGGTATTCCCATTGAAACACATTGCCCAATTCACCCATCATTGGTAATAGAGCGGCTTGGGGTCGTGATCATTGTGGATAATGAGGTTTTCGCCTGGTCGAACTTCTTCAAATCTCTTAAATATAGTGGGATGTTTGGCACGTGGCCCAAGTAAAGTCACGTTCAGGATGTTTTCTTCTATAGCGTTCATTGGTTCTTTATTTAGATTATTTCTAAACAAAGATAGATAAAAATAATAAAAGTACCACAATGCTTCTATTAATTTTTAAACATTATTTTTTATGTGAATAGAAGCCGGTAGAGCATATGCTGGCAAGTGCCAAATCGCAAAATCAAGGAAGATATAATGGTCAAAAGCCAAATGCTCCACTGCTCTTTGAATTAATTGAGATTTGTCAACCGAGATGTGGGATTATAGAATTTCCGCTGAGCCGACATTCGTAGAAAATTAACGCCAAAAGCTTGATTTGGTGCACAGCATGTCTGCGCGATAGTGGGGCTTAAAAAAATCTGGTGGTAAAATTTGGCTTTGCTTATACTCAGCAACGCACCTATCGATTGATATACTCAATGCACCAAGCCGACAACTATCTTGCGACCAGGTGCATGCGATTTATTTAATCATTTTGATTGATTACATCTACAATTTTGATGGTTTTAAGCCCTGCGGGTACTTCCCAGGCGATTTCATCGCCTTTTTCATAGCCGATTATGGCGGCGCCCATCGGCGAATAGATCGATATTTTGTTTTCTTTGATATTGGCCTGGCTTGGCAAGACCAGGCTGACATTGATATTTTGTTTATTTTCCTTTATATACAATTTCACTTTTGAATTGAGCTGAACTACGGTTTTAGGCACTTTGCCGGATTCAACAATTTCGGCAGTGCGCAATTCGGTGGTCAATTTTTTTAGAGAAAAGTTGCTCACTGAGGTATTGGAACTCACATAATTTTTGAGCAGGTCGTAATCACCATACGATAATATGATATTTTTTGTCAACATGATTTTTGGATTAAAAATTATT
The DNA here is from genome assembly GCA_012033595.1 of Cyclobacteriaceae bacterium. GTDB lineage: Bacteria > Bacteroidota > Bacteroidia > Cytophagales > Cyclobacteriaceae > JAAUQL01. The sequence continues at coordinate 17,000 of JAAUQL010000041.1, read as the reverse complement.
CTAAACTAAAATAGTTTCGGAAGTAAAATGTGCTTTGGTGCGCAGTAGGGTATTGGTTTTTTTCCCCAAGTCATTGGGGAAGGCAAAGACTTGGGGGCTGGAAAATAAAGGCTTTAGTGTGCAAAGGCGAGCAGCATGACGATTTGGACAACGGGCATGGGCACACATTTTCATTGCAAACAAACGCATCTAACCTGCCATTTGCATATGACGGCAATGCCTGATGTATGTATCGTTGAAATGAAGCCATGAAAAGTAATACTGATAATTTACACAATAAGTTTCATAAAAGCGCTCGGGTTTGAAGCCAATTTACCGATAAAGGCATCGAAAGGGGATGAAATGCTGATCAGGAAGGGTCTTGATGACCCAGGATAAAGTCAGGCGGAGAACGCTAAAAATGACCTTTCTGTTGCCATTTATTACCATTCCTCCGACCTTAAGTTCTGCCTTCAACAGCGCTTTCAAAAGTTTCCGAAAACAATATTTGCCGTATATTGATTTTATTATTGCAACCCAACAATCAAATGACAAAAACAAAAATCGTAGGATATAGAGGCATAGCCAATGATGAGAAGGTCATAATTTCGGGACATGCCTTTGAAAAGAACAAAGTGAAGCTAGTGGAGGAAGGTCATGGCCGTCGTAAAAACTTCAGGCAGACCATCCGTCGCTTTCGCGTCAGACCGGTAAAGCTCACAGTGGTAGATGTGACGGTGAATGGCACAACCAACAGGGTGAGAACCAACAACAAGGGCTTTTTTACCTGCGAGCTAACACACAATGGCCTTGAACCCGGCTGGCATAGCTACGAGTTATATTGGAAACGAAACGATCAGCGATTTCAGGGTGAGTTTTATCTTTCGGGAAGTCATGAGACGGGCGTAATCTCAGATATTGACGATACCCTGCTCGTGTCGCATAGTACCCGGTTTCTCCGCAAAGTATCTTTGCAATTGTTCAAAAATGCCCATTCTCGCAAGACTATTCCCATGCTCGACCACTGGTTGGAGTATTTAAAGGACATGAACGATTCTAGTCATCCACGCGATTTTTTTTATGTTTCCAATAGCGAATGGAATCTCTATGATTTTCTGATAGATTTTTTTTCGATCAAAAACCTTCCCAAAGGGGTCTTTTTCCTTCAAAACCTCAAGCGGGGTTTTAAAGACCTGGTGAGTTCGGGGAAAACCCACGGCAGTCACAAGATGGACAGCATTGCATTTCTGTTGCGTTTTTATCCTGACAAGAAGTTTATACTCGTGGGCGACAGTGGGCAAAAGGATATGGAAATATACCATGAAGTAGTGTCACAGTTTACCGACAGGATCAAAGGAGTGATGATCCGGAAATTACATTATATAAAAAATGACAAGCTTATTTTGGGGTATAAGGATAAGTTCACCGAATTCAAGGTGCCCTTCATCACTTTTCAATAGCATGCGTTGAAACAGAAAAAAGGATTGGCAAACAATCTATGGTGAAAGGGCGTTTCTGCCGGAGTTTTTATTTCCCGTAAGGGAAAAGCATGGTTGATTTTGTAAAAAAGCAAAGCACCTCCTATAAGGTTATTTTAAAATACCTTGAATCTTTCAGGATTATGGTTCATCTTCGCATTGTCAATTGAAAAACGGCTTGAAGAACTATTTTTTTTCGAAGCCCAACAAAGAAGCAATGATCACAAAGCAGCTACTAGCAACAGCCACCACGGCAAATTTTTCTACAAGCGCCTTCCTTTTTGGATCTCCAGTTTGCTGTATTTGTTCGTGCTGTCCGGCCACGGTATCGGTCTCAAAATCAGGCCATATCCCGTCGTGCTCATCGGCCTCTGTTTCGATTCGCATTTCTTGTTAATCACTTTCAAATACCATTCAAATGTCCAGAGTTTTTAATTTTTCCGCAGGTCCGGCTACATTGCCGGTTGAAGTGCTCGAAAAGGCACAAAAAGATTTAGTAGATTATAAAGGGACAGGAATGTCGGTGATGGAGATGAGCCACCGGTCGTCAGATTATATGGCGATATTCGATGCAGCCATTGCCAGCCTCCGCAAACTGATGGCAGTGCCCGACAATTACGAAGTCATGTTTATGCATGGTGGGGCATCGAGCCAATTTGCGATGGTGCCGCTCAACCTATTTTCAAAAAGCAAAAAAGCGGATTATATCCATACTGGCGAATGGTCTAAAAAGGCCATTGCCGAAGCTAAGCGATATGGCAAGGTGAATGTGGTGGCTTCTTCGGAAGACAAAACGTTCAGCTATATTCCCAAAGTCACCAAAGACATGTTTGACCCGGAGGCTGATTACGTACACATCACTACCAACAACACCATATATGGCACCACCTTTCCATCGCTGCCCGAAGTGGGCAATGTGCCCTTGGTGGCCGATATGTCGTCGAATATTTTGGCTCAGGTGTACGATGTTTCCAAATTTGGTCTGATCTACGCCGGGGCACAAAAGAATATCGGCCCTGCCGGTGTAGCCATCGTGATTGTGCGCAAAGACCTGATTGGCAAAGCCATGGACATCACCCCGACCATGTTCAATTACAAAACCCACGCCGACAACGGCTCCATGTTCAATACGCCGCCCACCTATGCCATCTACATTGCAGGTCTGGTTTTCGATTGGCTGCTGGAGCGAGGTGGGGTAGCTGCCATGCAAAAGATCAATGAAGAAAAGGCCGGGTGGTTGTACGACTTCCTCGATAATTCATCGCTTTTCAAAGCTACCGTAGAGCCCGCCTCCCGCTCAACCATGAATGTGCCCTTCGTGACAGGGAGCGACGAATTGGATGCGACATTTATCAAAGAAGCTTCGGCCAAAGGTCTGAAAACGCTAAAAGGACACAGGACGGTAGGTGGCATGCGTGCCAGCATCTACAATGCCATGCCTCAGGAAGGGGTTAAGTCCCTGGTAGCGTTTATGAAGGAATTTGAATTGAGAAATAAGTAATTTTTAAAACCACCACCATCATGTATAAGATACAGACTTTAAATAAAATAGATTCTGAAGGATTGCAACGATTTCCTATGAATGACTATGAAGTCGCCTCTGAATTTTCTGCTCCCGATGCCATATTGGTGCGCAGTGCCAAGATGCACGACATGGCGTTCACTACTTCGCTCAAAGCCATAGGCAGGGCAGGAGCAGGGGTAAATAATATTCCGATCGAAGATTGCACCGGAAAGGGCATCGTGGTGTTCAATACCCCCGGCGCCAACGCCAATGCCGTTAAGGAGCTTGTGATCGCATCTATGCTCCTGTCGAGCCGCAACCTGGTGGAGGGTGTTAATTGGTGCAAAACCCTGATAGGCCAGGGAAGTGAAGTGCCTAAGTTGGTAGAAGCCGGCAAGTCTAACTTTGTGGGGCCGGAGCTGCAAGGCAAAACCCTCGGTGTAGTCGGTCTCGGTGCCATCGGCATGTTGGTGGCCAATGCTGCCGAAGCACTGGGCATGCGCGTAGTCGGATTCGACCCCTATATTTCTATCGACTCGGCATGGGGACTGTCCAAAAATGTGGAGAAAGCCCTTAGCCTCGATAGCCTGCTGAGCCAGTCAGATTATATCAGTTTGCATGTACCTCTAATAGAAAGCACAGAAAACTTTATCAATAAAAGCAAATTTCAGATCATGAAAGATGGCGTACGCATTATGAACTTTGCGCGCGGCGGACTGGTAAATGTCCAGGATCTTTTTGAAGCCTTCAGATCGGGCAAAGTGGCCAATTTTGTCACCGATTTTCCTGATGAAGAATTACTCAAAAATGACAAAGTAATCAGTATTCCGCATTTGGGAGCATCTACGCCCGAATCGGAGTTGAACTGTGCCGTAATGGTGGTCGATCAGGTGCGGGATTTTCTTGAAAATGGAAATATCAAGAATTCGGTGAATTTCCCGAATTGCGGTATGCCAAGAAATGGCGGACGCAGGTTGATCATCGCCAACAAAAACGTGCCCAAAATGGTCGGTAACATTACTGCCGTGTTGGCAGACGAAAACATCAACATTGCCGATATGTTGAACAAAAACCGAGGAGATATCGCCTACAACATCATTGATATTGATGGAGAAATATCCGATGCCGTGGTGCAAAAAATAAGGGAAATCTCAGGAATCATTATGGTAAGGTTGCTTCAGCCACGTAAGTAGCTGTTGACAGATCGTTGATTGTTGTTGGTTGAGAAAAGTGCAATCAACAACAATCAGCACCCACCGTACAAGCATCAAACATACACTAACAACAAAAATATAATGGCTATAATCAAAGCATTTCGCGGGCTGAGGCCTGTGAAGGAGAAAGTACAACTTGTCGCTAGCCGTCCGTATGACGTGCTCAACACTGCCGAGGCAAAACAAGAAGCCGAAGGCAACCCATATTCATTTTTGCATGTAGTTAAGCCGGAGATCAATTTTCCGGAAGATCAAAATCCATATGCGCCTGAGATTTATAAAAAGGGTAAAGAGAACTTTGATCTGTTCGTGGAAAACGGGGTATTTTTTCAGGACGAAAAGGAATGCCTGTACATCTATCGCCTCACCATGAATGGCAAATCGCAGGCAGGAATTGTGGCCGCGGCAGCTATCGATGACTACTTTAACAATGTGATTAAAAAGCATGAACTCACCAGACCCGACAAGGAGGAGGATCGGAAAAAGCACGTGCGTGTTTCGGAGATGAATGCCGAACCGGTATTTTTTGCTTATCCTGCCGCGGCTGCGCTTGATGAAATCGTAGAAGCGACTGTTGCCGGAGAGGCAGCATATGACTTTAGCGCTAAGACGGGATACGCCATGAGTTGTGGGTGGTCAATGACGAAAAGGTAGATAAAATCATATCCGAGTTCGCAAAACTTCCGGCCACCTATGTGGCAGATGGCCACCATCGGACAGCGGCGGCTGCCCTGGTCGGACAAGACCTGCGTGACGAAAATAAAGCATACACCGGAAACGAGGCATTTAATTACTTCCTTGCAGTTCATTTTCCCGACAATCAACTCACCATCATCGATTATAACCGCGTAGTGAAAGATTTGAATGGCAATACCAAAGAAGAACTGGTGGATAAATTGAGAAAAAGTTTTGATTTGAAACTGCTGGGTAGGGAGCAGGCCAAGCCGGGCAAACTTCATGAATTTGGTATGTACATAGATGGTGTCTGGTATGCATTAACCGCCCATGCCGATACCTACGACGACAGCGATCCCATTGGTGTGCTCGATGTCACCATTTTATCCAAAGAAATACTGGAGCCCATTCTGGGTATAAAAGACCTGCGCACCGACAAGCGAATAGACTTTGTAGGGGGCATACGCGGATTGGGTGAGTTAGAAAAAAGAGTGGACAGCGGAGAAATGAAAGTGGCTTTTGCTCTGTTTCCTGTCTCCATGCAACAGCTGATCGACATTGCCGATAGTGGTGCCATCATGCCACCAAAAACCACATGGTTTGAACCTAAGCTCAGAAGTGGATTGGTTGTGCATAGTTTGAAATAACCTGGTCATACCATTGATTAGAATTTAAAATGAGGGATTTTCCGCACGAAGGTTCCTCATTTTTTTTAATGTCCATACCAAAGCACGTATCAATTCGATGATAACCCGTATCCCTGCAAGGCATTTAGCCTGCGAAAAAACATCTAATTTGAAGCCATGACCTTTTATCAAAAATATTTCACCTTCATCGACCAGCTAGACTTTCCGGAATCTTTGCCCGGAGGAGTGGAAATACTCAATCCTTTCAAGATTCCTGCTACCTATTCCCTTTCGGGCAAGTTTTACGAAAAGTATTACAACGATCAACATCCGAGATTATTCCTGATAGGCATTAACCCGGGTCGCTTTGGTGCAGGCGTCACAGGTGTGCCCTTTACCGATCCGATCAGGCTGGAAGAAAAGTGCTTAATAGCCAATGATTTACCCAAGCGTCAGGAGCTATCTTCCGTGTTCGTATATGAAATGATCGACGCATTTGGAGGCGTAGAGGCGTACTATGCAAAAGTGTTTTTTTACCAGTGTCTCACCGCTGGGCTTTGTGAAAGACGGGATCAATATCAATTATTATGATCGAGTAGAGCTTCGAAATTTTTTGGAACCATATATGGTCAAATATATGCGACAGCAAATAGAAATGGGAGGCTTGCGCCAACACGCCTTATGCATGGGCATGGGGCAAAATTTCAAATATCTCCAATATCTCAACAAAAAGTACCATTTGTTTGCCAAGATCGAAGCATTGCCACATCCACGCTGGATCATGCAATACCGGCTAAAAAGAAAGGCAGAATTTATCCGGGAATATGTACGAAAAATTGGTGAGCTGGTCGGATGACAGATGCCACTTGGAGGCACTATTTCTTTTTGTCAGACTTCAATGAACGTTTAACTTTTTACATAAAATTGTTCCTGGAGGTTTTAGATGACTTGCTGCGCTGACTTAAGGGTACATTCATTAGTTAAAATTGGAGAATTTATTGGTGTGCCTATTATCGTGCAATACAAAAGTGAGAATTTGTTAAAAAATCAAGCCTCCAGATTGATTGAGTATAATATAAGGTTGGGAATCAGTCAGCATCGGCAGTTTGTTGGTTTGATCAAAACATAAACATTCACCTTAGTCAAAAAATACTTATTAATCTCAGCCTTTTTCTTTTCGAAAAAACGGACTTTCATTGCCCAAAACAGTCCTTCAATAAATAAGTTCTACAAGCCTTGCTGGATACGATCTGAAAGCGTATATTAAACATAACTTTTTATTACGGTACCAGTACTTTTAACCACACCACCTATGAAGCGTTTTTACATGTCACTGATGTTGGCATTTACTTGCTTAACAGCTTTTTCGCAATTTTCACGTCCTCTTCTTGAAAATATTAATGATTTAATACTTAAAGAGGGCTCAGCCTATTCCGTAGTTTTTAATGCAGTAGATAACGATAACAACCTCAAAATCAATAATCCAAGGATTGTGATTTTAGGATCTTCGACTGCAGTCGGCTCCGGATCTACAAACAACATGGCATGGGTCACTCAGTACAGACAATTCCTATATGACCATGTGCCCGGTAGCTTTGTACAAAACCTATCTGTTGGGGGATATACATCATATCAATTTAGAGAAACAGGTTTTGTGCCGGGTATTTCCGGTAGGCCAAGGCCTGATCAACAAGTTAATATCACGAAAGCTTTAACTTATGATCCGGATATTATCATCGTCAATCTACCTTCCAATGATTTTGCCAGTGGATTTGCAGATCAAGAAACCTATAATAATTTTAATGCTATCAAAGCTATTGCCGAAGCGAATGGTGTTAAGATTATTTTCCATACTACGCAGCCGCGAAATTTTTCTACCCTTAGTGAAAGGCAGCATATGTTTACTAAAGCTGAATATATCAAGTCACATTATTCGCCTGATATAGTCAATACCTATGATTACCTGACTGATTTTACCAACTATAAAATTCTATCATATTACAATGCTGATAACATTCATGTAAATAATGCTGGACATACAGTCATTTTTAACAAAACGCTGTCTGCCACCAAATACTATACTATTGGCGATACCGTAACTTTTGAAGTATCAGGACTCCCTTCTTTTGCTTCTTATGATTTTGTCGATTCGGGGGAAGGCAGAATTTCTTTCAGTCCGGGATTTTCTGATGCTGGTATTTATGCAATAACGGTAAAGGCGATAGATTCTGATGGCAACGAGGATTTGAAAAACTTTGTACTTACTGTTGAGGACAAAGAGCCACTATCGAATACGCAGCAAGAGCAAAATTTTACTTATACCTTAAATAATGGCGGAACACTAGATTACTATATATACTATCCTCAAGACTTTGACAGTCAACCAGACGACAGGCCAGTGCTCGTTTCTTTGCACGGGAAAGAAGAAAAAGACGGAGATATCACAAAATTACTAGGTCCGGAAGGGTATGGTTCTCCGGCCTACCTGGCGCACCAAGGACAAAACTTCCCGCTAATGATCGTATCGCCACATCAACTTTCAAACGTCGGTGGAACGGACTATGAATATTGGAATTTAGATTTGATAAATGAATTTATTAATCATCTCAAATCAGTCTATAAGATAGATGAAAATAGGGTTTATTTAACTGGTTTTTCTGAAGGCGGACAAGCTGCATGGCAATATGCAATTGCACATCCTGAAGTGGTAACTGCTTTGATACCCATGGCAGCATCAACCGATCTCACAAATCAATATTTCGGAATTAATCTCCAAGCATCCCAATTTGCATGTAGCCTCCATGAGATACCTACACAGGTATGGCATGGAGACGCGGATAGCACTATTAATATCGACCATTCGATAAACATGGTGAATGCAATAAATAGTTGTGTTCCGCCCCCAAGCCAACCGTCACAATTAAGGATGCTCACCGGGGTTAATCATCAAGATTTAAAGCATATTGTTTATGGGAATATTGCTGAATCTGACAATATTTATGATTGGATGATGCAGTTTGTAAAAGGGATTGGCATTGTAGATATTTTTCCTCCTCAATTTATCAATGGAACTCCTTCAATTGACAATATAACCGACCATTCTTTTAATCTGAATGTAGAACTTAATGAGCCGGGAACTTTTTATTATGCTTCCTACCAAAATAATTATTCTCCCACGATTGATGAAATTAAAAGCGGCCTGGGGCAAGGCTTGATTTTTTTTGGAAGCGGAACCAACTCATCAACCACCATATCCATAAGCAACTTAAGTTCATCTACAAGCTATAAAGTTTGGGTCTTTGCAGAAGACGATTCCGAACCGGTAAATGTAAGTGTTGACCCAATTAGTGTAGTTGCCCAGACATTAAGAGAGGTGGATTTTGATCCTCCTGTATTTGAGCTAGAACCATTTTTAGAGGATGTTGGATCGGGATATGTAAAAATATCCTTTGACATCGATGAAGAGGGTACCATATTGTGGGGTTTATACGACGATTCTTTTTTCCCGACCGTTGAAGATATAAAAGCTGGTAATTCGCTTTATTCCGGTAGTTATAGCACAAATGGATCGCCTGAAACATTTGAAATAGGGACGCTTTTCAGAAATACTAAGTATAAATTAGCAATCATAGCCTTTGACACAGAACTATCCCCAAATTATACAAATGCAGTTTTTACGATTCCTTTTATTACTAAAGCGTTGGATGAAGGAGTTGTGCCGGATAGAGTTTTCAATCTAAATGCAACAAAAACCAATACTTCTGCGGGGTTGAGTACCTGGAATGAACTTGGTTTTAATTCGATTAATCAAAGTAGAGAACTAAGTAACATAAAAGATATAAATGGTATCTCTTCAAGCTATGACTTTATAGCTTACAATGGAGCAGAGTACTCGTTAATAAATGAAGTTGCTGACAATAGTGCCACTTATGGCAACGGGGGAGTTTTTCCTTCGAGCATAGCAAGATATACGGCTTACACCTCCGGAACCGGTAAAGTATCTCTTAAATCATTGGATCCAGATAAATACTATACTTTTAAAATACTGGGAGCCAGATCGGGTTCAGGGAGCAAAAAAACCAAATATACACTTGACAATACGTCTATTAGTCTGGAATGTATCAATAACATTAGTAATCTGGCGGTTTTCGAAAAGGTTTCACCTCCGTCAAATGGGCAACTTTTCCTGCAATTTTCGGGCGTAAATACCGTTTGGGGATATTTAACGGCACTGGTTGTTGAAGAGTATAATAAATTAGAAGGTGATATCACTCCACCTTCGGCAGTTCCTGGTTTTCAAATAAATACAGAATCGCAGACCGGAAATCCTATGCTTAGCTGGCAGCCATCAGATGAACCTGACTTGGGCGGATATGCCATTTATAGGGCAGAAGGTGATTTGTATTCGAATGGTCAATTGGAGTTTTTATTGCAGAATAATGTAAGCTCAAGCAGTTTTATTGATTCCACATTGAATGAAGGAATAGAATATTTCTACTGGATAGTTGTGCTGGATCAGTCAGGTAATTATTCTGATATTTCTGATAAAGTCTCATTTACAAAGCAGCCATCAAATCCATTGCTTCCCCCGACATCACTTTTATTATCCGCTAATAGTTTAAGCATATCACTATCCTGGGTACCAAGCGAATCTATAGCGGTAACGAGTGTAAATGTGTATCGATTTATTCCTGGTGAAATCCCGCAATTAATTCAGTCCGTCGATCCATCGGTAACTTCATTTGAGGATCATTCGACCCTATATAACATTGTCTATTCTTACTTTCTGACTGCTGTTGACGAAAACTTAAATGAATCTTCACCCAGCGAGACAAAAGAAGCATTTTTACTTGAATTAATAGAATATCCTTCAATTCCGGATGGGCTAAGCGTTTACCTTTCTGCACCAAGTCAAGCAACAGTATATTGGCAACCTGGTGGTACAGCAGGTATATCTCACTATGATATATATCGATCTCAAACATCTTTCATGACTATCGGAGATGCTCAAAGAATTGGGAACAATATAATTGAAAATCAATACCTTGATACAGGTCTTTTCAGTGAAACCAATTATTACTATGGGGTAGTAGCTATCAATAAAAATAACGATGTCTCGGGTCTTTCTGAGATTGTTGAAATTGTGACCCCGGATATTCAAGCGCCATCTGCTCCGCAAAATGTAAACTTAACTTCAGAGCTCAACGCCATTCACCTAACATGGGCCGCAAGCAACTCTATAGATGTCAATCACTACAACGTGTATAGAGACGATGCGCAATTGCCCGCGATCTCAGATGAATTTTTAATAGACACCAGCACATTCGACGTTTTGCTGTTTATTGATCAAATTGTTGATGAAGAAAAGACATATTACTATTTGGTTACAGCGGTAGATGATGCCGGTAATGAATCTGTTCCCGGCAATTCTGTATCAGGACAAAGCTTAAACATCACGCCCCCATCAGCTCCTGTAAATATAAGTGCCCGACTTAACGCATCGAACCAAATTGAGCTCAGTTGGGATGCCAATATAGAAACTGACTTTCATGGGTATAGTATATGGCGGTCTCAGGCTGCTTTTAGCGCTACTTCTGAAGCTGAAGGTATAGCAAGCTATGTTACTGAAGTCGTTTATGTTGATACTTCCGTGCAAAATGACACGCAATATTTTTATGGCATTACAGCCGTTGACATCGCAGATAATTTTTCTGGTCTCTCAGAAGTGATAAGCATGACCACCGCAGATGGTATTCCTCCTTCACCGCCTGATGGTCTGCTGATAAATGTCGTAGGCTCTAGCCTGGTCCTCACCTGGAACCCTTCCACCGAAGAAGACGTCTTAGCCTACAATGTTTTCGTATCGACGGTCAGCAATGACAGTGAAATTCTGGACAATCAAGTGGCAACTATTGCCAAGGATGATCCACTTGTTTATGAATTGGCGTTGAGCCCTGCAGAAGAAGGGGTGGTTTATTATTTTATGGTTTCGGCCACCGACGATTCTGGTAATCAATCTTTGCCCGGCAATATTAGTTCAGCTTTTTTGCCAAACATCACGCCCCCATCAGCTCCTGAAAATATAAGTGCCCGGTTATCTGCTATCAATGAGATTAATTTGTCGTGGAACAAAAATATAGAATCAGATTTTGCAGCCTATACGGTATATAGAAGCACCATGCCAAATGTACTTACCATTTCTGAAAATGTAATTGGGATCACTGCTGCCAACCAATTCACAGATGAGAATCTTGAATTTAACACCTCATATTATTACCGTTTAACTGCTAAAGATTCTAATAATAACGAATCATCTACCAGTCTGGAAGTAGGCGCAACCACAGGTATAGAATCTGTAGAACCAAAAATTGTAAAAGTATTGAAACTAAATGCGACAAATTCGACTGTAAAGTCCGGACTTTCGGAATGGAATGATATTGTATTTCCTATACCAATACAAACCACTCGAAGATACGATTTGAAAGACTCGTTGGGACAGAATACTTCTGCTTATTTAATATTGTATAACGGCCTGAACGGCTCTACTGTGATTAATGTCGCTGATAATGGATTGACCTTAGACGGAGGCGTTTTTCCAAATAAAATTGCAAGATATGTGGCCTATACTACCGGGAATTGCAAAATGTCATTAAAAGGATTAAACCCGTCAAGTATTTATCAATTGGAATTTCTTTGTGGCAGAAGTGGTTCAGGTAGTCGTAAAACGCGCATCACCGTGAATGGAGAAAATAAAATTATAGAATCTATTAACAATAAAAACAATACTTTGCTTTTTGAATCAGTTTCTGCAAATTCAAACGGGGATATAGAATTTAGCTTTGGTATTTCGAACGATACATGGTCATACTTTAATGGTGTAATTATTCGGGAGTATGAAGAGAACGCCAACTTAAGAATTGCTAAATCGGTTAAACAATCAATGGAAATTAAAGCGATTGACTTTAGTATTTATCCTGTTCCGACTTCTGATATATTGTATCTACAAGGAGAAATTAATCCATTAAAGGAATATTATATTAATATTTATAACTTGAAGGGAAATTTGATTTATAGCCAATCTTTGGAAAACCAACTGGATAATGGAATAAATGTAAATTACCCAAACGGTGCATATATAATTAAAATTGTTGACGATCAAGGAAATAGCATTGAGAAAAGGTTTATCGTTTCTAAATAGCGAATTGAGCGTGCGAAATATTTTGCTTGGTTTTTATAAAGAAGAAGTTTGCTACAGCTTTAAATCCTGGCCGTCACTCCAATTTTAATGCAATTAAGGAAATGGCAAGGTAAAAATTACTTGAAATGTGTAAAATGTGCTATATGTGGCATCAAGTCAATACTAACTAATACAATTATCCATCTGCCAGTTACCGGCATGGAATGGGTAGATGTTTATAATTTTTCACTAATCCTGGTCATCCTGCAATCCTGCGCATCCTGATTCAGACAGCTCGCAAAGACGGCTAATAGTGGGTTTGGCTTAGTCAATGGCGCCAGCTTTTCTTCATCAATGCGAACGGAGCTTTTCGCGTAGTGTGGTAATCTGCCAGCTACTACCATGGAATGGGTAGATGTTTATAATTTTCCACTAATCCTGGTCATCCTGCAATCCTTCACATCCTGATTCAGACAGTTCGCAAAGTTCAGAGGCTGTTTTCTCGATTAGTGAAAATTGTGTGCTAAATTTGGCTCTTTGCCCACGATCTTAAACCGGCGATTTAATGCTTTTTGGCATAATTACCTTCAAAAGGTTCAGGTACGTTTTTGAAAGGGCATGTTGATCATCGGGTGAATACACTTATCAAATTTCTTGTAAGACATTTGGGGATTTGGCCGTTGTTGGATACCTAATGTTGATATAAGAATTTTTTTGGCCTAAGCCAGTAGCAACAAATTTTATTATTATGAAAAAAAACTTTGACCTAATGCCTAAATTCGAGCTTTTTATCCTTTCAATGCTTGTTTGTTTTTTGCTTGCACTACCAAAAAGGAGCCGGTAGAGCAAGTCCGCAATCCCAATATCATTTACATTTTGGCAGATGATCTGGGATATGGAGACTTGAGTAGCTATGGACAGACCAATTTTAGTACACCTCATATCGACATGCTGGCTGCCGAGGGGATCAGGTTTACCCAGCACTACTCCGGTTCTACGGTTTGTGCTCCGTCGAGGTCTTCATTGATGACGGGTCTGCATACCGGCCATACGCCGGTGCGGGGAAATAAGGAGTGGCAACCTGAAGGCCAATGGCCTTTGCCCAAAAGTACCTACACCCTGGCCGAAATGCTAAAAGATAGGGGCTACGTAACCGGCGCTTTTGGCAAATGGGGATTGGGCTACCCGGGCTCCGAAGGCGACCCCAACCACCAGGGTTTTGACGAGTTTTTTGGGTTCAACTGTCAGCGTATCGCTCATCACTATTACCCCTATCATCTGTGGCACAATCAGCAAAAAGTGATGCTAAATGAAAATGTAGATGGCCAAAAAGGAGTTTATGCCCCAGAATTGATGCATCAAAAAGCGCTGCAATTTATTGAAAACCACCAAGATACCACCTTTTTTATGTTTTATCCGTCAGCCCTGCCTCATGCAGAACTATTGGCTCCGGAAAGCTATATGCAAAATACCGGGGCAAGTTCTTGCCTGAGAAAGCCTATCAGGGAGTGGACGAGGGGCCAGCATTCAATACCGGGCCGTATCGCTCACAGGCCGAATCGCACGCGGCTTTTGCCGCCATGATCAGCTACCTAGATGACCAGGTCGGAGAAATAGTGGCAAAGCTCAGGGAGCTGGGATTGGACAAAAACACACTTATCATGTTCTCTTCCGACAATGGCCCCCATCTGGAGGGAGGCGCCGATCCTGATTATTTCGATAGCAGTGGCATGTTTAGGGGTTATAAACGAGACCTTTATGAAGGGGGCATCCGCGTGCCAATGATTGCCCGTTGGCCGGCGGTGATAGCTCCGGGCACACAAACCGATCATGTGTCGGCTTTTTGGGATGTAGTGCCCACTGTGGCCGAGATCGTCGGTGCGCCTCAGCCGCAACATATAGACGGCATTTCATTTTTGCCAACCCTAAAAGGCGAAAGTCAGCCTGAGCACAGGTATTTGTACTGGGAATTCCACGAAAAAGGCGGGAGACAGGCGTTGCGCAGTGGCAACTGGAAATTGGTGAGGTACAATGTGAACTTGCAACCTCAGGGGGAATACGAACTCTACAATCTCCAAGCAGACCCATCTGAAGAAAACAATCTTGCCGGAGAACAAAGCCTGTTACTTGACTCTCTGAGAATGGTCATGCAAGAGGCAAGAACAGAATCTGATGTATTTCAATTTGCTTCCGACACTTTATAATTTCGGTTGGTAGGCAGACCTTGCCAGGCAGCTTGTAGCGTCGGCAAAAGTGTATCCAAGAAGCAATGATGCATCTTTGATTGCGCTTTATATTTTCCGTAAAGGAAATAAAGAAACACACCTTACAAGAGCAAGGTGTCAGGAGTATGATCGCGTGTTTACCCATTGTTTTTTTTCCAAAAGTGTAGAAAAGCCGAACTGCTTTCTACACCATAGGACGGCATGACTGCGTAAGCGGATATTTTTTCACTTCACCAAAATTGTTGATGAAAACTGTATAAAATCATCTTTTCAGACAATCGGCCTCCTTATATTTGCAGCCTAACGTCAAAGCATATTCCTTAGTCATTCAAATTTCAAATATACCACTATATAAAAATGGCAGATTTCAAATACCAAAAACCTTTTCCGCTGGGAGAAGACAAGACAAAATATCGAAAACTTACTTCAGATTATGTTTCGACCATTGCAGTTGATGGGCGCAGCATCCTGAAAGTTGACCCTAAGGGACTGGAATTGCTCGCGCAAGAGGCCATGGCCGATGTTGGCTTTTACCTGCGAGCTTCGCATCTGGAGAAAGTTTCAAAAATTCTTGAGGATCCCGAAGCCACCGACAATGACCGGTTTGTAGCATATACCCTCATTAAAAACCAGGTCGTCTCCTCAGAAGGACAACTGCCTACCTGTCAGGATACCGGCACCGCTATAGTGATGGGCAAAAAGGGGGAGAACGTATGGACAGGTGCTGATGATGCCGAGCACCTTTCGAAAGGCATATATGAAACCTACAAAACACGTAACCTGAGGTATTCGCAAGTGGTGCCCTTTACCATGACCGAAGAGAAAAACACTGGCACCAACCTGCCGGCTCAAATAGATATATATGCCAAACCAGGCAACACGTATGAATTTCTCTTTTTGGCCAAAGGTGGCGGTTCGGCCAACAAAACCTTCCTGTACCAGCAAACCAAAGCTTTGCTGACGGATGAGGCGCTTACCAAATTTGTGAAAGATCGTATTGCAGACCTGGGTACTGCGGCTTGCCCGCCGTATCACCTGGCGTTGGTCATAGGGGGCACTTCTGCAGAATCTACTCTAAAAACCGTGAAGGAAGCCTCTACCGGTAACCTTGATTCACTGCCTACCGAAGGCAACGAAGGCGGACAGGCATTCCGTGATCTGGAATGGGAGAAAAAGGTGCAATTGATTTGCCAGGAAAGCAGGGTAGGAGCTCAGTTTGGCGGCAAGTACCTCACGCACGATGTACGGGTAATCAGGTTGCCCAGACATGCCGCTTCTTGTCCGGTAGGTTTGGGAGTGAGTTGTAGCGCCGACCGGAATATAAAGGGAAAAATAACCAGCGAAGGGATTTTCCTGGAAGAATTAGAAAGAAACCCGGAGCGTTTTTTGCCCAAAGTGGAGCCTCATCTTGAAAAACCGGTGGTGATCAATCTCAATCAGCCCATGGAAGACATCCGGAAAGAACTATCGAAATATCCTATAAAAACACGTTTGAGCCTCAACGGAACGCTCATCGTGGCCAGGGATATAGCCCACGCCAAGATCAAGCAATTGATCGATGCTGGCAAGCCGATGCCTGAATATTTCAAGAACCATCCCATATACTATGCCGGCCCGGCCAAGACACCCGAAGGAATGCCTTCCGGTAGTTTTGGACCTACCACTGCTGGTCGTATGGATTCATATGTCGATGAATTCCAAAGCCTGGGCGGATCGCTGGTCATGCTGGCCAAAGGCAATCGCTCGCAGCAAGTGACCGATGCTTGCAAAAAGCATGGTGGATTTTATCTCGGCTCGATAGGAGGCCCCGCAGCCATACTGGCCAAAGAAAGCATAAAATCTGTAGAGTTGGTCGATTTTGAAGAATTGGGCATGGAAGCGGTAAGGAAAATAGAAGTAGTCAATTTCCCGGCTTTTGTAATCGTAGATGACAAAGGCAATGATTTCTTCAAAAATCTCTAATAGTATCAGCAGATCAGTAAGCTCATATTATACAATTACTGTCATCCGAGGAAAGTTTTTAAGCTTGAGTTGGTTATTGGAATAATACAATAGCGAGGCTTTGACACCTCGCTAAAGTTTATGATGTTTGATGTTACCACACAAACAAACGTCATGGCTA
>JAAUQL010000149.1 GCA_012033595.1 Cyclobacteriaceae bacterium | reverse complement strand
ACCTGCTGGAGGAGGGATCATTTGCCCCGGCAATGGATGGATGCCAATTGGTGATCCATACTGCTTCTCCTTTTTCATACAGGGAGTAAAGGATCCCCGGGAGCAACTCATCAAACCTGCCCTGGAAGGCACCCAAAATGTGCTCGATACCGTCAATGAAACCCCGACTGTAAAACGAGTGGTGCTTACCTCAAGTGTAGCTGCCATTTATGGCGATGCCATTGATATAAAAAATACCCGCCAGGGGATTTCGACGAAAAAAACTGGAACACAACCAGTTCTGTGCACCACCAACCATATTCATATTCCAAAACCCTGGCAGAAAAAGATGCCTGGAGAATAGTAAACGAACAAGACCGCTGGGACCTGCTCGTGATCAACCCCGGGTTTGTAATGGGACCCTCTCTCAGCCATCGGGTTGACTCTACCAGCATCGATTTCATGCGTTCTTTGGTCAATGGCAAATTTGCTATGGGTGTACCCCATCTCTATTTTGCCGTGGTCGATGTGCGCGATGTGGCTCAAGCCCATATCAATGCCGGTATCATGCAAAAATCCAGTGGACGGCATATCACTGTGGGCGGTACTTTTAGCATCTTAGAAATGGCCGACATATTGAGACCAAAATTTGGCGACAAGTATAAATTACCAAAGGCCAATCTGCCCAATTTCATGCTGTTCCTGGTAGGCCCATTTATGAATTTTACATGGAAATTTCTAAAGCGAAACCTGGGTATAAGCTACGACTTTGACAACAGCTATACACAAAAAGACCTGGGTATTGCCTATATTCCGGTAGAAAAGACACTTATAGACCATGTGCAACAATTACAAGCCGATGAGTTGATCTGAAGATGAATAATATTAATTTTTATGCAACAGACCGAAATACTGAACCACCTGATTGAAAGTGGCATAGTGGTAATTTTGCGCCTGGCCGACAGCCATAAAGTGGTGCCTTTGGCCAGGGCCATTCTCAAAGGAGGAATACGTACCATAGAGGTGACCATGAACACCCCTCATGCCCTCGATCGCATAGCGGATCTTGCACAAATAGATGGCATATTGCCTGGCGCAGGCACCGTCACCGATGCCCATATGGCCAAAGATGCCATCGAAGCCGGGGCACAGTTTGTGGTGACCCCCATCAGCAAAAAGGAAGTGATAGAAACATGTCATAACCATCAAAAACCCATCATTTCGGGGGCATTTAGTCCCGCAGAGGTCTATCAGGCACATTCCTGGGGCGCTGATATTATCAAGGTTTTTCCCGCCGAAGTACTCGGCACTGCCTATATCAAAGCGCTTATGGGGCCATTTCCTTTTATCAGATTGATGCCTGCAGGAGGGGTAAATCCCGATAATGTGGGCAAATGGTATGATATGGGAGCGGTTTGTGTTGGAGTGGGTGGGAGCTTCACCAATTCTGAAATTCTCAAAAATGAAGAATGGGATCGTATTTCAGGCACTGCCCACCATTTTGCAGTCAATATCGCAGCCTATAGGGAAGGTAAAAAGGTGAGATGATTGCAGAGCAACAGTCCTATTGATAGTGCAAGGAAGCAATTGATGATTTTCTCGGATATTGACCAATTGCGCAGTGAAGCACACCACATCAAGGTATTGACCGCTTTGCCGTCGTGCATTGGCCCGGGCGGGCACTTGGCTGCAATAATGTGTTCTTTGGGAAAAGGAAAAGATACAAAAACCATGTTGGGGCTTCACCTGTTTCATGATCATAGCATCGAACCCGCCATTTCGATACAATACCCGATGTCAGGTATGGCGCTTATGGCAGGAACAATTTTTACTTATAAATAAAATAGCATCATGAGAAGATCAGTCTTGGTTTTTTATTTTTTCAGTTTATTCATCGCTTTTCAAGTCAGTGGACAGGATAGCAGCAAAACCATACTCTTTTTCGGAAATAGCCTCACCGCCGGACTCGGACTCGATCCCGTACAGGCCTTTCCGCATCTTGTAGGCCAAAAAATAAAGGAGCATCAATATGATTATACCGTAGTCAGTTCTGGACTGAGTGGGGAGACCTCCGCAGGTGGACTGGCCAGAATAGACTGGGTGCTCCGACGTCCGGTTGATATTTTTGTACTTGAGCTTGGCGCCAATGATGGGCTGCGTGGTCTTCCGCTTAGTGCCACCAGAAGCAACCTGCAAAAAATCATTGATAAAGTAAAGACAAAATACCCCTCAGCCAAAATAGTGATAGCAGGGATGATGGTGCCCCCAAACATAGGCGTGGACTATAGCCAGGAATTTGTAAAATTATACACAGAACTTGCTTCTAAAAACAAAGCCACCCTCATACCTTTTTTGCTCGATGGCGTGGCCGGCAATATTGCGCTTAACCTACCCGATGGCATACACCCAAATGCAGAAGGACAAAAAATTGTTGCTGAAAACGTGTGGAAGGCCATTAAGCCTATTCTGTAGTCAGGGCATATCAGCCGTGTTGCACTATGCAAATTCACACAATAGGCTCCGCCTAAAAAGCCTAAAACTTTGAGTAGGATTAAAGTTTTTGGATGGTATGGCTAAACTTGCTAAAGTTTCATCTTGCACCGAGCGAAAAAGTCATGAGTTTCTAAACAACGGATCTGCCGGATAAACATCCAACCACCTCCTTATACCAAACCGATTTTCGAAACGGTCTGAAGATAATTTTTTTTACTTCATAAACTGCAAATTGATACCGGTAAGGATCTGGAATATGGGTTGTGCGCCTTTGATATACACCGAATATTGCGGCTCCACATACATGTTGAACACGGTATTATCAACTTTTATCACTTTGCCAATACCCAAAGCAAATGGCACCGAATAGGCTTCTTTTTCGAAATCAAAAGCCCAGGTGGGTACGCCTCTGAGATAGGTGCCTTTGCCCAGCTGCCAAATATAAAAGGGCTGAAAGGCACCAAGGTTGGTGTTCGACCTGCTATCATCGCCTGCCACAGAAGCTTGCCAGGTAATCAGCGAGCCGATTTGCAGTGTTTCGGACTGAACCAAAAATGCAACAAAGGCAAAACCGAGCTGCCACTTGCCAGCGCCCAGCAGGTCATTGCTGGCTGTAGGAGCGGTGATTGATGGGCCGATACCGATGGTGGTGGTGGCATTGGAGAAGAAGTTATAAGAAAGAAATGCGTTGATATCGCCGAGGCCACTTTCGGTATTTATGACTCCGGCAGTGTTGGGTACCCCCAAAGTTGACAGGGGTAACGACGCCCTCAACAAGAACTTGCCGCCGGACAGGGGTTTGGCCAGTCGCACCCAGGTGGTGTTCATATAGATGCCGTCGGGCGACTCAGACAACTTGGGGATATAGTAGTTCTGAAAGCTCAATGCCGTCATATTGGCCAGGGGGTTATTGGCCTGGGCGGTAGAAGGTGTCGCTTCCTCCTCTTGAGCCAACAAGGGCAAAACAGTAAAAATGGCCATTGACCAGGTAAGTACAAATGATTTTTTCATGGCTATTTGATTTTAGATTAGTATTTTATTATTCATTTCCAATATTACTCCATGTGCTCGATGGCAGGTCACTTTTTGCCAAAAGGGAAGAAAGCATTATTCCCCTTCCAAATTGATGCATTGCATTGAGTGCATCTTTCATTGAAATTGGGATAAATACACATTCTTCTTTCAAAACAAAACGGATCTCACCGGCATCCATTCGTGGTGCATCGGGCATGTATAGGCTCAGGTAGGCTGGATCTCTCTCGTCTGTGATAAAGGCAATTTTGAATGAATTTTCTTCCCTGAGTAGTATTGGTTTCCACAATCTTTCTTCATTACTTTTTTGGTTATCCATCAGTCGGAATTTCAGCATTTGGACGCCAGGGAAAAACAAAAACAATTTTTCTTCAAATTGCCCTCCCCAGGGTTTTAAAAAGCCTTTGGTAATAAGGAAGCCGGCCGAAATGGCCACGAACACAAGCAAGGTAATACCTGCTAAACTGTCTGTAGCCAGATTAAAAAGTGTTTGTATGCCAAGAAAATCAACCAGGCTTTTTCCTAGGGGAAGGATCAAGTCCAGTGCTTTTTTCAACAAATAAATGAGAATTACCAGGGGAATGATGAAAAAAAATCCCCCAAGCATCATGTTAAACAAGGTATGTCGAAAAGTTTTCATACAGAAAGTGGTGTGTGTGAGCTAAATCAGAACGTGACATTCATTTTACATACCTGGCATTATTCGGCCGATTCAGCCGTATCCATGACCACCACCTGGTACAAGGCCTGGCCGTCTTGTATGATGGGTTGAAAGTAATTGTCATTCATTACCATATATTTTTGTCCATCTGTTTCCAGTTCTTCGGCCCCGTCTGGCAGATGGGTCACCACGGCGCCGTCAGGTGCCGAAATAACCTTGTAGCCATCGTCGGTTTTTTCGTAGAATGCACCACCAAAATAGTGGTAGGTGACATCATTGAGCGTAACGGTTTCCTGCTCTTCAGGCAACTCCACCACGGTAATATTTATAGGCGGTGCAACTACCTCGTACCCACCAGAAACCTGAGTATAGTACACACCCTGATCATAATAATAGTGAGAATTAGCTATAGACACCATAACAGCGGTAGTGGCCATGGTAGCCACAAAGAAACCAAATGGATGCCAAAATGGCCCGTAATAGTACGGTCGGTACGAATGGTAGTAGTACGGGTGGTAGCCCCGGTGGCCATTGTAGTAGTGGTGGTGGTGAAAATTGTTGACGTGTACATTCCTGTTTACATTCACATTCACATTTCTGCTATTGTCTATGTTGATCTTGTTGCCGCCGGAGATTTTATTGCCGGAAATATTGGCCTTGTTGCCCATGTTGCCCATGGTATTGTAGTCCTTGCTGATGTTGGCTTTTCCTGTTGCCGGACGCTGAAAATCAGGCTTAGGTCTGGTGCTTGGCCTGGACACTTCCCTGGTAGCTGGCCGTTGTTGTGCCCTCATTGCCCCGCCATTGATCGAGCCCCTGCTGCCACCGCCGCTCCGGTTTAATTGGGCAGCTCCTCCTCCCCTCTGTCCCCCCGTGTGGCCAAACCGTTGAGCCGAGCTAAAAAACGGCAAAAAAGAAAGGCAGATGCATATTATACTGATGTATATGTGTTGCTTATTCATGGCTAATTAATGGGTTTGGTTAGTAAAGCCGCTTTAGTTGTTCCCTCTGGTGCGGTAAAATTAAACATGGTATCTGGCAGTTTCGGGTTCAGTTTCCAGCCAGAAAAGACCCCGCTATAAACTTCTCCTGCTTTGTCTCCTTTTCCGAAAATTTCCAACAGCATGGGCAAATGTTGCTTAGGGTCAATTGCGATGAACACCGCATGTTCAGCATTTGTAGCATAAATTTGTTGGCAGCCTACTCCATCTACTATGGTATTTTGTACCATGGCTATGGTATCAAAATCCGCCATCATATCATCCGTAAGGGTGGGGTAAAAGAAGTCAGCCGCTGGGAAATCTACCCCGTAAACGTTGTGTACCTCGTCAATGGTTTTAATGATATTGTCAGGCGCGTCTATCTCGTCATAGGTTTTTTCATCAAAGCGGAGCACGGCCAACCTGGTGCCGTTGTAGTAGTAGGCCTTGCGTATCGGTGCGTTGTGGGTATAGATGTACATTTTGTCCGGACCACGCAAATAAATATCGTTGGTGGAAGTATGCTGAGCTTCCGCGTTGCCGTCTTTTACATTGGTCGTAGTAAGGATAAAACTACAGGAGGTCAACGCTCCGATGGTTTCGGTGAGCATGTCCAACTGCTCGATGGCCGCGGCGTCATAGAGCTTCTCGCTCTGCTTGTCACAGCTCCAGCACATCGTGAGAAGTGCCATAACTGGAAGAATTGTCATTCTAAGGTGCATATTTTTTGGATTAAGATGATGTTGATAGCATACCTGTTTGAGAAAAACACCGGCAACACCTCAAAGCCTGGTAGCGACAACATGTTGGGCTACCAGACTACTAATTGATGTTGCGCTTTCGCCGGTACTATTTTACCGGATCGACCGGGTATTTTTTCATCAGTTTATTGATGTGTTTTGGAATGGATTTTTCCCTTTTCTCAGCCTTTTCCTTCACTACATCAGTTATCACCCCTTGCCATACCAGTTTATTGGATTCGTTGTCATAAAAATCGATCACTATTGTTCCTTCTTTGTAGTCTTCTTCGGTATAGGTGGTGGTGGCGGTGCTCATACCCATACCGCCATATCCCCAGCCGCCAAACCTGCCCATGCCGTAGCCCATATTTCCATTGTAACTGGTGTAGGCAGATGTGCTCGTCTTATCATTTACCACCACAAACAGCGTAATGCCAAGATCTGGATCGGAGTCATCTGGGGTCAATCCCCGGGCGGTCAATTCCTTTTTGAATGCGCCAAGGATTCTATTTTTGTCAAATTCATTCAGTTGCTTGTCGCTCTCTTTTTCCCAGCCTTTGAACGTATAGGTCTTGTACTGGGTAAAGTCGGTCTCCTTGTCATAGTCACTTTTGATTTGTGCATACATTTGGCCAATGGTAAGAGAGACCAGTGACATTGCGAATAGTAATTTTACTCTTGATTTCATCTTAAATAATGGTTTTGGTTAGTACTATGTAAAGTATTTTAATTTTGCATTTTAGTTGGGTTCAGAAAAATAAACCCAAACACGTTTTCGCTAATCATCCTGCCCGGCTTTGTAGGCAAGTATCTGTTTTGCCAGGCAAAGCACCCGAATACTTCGTTTCGCTTTTAGGCGCTTAAGCTGATTTCTGCTCCTTTATTTCTTGCCCGACTACCGGTGTTATTGCTGTATTTTTTTAAGTATTGCGCACGGCTTAATTTTCCAATTCAAAAGGATATATCACTTTCCAGTCCTTTTGCATATCAGCCAGCGTCCAACGATCACGGATCGCCTGATCCAGACCCTGGTCGAGTTTGCCAATGTGCGAATCGCGGTCATAAGCCCATTCGCGGACAGAGTCGGTGTGGTGTACAAAGAGCTTAAAACTCTGCAGACTGTTGGAAGCAGTCCATTGCATCATGGCCAGGTCTCCATCGGAGTTTCCGGCGCAAAAGACCGGTTTTTTGCCAATGATTTTATGGATATTTACCGGCTTTCCTTCCTTGTCGTCAATGAAGTCTATGGCCGGATATCGCATAATCATTGGTTGGCCATTGTTGTAGTCAAACCCCGTCTTCACCGTGCTGCCAATGATTTGCTCTTCGGGTATGCCATATACCTCCGTTACCAGGGCGCGCATAAAGTCAACACCTCCTCCGGACACAATGTAGGTCCTAAATCCATGGTCGCGAAGATAGTGCAGCAGCTCAAGCATGGGCTGATAAACCAGTGCCGTAAAAGGTCGGCTTTTGGTGGGATGTACCGCAGTGACGGCCCAATCCTTAACGCTTTGTTCAAAATCTTCCGATGACATACCCGCATGGCTTGCCATCACTATTTGCACCAAGCCTTCCATGCCAGAAGACATCACCGCTTGCAAGTCGTCATTGAGGATAGATTTGAAAGGTTCGGTATTTTTCCATTCGGGGTGCTCAGGAGCCAGGGCTTTTACCTGATCTATCGCAAAAAATAGCTGAAAGTACATCGGCTTTTCGCTCCACAAGGTGCCGTCGTTGTCGAAGACTGCAATGCGGTCTTTTGCATTGATAAAATTGTCACTTCCATCTTTGCTTACACTTTCTACATAATTGATAATGGAAGTTTTTGTTGAGCCCTCATGCCAGGAGGGTAGTGGATCGGCAACCTCAATGATAGTTTCTGGCTTTTTTTCAGGCGCACACGAAAATGCCAGTATAAAGACAGCAAGTAAGTAAAGTTTTGTTTGTCATTTGTTTGGGGATAAAATAAATAAGGGCCAGTCAGATTGTGCCGACCGACCCTTTTATTTTCG
>JAAUQL010000040.1 GCA_012033595.1 Cyclobacteriaceae bacterium | reverse complement strand
CAATAAACCACGTCAT
This sequence comes from Cyclobacteriaceae bacterium, assembly GCA_012033595.1. GTDB lineage: Bacteria > Bacteroidota > Bacteroidia > Cytophagales > Cyclobacteriaceae > JAAUQL01. Next base: position 46,843 of record JAAUQL010000040.1, on the reverse strand, counting down.
CGCGAGGCCATTCAGGCCGTGGCGATCTGCCAGTTATAAAGTAGGCAGCTAATAGAATGCGTCTTCGCCTCGCCTGTTGACTCACGTCCTTACTCCCACTCACTCAGCGTTCCCTGCGGATAACTCTGAGGGAGGTTAAGTTTCCTGCGGATAACTCTGAGGGGGGTAAAAAATTGAGGTCAGGTTAGAGGTTCTTCCCCTGTTCACGCAAGTGCATCACATCGCAAGCACGAATTTTTAAGGCTTTCATTACCTCCTTACTTTTGAGCTATTCGGTTTTTTTAATGGATTCAGGCACTTTCATTTCAGTTTTTTCAATCCTTTAGCACTCATCAAGCTTTTCATCTGCGTAATGGCTATTTGATTGAGTTGGATTAACCGTTCAGGTTGGGCTAAACCCTGATGGATTAAAACGGCATTGATGCTTTCTAAATTTGACAGCACCACCAATTGCTCAATGGTAGCATGGTCACGGATATTGCCCTCCAAATCGGGATTGGCATCTCGCCATTCTCCAGCATTGATGCCAAACAAGGCAACATTCAGCAAATCGGCTTCATTGGCGTAGGTATAACTTGTTTGTATTTTGCTAATGGCACGCGGAATGAGTTTTTCTTTTATGGCATCGGTATGGATATGGTAATTTACTTTAGCTAAGGTTCGTTGCAGGTTCCATTCAAGTTTCAACCGACTATTCTCATCTTCTTTGAGCCTTTGAAATTCCTTAACCAAATAAATTTGAAATTCCGGGCTTAACCACATGGCAAAATGAAAAGCAATGTCTTTGTGTGCAAAGGTTCCGCCATATCTGCCCGCTTTTACAATCATTCCTGATGCATTGGTTCTTTCAATCCATTGACCAACGACATAATAAATCTATTAACGCCGGCTTCATTTTCAATTACCCCGAATTCGGGTGAATTGAAATGACCGGATTATTGATTTTCTCCCATATCCCTAAATATTCCAATGTATTTTTATTAGAAATCCACTTTCCTATTAATCCGCTACCCTCCTGAAATCCATGCGTCATGTCAGTAAGGCTGATAAAGTCGGAGTCATCTTTGATAATAACTGTGATAGTTCTATTGATGTAGATGTGCAGGCACTTCCATTGCTTGCAGCAATTAAAGGTAAATCATTTTCGGGATTGCTTAAACCCATAATAATTGCATCGGAATCAGCACCATGAAACAGAATGTTTGAAGTATTGAATAAGCGTGACGCATTGTTTCCGTTTACTGAGGTGCCATCGATTTTAAGCAATTCAGTTTCTAAATAATCTCTCAAAGCACCAATAATTTCAGTATTCTTAGTCATTTCTTTTTGGACAATGGAACAAGCAGCACCTAAGGCAACAATGCCGGGGACATTCAGCGTTCCGCTTCGCAAACCCTTTTCATGTCCGCCCCATGTAACAAAGCAGGTATTCTAACACGGTTCAATCTCTGACGAACATAATAAGCACCGACACCTTTTGGCGCATACAATTTATGACCGCTTAGGTAAAGTTGCATATTCTGATTCATACTGACCCACCGGAATTTTCAAGCTGACCCTCCAAAATTATGATATTGACCCACCCAATGTACTGCTCAAACACCTGAATTTCTACAGCGTCTTTTTTGTGGTGGAGAATATTCTGTCACCAAAGTTTGAAGATGTCCGTATCTCCGACACCTTCTTCGATCTTCCCATGGATATTTTGTTATCTGCCTGGGAGAATAATAGTAGGGATGAAAAGGTGAAATCGTGGTTGGAACGACTCAGAGAAAGGTACAGGCTTAATCCCTAAAGTCCTCCCGTATATTATAAATTCTTCCCTGTAAGCCCTTGGATAATTTTTAGGTAAATACTTGTTTGGCTTTAAAAAAGGGCTAAATTAATTTTTTTAAAACCTGACCTTTCCCGTTTATTTTTACAATTGAATGAAAGCCTGGATCATTTACGTGCCTGATGTATGGCGATCATTATTGCAAATTTCATGGATTGAAGAATAGGTGCGGAAAGTTGGCATTAAATAATAATCAGGAAATTTTGACTCTGCTTCGCCATCACAAATTTAAAACCCACTATGCTACCAAAAATACTTACTGATAAGAGCGATAGAAGTATTACCCAGGTTGGCTTTTGCTGTGGGAGGTTGGATAAAATCACTAGCATCACCCATTGCAATGAATCAAATTCAGGATTGGTTTACAGGTGATGTAACACCCGGGAAAATATCTCCCGAACAAAAGAAACTGGAAGATAATTTTAAAAGTAAAAATTTCGATTTAATTAATTGGTTTGTTATTTCTAATAGGTAGGTAAATGAGTAAGAAAAGCGAAATTAAAATCTTTGAAGATAAAAAGGTACGATCTATTTGGGATCGTGATAAAGAGAAATGGTATTTCTCAATTATTGACGTGATTGCGATATTAACTGACAGCGTTGACCCAAACGCTTACTGGCGAAAGCTGAAACAACGACTGAAGGCAGAAGGAAATGAAACCGTGACGAACTGTCACGGTTTGAAAATGCTTGCTCCTGACGGTAAGATGCGAAAGACGGATGTAGCTGATACCGAACAACTTTTTCGCCTTATACAATCTGTGCCTTCGCCCAAGGCAGAGCCGATTAAGCTTTGGTTGGCACAGGTAGCCTCCGAACGATTGGATGAAATGCAAGACCCTGACTTAAGCAAAGACAGGATGCTATCGATCTCATTTTAATGGAAAAGGTATATTTTAAGGTAAATTTGTTACTTTGCTAAAAATAACATTTAAGAAGTATTACTATTAAAATTTTTGAATAAGCCTATTCAACTATGCCCTTAAATATACATCACTTAGAAAATGAAATTATTGATCAATACCTCTATGATGAAAATTCTACCAGACCTTGGATAATCGGGTTTAGTGGCGGAAAGGATTCCACAATGCTTCTGCAAGTTGTTTGGAATGCACTTAAAAAGATTGAACCCTTTTTGCTCCAAAGAAGAATTCATGTAGTGTGCAACGATACCCTTGTTGAAAATCCAAGAATTGTAAAATTTATTAACAAGACTTTAGCAAAAATACAGGAAACAGCAACCAAAGATGAAGTGCCAATTACAGTGCATCAAACAATACCTGTAATTGAGAATACATTCTGGGTAAAATTGATCGGTCTGGGTTATCCTGCACCAAACAAATTCTACAGGTGGTGTACCGATAGATTAAAAATTGATCCGACTACACGATTCATAAAAGAAACTACAGCCAATAACGGTGAAGCTATTATTTTACTAGGAACAAGAAGCGCAGAAAGTTCTAATAGGGCAGCATCTATAAAGCGGCATGAAGTAAAAGGTTTACGGCTTCGAAAACATTTGTTGCCAAATGTTTTCGTTTATGCTCCTTTAAAGGACGTTTCTACCAATGAATTGTGGCAGTATCTTAATCAAGTACCTCCGCCCTGGGGTGGTACACACAAAGAATTGGTTACCCTTTATCGCAACGCCAATAGTGGCGATTGTCCTTTGGTTATTGACGACACAACGCCAAGCTGCGGAAACAGTCGTTTTGGTTGCTGGACTTGCACAGTGGTAAGCAAAGACAAATCAATGGAAGGATTGATTGACAATGGAGAAGATTGGATGCAGCCCTTGGCAGACATTAGAAATTTTTTAGTTGAAACCAGAGACAACCCGGAGAAATACCGGGAACAAGTAAAAAGAGATGGGACAATTAAAGAAGGACAATGGGGTCCATACACTGCTGAGACACGGGCTGAAATACTTGCAAGAATACTACAAGCACAGAAAGCGATTGCGGAAATCGAAGGAGTGGAACTAATTACACATCAGGAGTTAGTGCTTATTCAGTATTACTGGTATAGGGAACGATATTTTTTTAAAAATACGGTTTCAAATATTTATAATGGAATCTACAAAACCGACTTTGATATGAGCAAACAAGAAGAAAAATTCAAACAAGAAGTAGATCTTCTCAAAATGTCATGTAATCAAGAACCAAAAGATGTGGAGTTAATACATGACCTTTTGGCCCTTCAGAAAACTAAAACACTTTTAATAAGAAAAAGAGGTTTGCAATCTGATATTGACAACCGCCTGAGTCAATTTATTGAAGAGTTAAAGAAACCAGGGAAAGATTAAGTAATGACAATAAAAGAAATTAAACTCTACAATTTTCGCATTTATAAAGGTGAAAATGCTATTGACCTAACAAGCGATGGTGAGAAAAACATTTTTGTTGTCAGCGGAAGAAACGGTTTTGGTAAAACTACTTTTTTGATGTCTATGGTTTGGTGCTTGTATGGTAGGAACATGCAAGAAGTGGACGACTTATACAAAAAAGAAATTGTTGACCAGGGCGGTTATAGCAAATACATTGTAAATTCTCTTAACCGATTAGCAAAAACAGAAGAAGATTACAACTTCCATGTTTCCATCACTTTTACCAATGTAAATATTCCCGAAGTGCCTTGCAAAGAAATTGTAGTTAAGAGAAGCTATAACACCAAAACCAGTGTTGGAGAGGATGTGGAGGTTTTGATTGATGGCTATTCAAGCGAATTGGCGAAAGAAGTAGGACAAGAAATTTTTATTCGCGAATTTATCATGCCGATTGAAATTGCGAAATTTTTCTTCTTCGATGCTGAAAAAATTGTGAGTTTAGCAGAGGTAAATACAGCCGAACAACGTCAAAATTTGAGTCGTGCCTATTCAGAAGTTTTAGGTATCAAAAAATATGAGGATATAAAAAACGAGTTGGAGAACTTGCAACTCAAACTTCGCCAGGAATCAGCGAGTGCCATTGAAAAAGGACAACTTAAACAGTTGGAAGTCGAAGTTGAAACATGTGAAGCCCGAATTGAAGAAAACCACAAAAAGGTAGGAGAACTTAGGGAAAAAAGAAATGAGAAGAACAAAGATTCCAGAGATATTCAAGAGAAACTTATCAAGGCAGGAAGCCTAATTACTGTTGAAGAACTGCAAAGGTTCAGAGACCAAGAAGATGAATTAACCAAACGCCAAAACGAATTACAAAATGAGTTAAAAGATTCATACGATATTATCCCTTTTGCAATTGCAGGTGAGAAATTTTTGGAAGTAAGCCGACAGCTTGAAAACGAAGCAAACCATAAAGCAACACAATTCAAAAATGAGAATGTAAATGATGTTACAAATAAAATCTTAACTGATTTATTGAACATTCCGAAGCCAGAAAAACTGGCAATTGACCACCAGGTGCATGATTTTTATGCAACTGCATTTAAATCACTAATTCGCAAACACTTCTTTTCCGACACAGAAGCATTGCCGGAGGATTTTAAAATAGTTCATGAATTTTCAGAATCGGAAAAAAACGAACTTCACGCTGTTTTAAGCAATATTCGCTTATCATTCCGTGAATCCTTCAAAAGAATCAGCGGAGATTTCAACCAAACAAAGAATGAACTAAACGGAATTCGCAGACGAATTAAAGATGCAGAAGCCAATCAGGAGGACCCGATTATTGAAGCATACAGAAAAAATAAAGAAGAACTGGACAAGGAGATTATCAGAATTGATGGAACGATAGATTCATTGAATCGTGAGATTGGTGAATTCAACAATGAGAAAACCCAAAAAGGAAAATTGATTGAAACACTCTCGCGCAAACTTAAAGTATCTGAAAACAACCTTGAAAAAGATACTATCATCACAAGAAACATCCACAACTTGAAAGACTTCATTACTAAATTTAAGGCCAAAAAAAAGGAGTCACTCGAAGAACAGATTTTAAGCGGATTAAATACTTTGCTTCACAAGAAAGGTTTCATCAAGAAAGTTGAAGTTGAAATCATTGGTGATGACATTGACATTGTTTTGAAGAATGCTAGAGGCGAAGAAATCAAGAAAGAATCACTGAGTAAGGGTGAACAACAAATGTATGCAACTGCTTTGCTTAGAGGGCTTGTAGAAGAAAGCGATATTCAATTCCCCGTTTTCATTGATTCACCAATGCAGAAATTTGACGAACAACATGCCGAAAATATAGTGAAATATTTTTATCCGAATATTTCTGAACAAGTGGTGATTTTCCCATTAATCAATAAGGAGCTCACAGAGCGGGAATTTAATATTCTTTCTAAGCACATTGCTCAAACCTACTTGATACACAACCTTCATGAAGATAAAAGTGAATTTTTAAGCATTGCGCCTGAGAATTTCCTAAGAACCTACAATAGAATGTATAACAATGCTGATTAATCTACGAACATCCGAAGCAAACAAGCCAGTTGTTCAGGAGCTTACTAAACGGCTGAATCTTGGAACGGAAAACGTAGTTTCAAGAATTGCATTTGCCTACTCGCTTTCAAAGGGCGTTAAACTTAACCTTGAAAATGATTTGAAAGACAGCAAAGGCAAGGAATACAAAGACGATATTCTTTTTGGCAAATATCGAGATTATTATATCGCTCTGATTTGCCAGCATTACAACTTGTATAAGTCCGATAAGGATATTGGCAAATACATCAAGATGCATATGGATCACGGTTTGACCTTGATGAATAAATTGTTTGAAGAAAATAAAAACTATTCAGGTCTTGATTTTCTTTTGGAAAACATTGAAAGAGGCATTGAAAAATTAGAGGAAAACGATGTTACCAATGATGCCATCATTTTTGATGAGCAGACAAGGAGAAGTAGAGTTTCAAACAAGGACTACTATGCAGGTGAAATCAAAATTTTAGTTGGCAGTTCCTTTGATGATGAAAAGATTTATTTCAATCTGAACGATACTTCTATTCATAACAATGCCCACATAGCCGTTGCTGGTAATACAGGAACAGGGAAAACATATTTTGCGAATAGGCTTCTCGAACAAATCGTTTCCGAAACTCAAGAAGAAGTGAATTTTATTTTTCTTGATTTTAAAGGCATCACAGCAGAAGATGAAAAGGCCAATAGCGTGTTTTTCAACAAAACGAAAACCGAGTTAATCAAAGCACCTTACAAGCCCTTTCCTGTCAATCCACTTTCATTCATTGATAATGTGAATGAAAAAAATAAAATAATGGGCATCAGCAAGTTTGTTGACATTATAACCAGTTACAGCAACATCGGTAAAAACCAACAGCAAACTTTGAAAGATGCAACAAGAGAAGTATTTGCATCAATGAAAGGCGGTCAATATCCATCATTCAAAGAGATTTACGACAAAGTGATGGAAATCGAAGGGGAAAAAGCAAGCACACTTAAAGAGATATTACAAAGTTTGAGTGAGTTGGATTTATTTGAAACTAAAGTTGATATGAAAAATAGTTTCCTGAACAAAAACTACTACATGAGTTTGAGTGGCGATTTGCCAAGAAACATCCGCTTCACTTCGGTTTTCCTGATTATCAACTACATCTACAACACATTCATGAACATGGATAATGCCCCGATTGAAGGAAAGAATCAGGGAATGAGATATGTGTTGTTGATTGATGAAGCTCACGTGATATTTAAAGAAAAGAAGAGTCAGGATCTTTTGGAAAAAATCCTCCGAGAAATCCGTTCTAAAGGCGTTTCGGTGGTTTTGCTTTCACAGGGAATTGAAGAGTTTAATCAACCGTCGTTTGACTTTAGCAGTATGTGCGAGACAGCTTTCTTGTTTGATATCAAAGACAAAACCAACCTGAAAATGATGCAGAAGTTTTTAGGTATTGGTGACAAAGACGGGCAGAAACTAAAATCAAGCATGGAGAAAATTCAGAAATACCAATTAGTATCTAACCTGAAGGAATTTAAGGTTGGGGAATTGTTTAAAGCGTAAAAAATGAGTGACGTAAAACCATTTATCAAAGACATTAAGGTTGCTGATATCAAATTAGATTTACAGAATCCCAGACTTCCTAAGTCAAAGCAGGGGAAAGATGAAAAAACAGTTATTGAATATTTATTGCTCGAAGCAGCAACAGAAGAATTGATGTTAGCCATTGCGGAGAACGGCTTTTTTGCTGGTGAATTATTGCTTGTAATTGAAGATATAAATGACAAGGGAAAGTATGTAGTAATTGAAGGCAATAGAAGGCTGACGGCTGTTAAACTTCTTGGTGATCCAAGTATTGCAACTGTAAAAAAGATAAGTGTTCAAGAAATAGAAAAGAACGCCAAACACAAACCAACTGAAGTCCCCTGTCTTGTGTTTCAAGAAAAAAAAGAAATCTTACGATATTTAGGATTTAGACATATAACAGGAATAAAATCTTGGAGACTGTTAGAAAAAGCAAGATACTTATCGGAAATGAAGCAAAGAGATTATTCAGATGTTTCATTTATTGAATCTTGTTCTGAAATTGCTAAAGTCATAGGCAGTAGAAGTGATTATGTTAAGCGACTTATTACGGGTTACGAATTATACAAAATTGTTGAAGACGAAAAATTTTATCAGATTGATAATTTAAATGACACGAAATTCTTTTTAAACTATTTTACTGATAGTCTAAATAGAGATAACATTCGGGATTTTATAGGCATAGACCTAAATAGTAACTCTCCTATAGCTGAAATAAATAAAAATAATTTAAAGAAAATTACACATTGGTGGTTTGAAAAAACGAATGGGCAGTCAAGGGTCTTAGGCGATAGCGAAGGATTAAAATTATTAGACGCCGTTGTTGGAAGTGTAGACGCATTAGACGCTTTTGATAAAACTCCAATAAGCATTTATGAAGCTTATGAAATTACCGGGGATTTAGATAGACAATTTGAGAATAAGGTTAAAGAAACTCTAAAATCTATTGAACAGGCAGACTCAATATCTAATAAGGTAAAAATATTTTATTCAGATTTATATGATGACCTCAAAACAATAAGAAAGATTGCATTAAAAATTAATGACTTTAAAGAATCTTTAACAAAAAATAGAGATGACTTTTGACGAAAAATTTAAAGAGTGTGTTCAATATTTTCAAAATCATTCATCACCTACTTATGTTAGAAATGATGTTTATCTTTTCTCTGATTTTGTTGAACTATCGACTGTTTTTTCAAAGGATGGTGAAGTTTCATTTGGAGATATTCAAGACAGATTCTTTGGCACAAAAGAATATAATTCAGCCGAGGAAAGAGATAATGACGACAGTTTAGTTTTAAATATTTTCATGCTTCTTCAGGAGAGAAGTTATCAATACGGTGATGACTATCCATTTTCCTATGATAATGACAGAACCGTCATGAAAATTAAAGTTGGACTGAACGACAAACAAAAATTCTACCTCTATCTTTTAATTTCTTCTAAACTAAATATTTTCAAAGCCTTTAAAACAGAACTAACAACTGAGTTTGAATTTGTATGTAAAATAGCTCTTGAAAGATATTTGCCGACGGATGCAGTAGTGAAAAATTTTGGTAGAAATTCTGCATATCCAGGTAATGCAATAGGAAGAATTAAAGGGCTTGCTGTTGATTTGAATTTGACAGTTGATGAGTACGAATTAAGTCAAGTATCAGAAAGGAATAACCAAGAACGGGGTCTTGATATAGTTGGGTGGATTCCATTTCAAGATGATTGCATGAATTTATTGGTCTTTTTAGCTCAATGTGCATGCGGAAAAGATTTTGAATCCAAGCAACACGACACAAGAAGATTTAAAAACTATCTAAACTTTTATAAATCCAACCCAATCCATATAATGTTTATTCCTTATTCATTGATTAACTCTAGAGAAAAAAAATTTTACCATTCAGATTTAATTGAGAAAGATTATTTAGTTTTTGAAAGGAAGAGAATAATGGATTTTTATGATCCTCTAAATTTTAATACGCTTGATTCTTTTAAAGTGGTTGAATTGTGTTTAAAATACAAGGAAAGTATAGTTTAAGAAACCATGGCCCTCAACCCACTTATCACATTTTTGACAGCATCGATTACAATATCAATTTCCTTTTTTGTGTTGAATTTTCCGACAGAAAAACGAATGCTGCTAAAAGCAGACGTTTCATCCAGTCCCATTGCAGTCAATACATGAGAAGGTTCGATTGATGTAGATGTGCAGGCACTTCCATTGCTTACAGCAATTAAAGGTAAATCATTTTCGGGATTACTTAAACCCATGATGATAGCATCGGAATCAGCACCATGAAACAGAATGTTTGAAGTATTGAACAAACGTGACGAAGTATTTCCATTTACAGATGTTCCTTCAATTTTAAGCAATTCAGTTTCTAAATAATCTCTCAAAGCACCAATACTTTCAGCATTCTTAGTCATTTCTTTTTGGGCAATGGAACAAGCAGCACCTAAGGCAACAATGCCGGGGACATTCAGCGTTCCGCTTCGCAAACCCTTTTCATGACCGCCACCATGCAATAGTGCAGGAATTTTTACTCGATTCATTCTTTGACGAACATACAAAGCACCGACACCTTTTGGAGCATACAATTTATGACCGCTAAGACAGAGTAAATCAATGCCGAGCATATCAACATTAACAGCCATTTTTCCTACAGCTTGTGTTGCATCCGTCATAAACAAAGCACCTACTTCATGCGACAGTTCAGCAATTACTTTTATTGGTTGTATGACTCCCGTTTCATTATTGGCAAGCATGACAGACACCAAAATGGTATCATCACGCAAGACAGTTTTGAGTTCATCTAAATCAATCATACCATCCGGCTTTACAGACAGGTAAGTGACTTCAAAACCTTTGGTTTCTAAATATTGGCATGTATCTAAGACCGCACTATGCTCGGTCGTCAAGGTAACAATGTGCTTTCCTTTTGACTGGTAATTTTCAGCGACACCTTTAATAGCAAGGTTTATCCCTTCGGTTGACCCACTTGTAAAGACAATTTCGCCAGGTTCTACACCAATTAATTCTGAAACTTGCTTTCTGGCTGTTTTTACTGCTTCATAAGCTTTGAGGCCAAACTCGTGTGTACTATTTGCGTTGGCAAAATTATCGGTGAGAAAAGGCATCATTGCTTCCAATACCCTTTTATCAATAGGAGTTGTGGCGTTATTATCTAAGTATACAATTTGCTTATTGTTTTCCATTACTAACCGACAAACTTAATGAATTGAAAGTTTGCAAGTATGGTGAGTTTATAGTTTTATTCACCGAAGGTATTTTAGAAGCTATTTTATCATCTGTCGATAGTATCGGAGTAGTAAAGGCGTACAATTCTAAGATAAAAAATTAATTTTTGGTCAGGTGCAGCATCCAATCCCAAATCATTATTCTCCTACTCATAAATTCCTTCGAATAACGCTACGGGTGGGGGGTAATTCGCACCAAACCAATAAACCACGTCATCGCGAGGCCATTCAGGCCGTGGCGATCTGCCAGTTATAAAGTAGGCAGCTAATAGAATGCGTCTTCGCCTCGCCTGTTGACTCACGTCCTTACTCCCACTCACTCAGCGTTTCCAGCTGATAACGCGGAGAGGGTAAACTTCCAAAATCACCACCTTTTTTTGATAATTCATATAAACCGTTATATTTGGTACAAGTTCTTTAAAAATAACCTTGCAATTGCGTTTTAATCTGAAATAGGCCGAAAATAAATATCTTCTGGTCTGCAAAATGTAACCGTTCGTCCGAATAAGGATCGGGTTACCCGGAAAAATCAGAAAACGATGTTGGGAAATGGAGTTTATGGTTTGGAATACCCAACTGAAGCTCCGAATAGGGGGAAGTTAACGTGGAAAAGCGCATCTAAAAGTCCGGAAAACGGAATTGTAAAGGCGGTTGATCTTAAAGTAGTTTTTTATAACCCTTTATTATTTTTTATTTATGACATCACCAAGCACCCACACAAAAACAAATTCCTTTGGAACCTGCCCGGTCACCTTTGAAAAAGCAATAGCAAAACAGGAAATTACTGCGTTCTCGCCCGGTGGGACGTGCTATACAACAAATATCAACCCGGGGCATATGCTTCCAGTCTGATCAGAAATCCATCTTTCAAGACCTTTTACATAAAGTTTAATCATTTTTTTACACCAAAATCCAAAATTACCATGGCAAACAAACGTAATTACCCTTGCAATGATGTCGACATGCTTATGGCATCTAAGACCATCGCCGAAAGTTTCAAAACAAACATTGCAGAACTTTCAGTTACCCGTTCACTGTGGACAGAACAGTTCGCATACGATTTGATTTCCCGAATTGACAGTGCAATCGAAACCCATTTGGGCATTGATGTAAAGAAGGCATTGCGCGATGCAACGGCCTCCCTGTCCACGATTCAGGTTCCGGCCAAACGGGATGTGTCTTACTTCAAAATACAGATCGAAGAAGACTTTAAGAAAGAGCCATCCAAAAGAGATGAAATACTCAAAAACCTCGGTTTTACAAAACACATCAGGGATGTACAAAAAGGCAATCAGGAATCACTGATCCAGCTGCTTTACCAGTTCAAAATCAATATGAGCGATACCCTGAGGCAGGAAATTGTTGCTAAAGGATTAAACACCACGCTCATCGATAACATCATTGGCTACGCCAATACCTTTAAACAAGCCAATGTTACCCAGGAGACTTTCAAAAGTGCTACCAAAGAAGTTGCAAAGGAGGTAAACGATGCATTCACCGCCATTTATGACGAAATCATAGCCATCTGCAAGATAGCCTCCAAATACTATAAGTACGAACCTTTGAAGAAAGAGCAATTCACCTTTGCCAAAGCGCTTTCAAACCTTGGGGCATCCACTAAAGTGACCGGCACAGAAACAACCCAGGCAGCCATATAGTCTGGTGTAGAAGGGGCAGCATGCTCAAAAAGAGGACCTCATCTGACTGAGATAGGAGTTCATCTGACAGAGTTGGGAGCTCATTTGACAAAGATGGGAGCTCATCTGACAGAGTTGGGAGCTCATCTGACAAAGATGGGAGCTCAAGGGTCAAATGTTTGTAGCTACGAGAAGCCGTATTCATACGACCTCATCTATTCCCCCTCAGCGATTCCTGCGGATAACGCTGAGTGGGTTAAATTTTTGAATCACAATTAGCCCCATAGATTTGGGGCTGTTTTTTTACCAAAGGGTGATAGATTACCGCTTTATAATCTTTGATCTTTGACCTCCAAATTTTTATAGCCTTCTCAGGCAAAATATCCGCTATTATCGGCCATTGAGCATAAATCCCACACGCTGTATTGCCGCATTACTTGATTTTTTTAATAATCATAGACAGATAAAATTATATTAAGGTATGCAAGCTCATAAGGGTTGGTTTTTTTATTCTAAATTTTTGATTTTCATTATTTCTGATTAAGTATTTTTATGAAAAGCAAATCTGTACATTAAAATACGGATTCATTAAAAAACCACGCGCCCATAATTATGTATACTCCAAAAGAAAAAGGAAATCAGCAAGATACTAGGGATTTGACCATAGGGCTTTTATCCATGATGATCATTGTTTTAATGCACCAAAGTCTGTTTGCTCAATCGACCCCTCGACCCAATATCATCTTCATACTCACCGACGATCAACGCTGGGATGCGCAGGGCTATGCAGGAAATGAAATCATCAGTACCCCTGAAATGGACAAATTGGCCAGCGAAGGTGTTTATTTTAGCCAAGCCTTTGTGACTACGCCCATATGTGCAGCCAGTCGGGCGAGCATCTTCAGTGGAGTGCACGAGCGAACCCATCGATACAACTTTGAAACCGGATCCCTAAAAGAGGCCTTTTATCATCAATCCTATCCTTTGCTTTTGCGAAAATCAGGATATTTTACCGGTTTTTATGGCAAATTTGGAGTGCGGTATCAATCTATCGATCCACTTTTTGATGTATATGAAGATTATGACAGAGGCCACTTTAGTGACAGGAGGGGATACTACTACAAAACCATTAATAAAGATACTGTTCATCTGACGCGCTACACCGGCCAACAGGCTTTAGACTTTATTGAGCAGGCTCCTAAAGAGCAACCTTTTTGCCTATCATTGAGTTTTAGCGCTCCTCATGCCCACGATAGTGCTCCGGAACAATATTTTTGGCAAAAAGAAACCGATACACTATATCAAAAGATGGATATGCCGCCACCTTTTTTGGGTGATGTACAGTATTTTGACGAACTGCCAAAGCCTGTTCGTGAAGGGTACAATCGCTTACGTTGGACGTGGAGATACGATACTCCCGAGAAATATCAGCAAAGTGTCAAAGGTTATTATCGCATGATAAGTGGTGTAGACATGGAAATTGCCAAAATCAGGAACAAACTAAAAAGCAAAGGATTGGATGATAATACCATAATTATTTTGATGGGCGATAATGGTTACTTCATGGGCGAAAGGCAACTCGCCGGTAAATGGTTATTGTACGATAATTCTTTACGTGTACCTATGATTGTGTATGATCCAAGGGTAAAGCAACACCTGGATATAGACGAGATGACGCTGAATATCGATGTACCGGCTACCATGCTCGATCTGGCTGGTGTGCCACAGCCACTAAGCTGGCAGGGAAAAAGCCTGATGCCACTGGTTAACCATGCTAAAACCACTTTGGATCGCGATACTATTCTGATCGAACATTTATGGGATTTTAAACATATTCCGCCAAGCGAAGGCGTGCGGACCAGACAGTGGAAATATTTCCGATATGTCAATGATAAGCGCGATGAGGAGCTTTACAATTTGTTGGACGATCCGATGGAAATAAAAAATCTGGCTAAAAATGAAGAATTTGCGTCTGTTTTGACGGCCTTAAGAAAAAAGTGCACCGAACTTTCAATGCAATATGCCGACCCCTTTTCTGGCAAGCCATTTGGCTTAATGGTGGATTTTATCCGAAACCCTACAGGAACAAGTATAAATAGCCTTCAGCCAAACTATAGTTGGATCATACCCGGGGTGGCGAATTTTCAAAATGCCTACCAAATCTTGGTTTCGTCAAGCAGGGACTCAATCGACAAAAATATTGGAGATGTATGGAACAGTGGACAGGTCAGAAGCAATACCAATATCAATGTAGTCCATGCGGGCTCACCCCTCCAAGCTCAAAAAAGCTACTTTTGGAAAATACGGATTTGGGATCAATCCAACAGGCTGTCCGAGTATTCAACCCTTCAAAAATTTACTACAGGGCAGCCAGATGGTAATGTAGCGAGCAATAATAATTTCCAAATTGACCGTTTAGAACCGGTTTCATTTACCAATTTATCCCGAAATAATTATTTCATTGACTTTGGTCGCGACGCTTTTGCCAGCTTAGAATTAAAATATTCCTGCAGGCAAAAGGAAATCCTGACAATTCACCTTGGCGAAAAATTAGATGAAAATAAAGTCGACAGACATCCACCTGGTACGGTCAGATATCAAGAGGTGAAGCTGCACGTAAAACCGGAGCAAAAAATATATCAAATAGCCCTGCGGCCCGATGAACGCAACACCAATTCGAAGGCAATAGCGTTACCCGACTCTTTTCCGGTGTTGATGCCATTTCGCTATGCAGAAATTCATGGAGCGAATAGTAAGATCAAGCAGGAAGATGTTACTCAACTTGCTTACCATGCTTATTTTGAGGATGAACAAAGTAACTTTATTAGCCATGACACCATACTGAATCAGGTGTGGGATATGTGCAAATATACCATCAAAGCCACGTCATTTGCCGGTTATTATGTTGATGGTGAGCGCGAACGGATTCCTTATGAAGCCGATGCTTACCTCAACCAATTGAGTCACTACACTACAGATCGTGAATACGCGCTGGCCAGGCGCACCATTGAGTATTTTATGCAGCATCCAACCTGGCCTACAGAGTGGCAACTGCATGTGGTGCTCATGGTATATCAGGATTATATGTACACCGGCAATACACAGTTAATCGAGAAATATTATGAAAAATTGAAATTCAAAAGCTTAATGGCCTTGGCACGCGAAGATGGCCTCATCAGCACCCAGTCTGATATGCTTACGCCTGATTTAATGCTAAATCTGGGATTTTCCGATCCTGACGAGCGATTGAATGACATTGTCGATTGGCCACCCGCCCAAAAGGACACCGGTTGGAAGCTGGCCACTGAAGAAGGAGAGCGTGATGGTTTTGTGTTTATGCCCATTAATACCGTGGTCAATAGTTTGTATTATAAAAATATGGAGATATTGGCAGATTTTGCTCGTGTGCTCAATAAACCCGATGAAGAACTGGACTTTAGGCTCAAAGCCGCTTTGACAAAGAAATCGATCAATGATAAATTATTTGATACCCGCACAGGAGCATATGTAGATGGCGAGGGTACCCCACATGCTTCTGTACATGCCAATATGTTCGCTTTGGCTTTTGGTCTCGTGCCCGAAATGAATAAAGTTCCGGTGCTCAATTTTATAAAGACACGCGGTATGGCATGTAGTGTATATGGCGCCCAGTATCTCATGGAAGCCCTTTTTCAGGCGGGTGCTGCAGACTACGCCTTGCAACTGATGACCGCCACAAATGACCGGAGTTGGTACAATATGATCAGCGCTGGCGCAAGCATGGCCATGGAAGCCTGGGATATGAAATATAAGCCCAATGCCGACTGGAACCACGCCTGGGGTGCTGTGCCGGCCAATATCATTCCAAGGTATTTGTGGGGCATTCAGCCAGCTACACCAGGCTATGGCGTGGTGTCAATCCATCCTCAACTGGGCGATCTAAGAAACAGTGCGATCGTTACTCCTACTATTCGAGGATCGATAAAGGCAGAATATGAATGGAAAAGCACTAGATTACAGGTTTACAACATCGAATTGCCAGGAAACATGGTGGGTGAGCTCTTGCTGACAGTCGCGACTGATAGCGATGTAACGCGAAATGGAAAACAAGTTCACATGCATTTTGGGAGCATCAGACTGGAGCCTGGCATCAATAAGATCGAGGTAAGAATTAATAGTTTTTAAAAGCAAGAGGAGAAATGAATACGCTCGATGCCAAAGGAAGACCAGAGGAAATTACTGATATTCTACATCAAAAATCAAGGCGCTTTGCAGAATAGGTAGCTTTCTGTGTGAAGTAGCGCCCTCATTCCCTCCACTTGCTATTTTTTTACGTACTACCCGCATTGCTTACTGACTCCTGGTCATTCTCATTTTTTAACCCTGTTTTCCGGCCTTATGACCGAAAAATGCATAATACATAATGATGAGGAATGAAGGCACACATACCCAGTATGCCTGCTGGGTAGAAAATAAATCTGCCAATTTGCCATACACAAGCGGTAGCAATGCGCCACCTGCTATGGCCATAATGAGCAATGCAGAACCAGTCTTGGTGAAGCGACCCAGACCGGCCAGGGCCAGTGGCCACATTGCAGGCCAAATGAGGGCACAGGCCAGCCCAAGCAAAGCTACAAACATGACGGTGACAGGCAATTGCAATTCAATGGGCTGAAACGTCATGATATCAATAAAATTGATATTGAAGGTGTAATGAGGTGGCGTAAATATGGCTCCAAGCGAAAATACCACACCCAATATGGTGCTTACTTTCAGGGCCAGTACCTGGCTAAAGTATTTGGGAATGAAAAGGATGGCAACAATATATCCTGCCACCATGCCCATCAGGGTTAGCGAAGTGTAGTATTTGGCCGAATCCATGGAAACGCCTATAGATTGGCCATACCTGATAATGCTGTCGCCGGAAATTACTTCTACGCCTACATAAAAGAACAAGGCAACAACACCAAGAATGAGATGCGGAAATTGCCAAATACTGGTTTTCTTTACAACAGCAAGGGGGGTGTTCTCCTCTTCCGCATCGGTGTCTATATCGGGTAAATGCGCAAATTTGAGCAACAATCCCAACAGCACCAATATGACAGCCATCACCAAATAGGGCATTTCTACCCTGCTGGCCAGCTCGTCGAGTATTCCGGCCCTTACCACGCTATCGGTCACCGAGGCGAGCTGGGCTTCCAGCTCATTGGCATCTTTCAGGATAATACTCGCCAGAATGATCGGAGCAATGGCTCCGGCAAATTTGTTGGCTATGCCCATAATGCTTATCCGCTTGGCGGCACTTTCGGGCGGGCCTATGATGGTGATATATGGGTTAGAAGCTGTTTGCAATAAAGCCAGCCCTGTGCCTTCTACAAAAAGCCCCAACAGGAACAAAGGAAAAGTACGCATCATCGCTGCAGGTATAAAAATGAGCGCCCCGACGGCCATAATCCACAGTCCTAGAGACATGCCCGCTTTAAATCCTGTCTTTTTTAACACCGCTGCAGAGGGCAATGCCATCACGAGGTAAGAAACGTAAAAAGCAAAAGTGACAAAATAGGCTTCGAAATCAGAAAGCTCACATGCAGTTTTA
This sequence comes from Cyclobacteriaceae bacterium, assembly GCA_012033595.1. Classification (GTDB taxonomy): domain Bacteria; phylum Bacteroidota; class Bacteroidia; order Cytophagales; family Cyclobacteriaceae; genus JAAUQL01. The sequence continues at coordinate 28,570 of JAAUQL010000040.1, read as the reverse complement.
AGAAAAGGAATCAATATCCCATTTAGCCAGGTGACAAAACCAAAAATGAAAAAGAAAAGACCTATAATGGCCACTGAAAAAATATAATCCTTTTTGCTAATCTGGTTTGAAGTAGCGAGTGTCGTCATGTATTTTGGTTTTAAAAGTCAAATAGCTTCGATTAAAAGCTCTAAAGCTACTTCATTTAGCGCACTAAGCAAACAAAAATCATCGCTTTTCAAGCAAAATATTGCCATAGCTGTCATTTATTCAGCATAAAGCCGCAATATGAGAGCTTTAAATTGGCAAAAAAGCGCAACCAGTTCAGCGCTTACCTCTATAGCATAAAAAAAACAGCGACCTTGATGAAGGTCAGACGACTAAGTGAACTGGAGGATGGGTACAGGTGCGCATAAATGGGTGATGGCTTGTAATATATGAAGGAATAAGTAGTTTTAATTTTCTGATTAAATGATCACTTTTGGAGCCTGTACTTACTCAGTTCCAAAAGATAGACTTCACTTATTCATGAGTCAATCCTCCGGTTTGAATTAGTGCATTACTTGCAATCGTTTTTTGTACTTGCACAACCCATTACACTTTTTATTATGAAAGAGTATATAAAAGATATGATCAAACGCCAAGGTTTGAAAATTTCCCTCGTCATAATCGTCATTATCATATTGCTTAATGCTCTGCTGGTCATCTACAATAGAAATGTGATTATAGAAAGCTCAGAGGCCTTAAGCCGTGTGCAGACCATCAAAGACAGGCTTACCCTATTAGACGACAACATCAGGCTTGCCGATATCGGAGTGCGTGCCTACCTGATCAGGCAGACCCCCTCATTACTTGCCCCTTATAATAATGCCATTCGCGACTATTCCGAAAACCTTGACCTGCTAAAGGCTAATCTGGCAGAAGCAGGATTTGATGTGACAAAAATGGCCGTAGCACGAAAGGCCATAGATGAATATATGCTTACGTGTAAGCTTATGGTCGATCTGTGCGATGAAGGTCGAGTAGATGAAGCCATTGCAATATTTGAAGAAGACCGGGGTTTTGCAGCCTGGCAGCGGTTAATACCATTTCTACAAGAGGCAGGAACTTTTGTACAAAACCTGCAAACACAAACCCGAGAAAATTATAAAAGAGCTATCGATGTCATTTTGTTTATTCAAATATTTCTCATTCTGTTTGCCATCCCGATATTGATTGTGGCCATTTTGAAAATTGTCCGCGATAACAATTTTAAAATCAAGGTATTCAGGCTTGTGGATAATAGCAACAGTCAGTACCTCTTCGACGATGGCAAGGAATTGGAAGTTCGTGATGAAGACGCCATTATAGACAAGCTGGTACTTAATCTGAAAAGAGCGGCGAACTTTATAAACAAAATCACCCTGGGTCAATACAACATCGAGTGGGAAGGCATGAATCAGGACAATAAAGAGTTGAATAAAAGCAATATTGCGGGAGAATTACTGATGATGCGCGATCAGATGAGCAAAGCAAAAAAAGAAGATGAAATAAGAATTTGGACCAATGAAGGATTATCGAAATTTGCCGAGCTGATACGAAAACACCAAAATGACTTGCATGAGTTGTCGGAAAAACTGATAGCCAATATTGTGGAATATTTAGGTGCACAGCAAGGAGGGTTGTTTTTTGTAAATGAAGATGAGCAAAAGCATAAATACCTGGAGTTAATGGGTTGCTATGCCTATCAGCGCAAAAAATTTCTTGAGAAAAAAATAGAAATAGGACAGGGCATGGTGGGTCAGTGCTATCTGGAAGGTGAAACCACCTATCTGACAAATATCCCGGAAGGTTATGTGGAAATTACTTCGGGCTTGGGTCAGGCCAATCCAACTACCTTGCTTGTAGTCCCGCTAAAAATTAATGAAGAAGTGGCTGGTGTGCTGGAGATAGCCAGCATCAAGCAATTTCAAGCACATCAGATTGAGTTTATAGAGCGGCTTGCAGAATCTGTAGCCTCTGCCATTGCCTCAGTCAAAATAAATGAAAGTACAAAGTGGCTATTGGAGCAATCGCAGCAGCAAGCGGAAGAAATGCGTGCGCAAGAAGAAGAAATGAGGCAAAATATGGAAGAGCTCCAGGCCACACAAGAGCAAATGCACCGCAAAAACGAAGAAGTGGAAGCGTTGCTAAGCCAGGCGTCGCAAAACGAAGAAAGCATGAAATTGCAGATGGAAGCCCTGGAGGAACTACAAGAGGAAGCTGCCAGAAATATGGAGGATTCCGAGAAAGAAGCTGCATCCTTCAAAAAAATGATGATTGAAATACTCGACCAATTGCCTCAGAGGGTTTTTGTCAAAGATGCAGAAGGCAAATTATTTTTGGCCAACAAAAAGGTAGCCGATTTTCATGGGCTGCCTGTAGATGAACTTATTGGCAAAAGCGATTATGATTTTGTAGATAAGGCAACAGCCGATCAGTGGAGAGCGCAAGAGCTGGAAATAATGAAAAAGGGGGAGGCACGACAAATCGTGGAAGAAACGGTCGACAATAAAAAAGTAGTAATGGAAAGCGTGAAGAAGGCTTTTAAAATCACCTCACTTCATCAAGAAGGCCTACTGGGCATTCAGATGGACATAACAGAATGGGTGGAAATGCAACGAAGGCTGGAAGAATTTGAAGGGAAAAAATAACTGGCATTGCCCGGCAAAGGCGCTATTATTTTGCCCCTTTTTTTCATAATGTACATTGAGCAATCTCAATAACCATTATTTTTACAGGTACCAACCTTCCCCGTTTTTAAATAGGGGCTCAAGAATAAGCATAGCGTATTTAAAAAAGTTTTTCTAATACAAAATTTTTTATACCTACACCGATATGATTAATGATCTAAAAAACTTCTTCAGAGAAAACGGGCTGATCTCTGCCATTTACATCATTCTGTTTGTCATCATTACCAATGCGGTTTTTACGCTGTACTATCGCACCTTATTACTGGAAAATGCGGCCACCAAGCAACAAGTAATAGAAGCCAACCGAAGTGTAGAATCGATGAATTCATTTGTGATCATGGCCGATTTAGGGCTCAGAGGCTATCTGATCGAACAAGACGACAAATTATTGGCACCCTTCAATGGTGCCATAGGGAATTATCAAAAGAACTTTGAGACGATGGAAGCCTTGTTGGAAAAACAGGGTTTTGAGGTGGACAAATTGACGCCGGCATTCAATGCCATAGACCGCTACATGAAGCTGGTGGAACAAATGGTGAAAATGGCTCAATCTGGTGATGTAAGCGGTGCAATTGACATTCTCAGGACAGATCCGGGTTCAGAAGCATATAAGCAATATTCACCGGTAAGCAGCGAAATATTCAAGTTCGAAAATGAATTATTGAAAATAGCGGAAGAAAACTACAATGGCATGATCATAAGGATGATGGTGTCTCAGATATTGCTGATTTGATTGGAATTCCAATTTTAATGATGTCAGTAATGTCCATCAAGAGGAATAAGAAAATCAGGAAGGAGTTGTTTGATAAATTGGAAGACAGCAATCGAAAATTCATTTTCGATTCTGGGGACGAGATAGACACAAAAAACGAAGTGGTCATTATCGATTCGCTGATCAAGAACCTCAAAGAAGCCACCGGCTTTATCAATAGCATAGCCAAAGAAGATTACGCTATAACCTGGAATGGCCTCACAGTCGAAAATGAATCGCTAAACCGTGGGAATATCGCTGGTGAATTGACCACTATGCGCGACCAGATGATAAAAGTAAAAGAAGAAGATGAGGTAAGGCTTTGGACCTCGCAGGGGCTTTCTGATTTTGCCGAAATCGTGAGATCCAATCAGCGGAATTTTAAAGCCTTGTCGGAAAAGCTCATCGTAAGTCTGGTAAAGTATCTCGATGCCCAGCAGGGAGGGCTGTTCATACTCAATGATGAAATTGGTCATGAACCCTATCTGGAGCTGATGGGCTGCTACGCCTATGATAGAATAAAAACCGTAGAAAAACGGATCGAAATTGGCCAGGGACTGGTAGGCCAATGCTATCTCGAAAAGGAAACCATCTACATGACCGATGTTCCCCAGGACTTCGTGAATATCACCAGCGGGCTGGGAGATGCCCGACCCGATAGTATTTTGATCGTGCCATTGCTGCTGAACGATAAAATAGAAGGGGTGATTGAACTGGCCTCACTGCAAAAGTTCAAATCGCACGAAATCGCTTTTGTGGAAAAATTGGGTGAAACCATTGCTTCAGCCATTACCAATGTGCGCACTGCCGAAAATACAAGCCACCTGCTGGAGCAGTCGCAACAGCAAACTGAAGAAATGCGGGCACAGGAAGAAGAAATGAGGCAAAACATGGAAGAGCTGCAAGCTACACAGGAACAGATGGAAAGAAAAAATGCAGAAGTGGAATCTTTGCTTCAGCAGGCCGCTGAGACAGAAGCTCAACTAAAAGCTCAGCAAGAAATTATAATAACGGAAAAGAAAAACCTGGAAACAGAAAATGCTATACTCAATACCTTGATGGAAGTGATTCCTGAGCGAGTAACGGTAAAGGATCGGAATGGCAACTATCTGAAAGTAAGCAAATCGAAACAGAAGACACTGAAAGAACAAGGATACAAAAATGTGATCGGCAGGTCTGACCGAGATCTTTTTGGGGAAGAGCACTTCCAAAAAAGCCATAACACCGAAAAGGAGATAATGAGCAGCCAAAGATCGGTATTGGATGTGGAGGAGAGAATTGAAATAGCCAAGGGCGTTAAAATCTGGGGGCTGACTTCCCGACTCCCCTTCAAAGATACAGAGGGTAAAGTACTTGGTACCATTGTGATGACCCGCGACATTACCAAAGAAAAAGAATTGGCCGACCGGTTAGACGAGTTGGAACAAAAGTCAGGAAACTAAGGGGCATACTTCATGGCTACCTGCCGGAAAACATATAGCATTTCTCTACCGATTTGTAGCGACCTTTCAGAGTAGGCCTTAGCTTCTTTTTCGGTGCCGTCGTACTTTTTGGGGTCATCATATTTTAAGGTAGTCCGGTAGTGCGCTCCATTGATGATGGGACAGGCTTCGTCGGCATCTGAACAGGTCATGATGGCCACAAAACCATCTTTTGGATTCTTTTTGTGGTCATACTTTTTAGAAAAACAGATCATATGATCAGCCTTTTGGCAAACCTGATTCTGTACTTTGGGTTTTTGCCATCTTTAACTACACGGATTTTAAAACCTGCTTTTTTGAGTGCCTCTATGGCCGAGTAGTTAAATGATGTTTTTTGGGTGCCGCCACTATATGTTTTTATTCCTTTGTGCCCAAAATAATAGGCAGCAGCCTGAGCCCAAATTTGCGCCATGTGGCTCCTTCGCGAATTGTGCGTGCAAATAAAGACCAACGATACTTCTGCTTGCGAGGTCAGTTTGGCACTGATGTACATGGCCAACTCATCGAGCAATGCCCTTCTTTCTTCAGAAATTTGATTGGTATCGCTGAGCAGCGATACCAATGTTTCCTTTAATTTTTCGAACAATTTTTATAGTTTTTGCTTGATACATGTATTTAAACTAACAACATGGGCTTTGGTTTGAGCAGCATGGCTTTTCTGCATATACCGTGATGCTTGCAATACCGGCGAACTCATTCCTAAATCGTTCAACACCGTCCTGATCCAAATATTTGGATAACATTGATTCCGGCAATTCTATTTTTCTTTCTTTCTGAACGACGATATTTTTAAAACCGGCATTTTCTATCAATTGGAGGTAGTTCTCTTTGATCATGGCGCCAGACACGCAGCCGGCATACAGTGCCGCCTCATCCCTTAGCCCCGATGGTATGTTTTCGTAAGTAATGATGTCTGAAATGCTAAAATGCCCATTTTTTTTCAATATCCTGAAAGCTTCTGCCAGGGCTTGTTTTTTGTTTGGCACCAGGTTGAGCACACAATTGCTCACCACCACATCTGCTTCCTCGTCTCGCACAGGCAAAAATTCTATTTCACCCAGACGGAATTCCACATTTTCAAGCTTAAGTTTAGTGGCATTGGCTCTGGCCTTTTCTATCATATTTGGAGTCATGTCCACGCCTATTACTTTACCGGAGGGGCCGGCTATTTGCCTCGCAACAAAGCAATCATTTCCCGCTCCCGAACCAAGGTCAACTACCGTGTCACCTGCTTTTATCCTGGCAAACTCGGTAGGCAAACCACATCCCAGGCCGAGGTCGGCATCGGGATTGTACCCTTCAAGCTTACTGTAATCTTCTGAAAAGACGGTGAGGTCAGCATCCTGTCCACAGCATGAGCTGGAAGCAGGACTACAGCACGAGCTGTTTTTACTGCTATCCTTCATGGCGAGTTCGCCATATTTTTCCCTGACAATTTTTTTCAATGTTTCTTCAGTATTCATTTTTATGGGGTTTTATTAATTTTTTTTCATTGACCACAGCGCTGATCTATTTGTACAAAAAGATTGTCCAGCATTTCTCTTGCTATTTTCCAATTTTCATTGTGTATGCAATAGCAAATGGAAGGGCCTTCGATTTCTCCTTTGATGATTCCACTGTTTTTTAATTCTTTAAGATGCTGGGAAATGGTTGATTGCGATAGTGGCAGCACATCGGTAAGTGAGCCGACAATACAAGTCTTGTGCGTAATGATTTGCTGAATGATGGCAATTCGGGCTGGGTGAGCCAATGCTTTGGCATAGGCGGCCAACTGGTTTTGCTTGTCATCGAAGTTGAAAGATTTCGTAAGTCCCATCGCAAAATTGTTAGATTGCAATATTACGATAAATTAACGCGCTTGTCAAGCATGCTGTTGCAAAAAAAGACCGGATAGACAGATGTGTCTAGCAGCATCAAATTTGAATCCGGGGGCGGACTTTGCTAAAATGGATACACGCTGAGAGTGTTCTTAAGTACCAATACTACGGCCGAAACTGCTTATTCTTCTTTGTTTAATCAAACAAAAAATTTTCGTTTAAGCGGACCTTATTTATAAAAACATCTTCTCAAAAAGCTGCTGTTTTGGACTAGTATTAGAGAATGTTGTAATTGCCGACTGGCAATGCCCGAGTGGGTTTTCGTTTCATTAGTTCGAGAAATTTTATTCAGAAACCAGGCATCATTTGATCCGATGCATCACCAACAAATACGCTAATGAGGATCGGATTTATGTATTTTACACGCTGGCTGACTATTTGTTTTCCTGTCCCGTCTGGCTTTGTATGTGCTATTTGTTGCTTTGCCGGAGATAATCTTGAATAATGGTATCATGATCAAAAGCCAAAGGAGGCAATTCAGCCAGCGGAAACCAACGAGCCTCGGTGGCATCATCTCCCGGCACGAGCGGCGGAGCATCTCCGGATATTGAGCCTGCATATACCACCGATATGGTACGACCCCGCGGATCGCGACCAGGCAGGCCATATGTTGCAAATTGAGCAAGCGCAATATTTGCCAGGCCAGTTTCTTCTTCCAATTCGCGTGTGGCGCCATCAGGCAAATCTTCATCTATTTCCACGAAACCACCCGGCAATGCCCACTTTCCTTCAAAAGGGTCTTTTAACCTTTTGATGAGTAAGACCTTGTCTTCATTAATAATAATGCAATCGGTGGTTACCGAGGGTTTTGGATAATGGTAGGTGTATGTTTCCACAGTAGTAATAGTTTCACCATTGGGGCTTTATGCTCCAAAAAAAAGCAAGCAGACACCTGCCCGAGTCAGGCAGGCAGTAGAACCGGAAAGTAACACTTTCTTAAGAATGGACTACTGCAGAAACTTCTATTTCTACTAGCAGCTCCGGATTGATCAGTTTGGCCACTTCCACCATACTTGTGGTGGGTTTTATGTCGCCAAAAAATTCACCATGGGCGCGGCCTACTGCTTCCCATTGGCTTATGTCCGTCACAAATATGCGGGTGCGTATCACATCTTCCATAGTTGCTCCGGCCATTTGCAGGTATTTGGCTACTTTCCCAAGTATATACCTGGTTTGCTGGTAGGGGTCATTGATGCCTTGCACCTGACCATCTTCGTCTGTGGCTGTAGTGCCCGACATTTCTACAATGTTGCCCATTTTTACTACCCTGGAGTAGCCAATGATATCTTCCCACTTACTTCCTGAGGGATAATTGAGCCTTTCTGAGTTTTTTTCTGAATTTGTAGTCACCTATTTTAGCAAATAATAATAAAAATTTCTTTAACAAATCGAGATAAAGGGCAAGTAGTCCTGCCAATACCATCAGCCACAGAATGGCCATATTAAACCAATACGTATCGAAATAATGCCCAGCAAAATACTTTTGCGGAGCATAATAAAAGGTGCGAAAATTCCACCTGTTTTCGGGTACTTCCGGCGTGGCAAATATAGGACTTACTTTGCGAATCAGCGAATTGCCCACCTCCAAAATTGGTGTAAGTACCAGGCCATGATTGGCGAGAATGTTAGTGACCTGATCGTTGGTGTAGGAATTTTTTTTGTCAAAGTATTCCTTTTCCAATTGCTGGGTGGCAGTCAATTTGCTTTTGAGGGAGTCAATCTGCTTCATGGCGGTGTTTTTTCTATTGTTGTACACGGCCGTCAGTTTGGCGAATTGCTGCTCGATAGATTCACTGGTGGCAGAATCAAATTTGTCGGGATGCAACATTTGCCAATCTACCCTGTCATCGGCACTAAAAAGAGCGAGTTCTTTGCGTAGTTCATGTCGTATCAGGTCCAGGTGTTCAGCAATTTGACTGCGGGGCAACTCTCCACGCAGGGCTGCATTGGCCTGGGCGAGGTTTGTTTCCAATTGCTTAAGATAATATCCGGTTTTGTAGTCGGCATCGGCTCTTACTTTATCGAAGGGATAAAAGGGCTTTTCGAATTCGTTGTCTTTAAATTGGCGCACCATCACTGCCTCAAAAGCCCATCGAGAGGCCATCATTTCACCAAGCATGGGCACCCGGTCACTGGCACTTATTTCGGGATTGAGTTTGTCAAAGTCGATGGCTACACCATTGAACATCAGTTGCGGTATCAGAATGATCGGTATCATGATGTAGATGGTGATGACTGAATTGAAGGCAGCAGAAATATTGAGCCCGATAAGGTTGCCAATACATGCGGTAGTAAATATGACAAACCAATAAGAGAAAAACATGCCCTTGAATTCCAGCAGCATATTGCCCATGAGCACATAAGTGAGGGTTTGTATGGCGGAAATCGCAAACATGATTACCACCTTAGAACTGAGATAGCTGGTCTTGCTCAGGTTCAGAAAGCGTTCCCTTTGCAGTATCCGGCGATCTTTGATGATTTCCTCACCACTCACCGACAGTCCTATAAACAGGGCAACGATGATGCTCATGAGAAAGTAGTAAGGTATATTGCTGTTGTTGGAAAAGGTGTAGCCCAGTTGGTTGTCGTCGCCAGGGTTGTAGTATCTGATAAAGTAGCCAATAATGATACCCAATAGGGGAGCTTCGGCAAAGTTGACGATGAGATATTGAGCGTTTTTGAGCTTAGCCAGGACATCTCTTTTGCTGAAAACCCTGAATTGATCTATCCAGCTTGGTATTTTAAAGTTGGTGGGCGGAAGCGGGGCGTTTTCATTTTTTATTTTAGGGCGCAATCTTTTTCTGAAGTGCTCTCCCCATTCTTTGGGTGAGATGCGACGTTGGCTGGTGAACTTGCCGTATTCGTCCACCACCCTGGTTTCTATGATATTGAATATCTGCTCAACACTCACATTGCCACACGTGATGCATGACCCCTGGTCGCGTTGTATCATATTTACCACGGCTCTGAAATAGACGATGGCTTCGACCGGGTCGCCATAGTAAATCTGATAGCCGCCTACATCGAGCAGGAGCAGATTGTCAAACATTTTAAAAATATCTGATGAAGGCTGATGGATGGTCATAAACACAAGTTTGCCTTTGAGCGAAAGCTCCTTAAGCAGGTCCAGGATGTTTTCGGAGTCCCTGGATGAAAGTCCGGAGGTTGGCTCGTCGAGAAAAAGAATAGCGGGCTCGCGCAGCAGCTCCAGTGCAATATTCAGTCGTTTGCGTTGTCCGCCACTTATCGTTTTTTCAAGGGCGTTTCCAACGACCAGATCTTTTGTGTCGTAGATTCCGAGGGTTTGCAAGGTACTGTTCACCAGTGCGTTCAATTCGTATTCGTTATGATCAGCAAAACACAGTTTAGCAGCATAGAGCAGGTTTTGGTAAACAGTGAGTTCTTCCATCAACAAGTCGTCCTGGGGCACGTAACCTATGAGGCCTTCCAATTTGTCCGGTTCTTTGTGAATGTTGATGCCATTGATCACCACCGACCCATGCCTGGGTTTTATTTTGCCATTCAGGGTTTCAAGCAGGGTAGATTTACCGGCACCACTGGCACCCATTATTCCTATCAGCTTGCCCGATTCTTCGTTGAGATAGATATTTCTGAGTCCGATTCTGCCTTGTTTGAAATGCACCCAAATGTCATCGGCGGTTAGTTTGATTTTATTTACATCCTGAGTCACCTTAAACTGACTCACCACATTGCTATAATAAATCGCCTTGAGCTTGTCGCCACGTATGTTGCTGCCGGAAGGAAAGTTGTAGATAAACTTATTGTTGAGGGTGGCACCATTGAGCAATATGTGCGATGCACCCACATATTTGATGATATAATTTTCGATTTCGGGCAAGTACAGCACAGCAATAAAGCCCGTGAGGCCCTGCATCACCAAATGCTTGCACTTGCCATATTCCTTTGCCTCATCATTGTCAATGATTAAAATATTTCCATTCGACAGATCACAAATATCTTTGCCGAGGACAAATTTTTTAATCCTTTCTACGATTTTTGATTTTATGTTGAGCGTTTGCCCGATATAATATATCAGGTTGTCTTGCCGCTCAGACAGAGCGCCTCCTTCGTACGACAATTCTATGACCCGCAGCAGTACGATTATTTTTTGGAAAAGGGAGCTTTCGAGATTGATGCGCTTGCAAATGAGCATGATATTGGCCCACTCTTCCACAAACTCTTCTGTCTCCTGATCCATGCCCATTCGCCCTGGGCAGGGGGGGCATATTGTTTTTCGATTACCTGGCAGGTAAATTCTTCAAATATTTTAAGGTACTCTTCGGCATTTTCACTACTGGCTTGTCTATATACTATAAACTTAATCCGCTCCCGGCTTTCATCAGTCACATTGCCTTTGGCCACAATGGCAAACAAACGGATTATGGCTTTTAGAAGATATTCATTCATTTACCCCATGTTCAGTGATTGGGCTTGAAAGTAGTAAAAATTCCAGCAAAGCAGTAAGTGAAAAAAAATTATATTTCGGACGGCACTGAAGCAAAACTAAAGTTTGAGTGCTTTAAGATTTGAGGCCTTTATAAATGCAGGCTGGTCATTCCATGATATTTTCACCCATACATCTTCTTGGCCCAATATCTCTACCCGATTGCCCTGTGTGGCAATATCCAAAAGGGGTGCCCCGGGCGAAGGGCCTTTCATCAGATAGGCCGATGGCGCAGTGATAATGGCTTTGGTATGCTCTCGGGCAAAGTTATTGAGTAGGAGCAAGGCAACAAGCACCGCCGCGAATACACTTCCGGCATAAGGTCCGTTGAGTTTCTTGTTTTTTTTCTCATACCACAACATGCCAAAGGCTAAAAAGGCCAGGGCGACAATGATGATGTCGATTTGTACCTGGTAGCGGTGGTAGATATTAAGAAAAAGCACCATATCGTCGTAATCGTAGCCAGACAAATTTTGTTGTTCGGCGAGTTTTTCCATTTTTTTAAGCACCTTTTTATCATACGTTTTCTGATAATATAGATCGAGGTAATACAATGCATTGGTAAAGTCGCCCAGACCCTCCTTTATAAAGGCCATTTTCAATAGCATGGCCGATGAAGTTTTCTTGTCTGAGAAGAGTATATTCTCATACAATTCGAAGGACTGAGTGTATTTTTTTTGCTTAAAAAGGGAGTCAGCCAGCGATAATTTTTCTTTTGGGGAATCGCAAAAAGCTGAAATAGAAACACTTAAAAAAATGGCAAGAAAAAATATAAATAAATTTATATTTTGGTTTTGGCTTTTTCTCATAGAATCCTAAATTTGCAGTCCAATTACGGAAATGACTTAGAGAAAATCAAGCATTTTTAACGATTCCGTAGCTCAGTTGGTAGAGCATCTCCCTTTTAAGGAGAGGGTCCTGGGTTCGAGTCCCAGCGGGATCACACCTTCGCCTCTCAGTTATACTGAGAGGCTTTTTAATGTTAAAATTTTCACCAGAGGCTCACTTTTCTCATCCAGCATAAACTACCTGCAAGATATACCCGATAAGATGTTAACAGCCTGACAATACTGTTGCATGTCTTATATTTTGAGATATTGGCTGCGGAATAATCGCGGCGTCCTTCACCAAAGGTTCTTATTTGTCAGACATCCTCCACATATGTAATTTATCATGATTAAGTTGTTTTTTTCCAATAAGTCGATGAGTGACTTTTATCATAACTAACTGAACCTATGGCGATGAACGGAGAACAGGAAAAATTTAATCGGCTGTTAAAAATAATCTCAATGTTAAAAGTACCGCATGGGCGCACGATCAAGTCTATGGCCGAAGACCTTGAAGTGAGTGAACGAACCATATACAGGTACAAGGACTTGCTGGAGGAAAACGGATTTCCGATTGACAAAGAGATTGGAGGGGAAAGATGGTTTATTGTTGCCGGAGACCGAGGTGACAATATGCTCAATTTTGATATTGATGAAGCCAACCTTATCAAAGATTTATTAGAGAACAATGCTTTTAACCATACCCTCAAAGATGGGATCCTGCAAAAACTGTATATCAATTCAGAACTTCACCCACTGGCCAACAACGTGGTCGAAGCCAGAATCAACGGTATAATTAATAAGCTCAAAAGGGCAGTAAAAAAGGAGTCGAAGATTATTCTGAAAAATTATCACTCCGTAAATGGCAATGCCATTCGCGATTATTTTGTGGAGCCTCACAGCTTTTCGCCCAATTACCAGACCATCTATGCATTTCATATCAATGAAGGCGTTAATAAGCAGTTCAGAGTGTGCAGAATAGGCGATATCCAGGAATTGGACAAACCTCAAACACATAAAAATTTGCATGAAAGCTTCAAACTTGATCCTTTTGGATATAATGGCGATGAGCATCTGGAAATTATCCTCAAATTGAACCATGCGTCTGTAACCAGACTGAGGGAATCATATCCTCAAGCCTATCATTTTCTCACCAAGGTAGAAGAACACTATATTTTTCACGGTATAATTCACCATCTGGATGGTGCCGCCAGATTTATTCTAAGTCAAATGGACAACATTCAAATAATTAAAGGCGAGGAACTAATCGAATACATTCTAACCAAAACCAAGGCTTTTAATGACCAGTTCGAACCCCGATCGTGGCAATGAAAAGCAAAATGCCACGACCATTCCGGTCAAATAGTTTATTATATACTCATAAAAAAGTGTCGTTTAGTTAAGTATGTTCGACTTCGAAAAAGTCAAGCTCATTTCGCCAACTACACGACTTTAACTCTTAACTCAAAATTGTCAGGCATGGTCTGGCATAAAATTAATATCGGCCAAGTTTATAAATTTTTTGGGTGTAGCGACTTTTGACATAAGCTGTCAAGCACATAGATTTTTTTTGTAGCGTAAAAGTTGTCCGTCCATCTAAAGCGCGCTATAATGAAAAAAGATTATGCCATTTCCACTATTGATTTTGAGTTTTTACTATTCGAATTGATATCTGAGAACAAGGATATTAATTCCCCGCATTTCAACCACCAGCTCCACAAGTTATTTCTAAAATATAAACCCAATGCCATTAAAGTTGCGCGACAGTATCACCTTCAAGAAGAAATGGCAGATGATGTCTTGCAGGAAGGTGTCCTCCTTCTGATCAACCGAATAAAAGATGGAAAATTTGAATATAATGTGGAATATAAGTTGGGTAGTTTTCTGAACAGGACTTTTCGAAATCTTTCTTCCAATTTCAGCCGGAAATATAATAGGAATATTGAGACTCATTTTTGGTGTCAATCAGGAGACCGTCTCGATGGTGATATTTGCGAGATGGATGCTACCTCGGAAATTGCACAAAATCGCAGTCTGCCTGACGTGGTTCGGCAGATAATACAGGAAAATTTGAGCCCGCAAGGAGCCCGGATTTTGAATATCGGCCTGTTGTGCAACAAATCCAATGCAGAAGGCGCGGATATTATGCATTACAAAGACGAATCAATTTTTCGAAAGAAAAAATCACAAAATTTAGCCAAACTCAGAAATGCCATTACCCCGGCAAAGCGACATGAGCTAATGAGAATGGCAAGCTGAAGACCTACGTTGGTAAATATAAGGGTTTAGAAAAATGTATGGTACCACATTGTTCTAAGCCCTTTTTTTCAACAAGCCATTCAAGAAGTTCAAACTGCTCTTCGCCTGGGCAATGGTGCCGCATTCCACGCTAAGTATGATTTCGCGATTGAGCGGGTCGAGTATGTCCAGCACCCGTTCCCAATCGACCACGCCCTCACCACAGGCGCAGCCGACCGGGGTTCCGGTCACTTTGCCGCGTTCACTTTGGCTTTGAGCCAGACTAATGTCTTTGGCATGCACATGGAAGACCTGGTTTTTTACCAATTCCAGTCCTTCGTACGGGTCTTCGATGCCGGCCAGGTAAGAATTGCCCGTGTCCCAGTTTACCCTGATCCAGGGCGACTTTACCAAATCAACGATTTTTAACAGCCCTGCGGCAGTTTTGGTGTAGATGCCATGCGGCTCTATGCACACATACACCTGGTGTCTTCGGGCTACCATTTCTATCTTGCGCAGGGTATAGTACATGGCCTGGTGGGCTTCTTCATCGCTCATCCAGTCGGGTTTTACCATTTCGTCGGTATTGACAAAGCGGGCTCCAACTGCATCTGCCAGCACTATGGCCCTTGTCAATCGCGGAATGGCGGCTTCGGGTTTCATCAATGGGCTGTGGCCGCTGATGCTTCTCACGCAGATGCCCTGCGCATCGCAAATTTCTTTCATCAATAGTGGGTCTTCTTCCATCGAAAATGAATGGAAATAGTTCACTTCGCTCAGGAGTTCCCAACCGGTATGCACCATGGGTTCGATGTATTGATAACCCAGCTCAGAGGCTATTTTCACTCCATCTATAAATGACTTGTCTGCGCTGCGCACAAACTCCATGTTGGCGGCGATAATATATTTACTTGACATAAAATGTAGAAAAATGTGTATTAAAAATAGGTTGCAGGTTAAGGTTATACAGTGTATGGTTCGCGCATCGCTCTTACAAACCAACTGTTGGCCTGGTCATTATTCACCACCTCTCCCAGTACGGGGTTCCAGCTTATCTTCTGTCCGGTGCGGATGGCAATATTGCCCATATGGCTTACACAGTCCGAAAGGATGGCTTCGTCGAGTGGGTTTGTTTCCGGAATATTTCCCTTAATCACATCGATGAATTCCTGGCCGATACGGTTGGCATCGTAAATAATGCGCCCATTCTGATCCCGGGGAAATTCCTTAAACTTTTTGCTGATCTCAGGCACGTTTGATTCGGCAGTAAACCGGCCAACGGAAATCCATCCTTTACTTCCGAAGAATGTGGTGTTGTTGTTTTCTTTGTTGGTGCGGTAGTGCCAGACGTTTTGTTGCTCTACGATATCAGTGCTCATAAATCGCAGTTTTATTCCGGATTTGTATTCATAATTTACATCCCAGGAATAGATATTATTGTATATGCCACCTGGCTCCCAAAAGGTGCCCGTACCTTCGCAATTGTATTCCCCGTCCATTTGATCCTTTAGTGCCCAGATCATGATATCGAGTGGGTGTGCGCCCCATCCTGCCATAAAGCCTATACTGTAGTCCCACTGAAACCAGGAGGCATTATTAGTGACCCTTTCCGGGCAATAGGTATTCAATGGAGCCGGGCCGGTCCATTTATCAAAATCAAAATCTTCGGGTACTGGTGCTTCTACGCATTGCGGCGACTCGACCGGATTTTTGCCGGGAGCCCAGGCCTCCACTCGTTCTATTTGGCCAAGGGCACCGTCTTTGATCAGACCAATTGCCACCTTCATGTGGTTCATGGCACGCTGCTGTGTGCCGTAGTGAAACTTGACGCCATTGGCTTTAACCTCTTGTTCCAGTATTTTAAAGTTGGGATAGCTCAGCCCGAGCGGTTTGGCCAGCAAGATGTGTTTGCCCGCCCTGGCTGCTTTTATGGCCAATGGCACATGCCAATGGTCGGGCGTGGTAATGGCCACAGCATCGATATCGGAGCGTTCGAGGATTTCCTCAAAATGCAGATATGGAATGCTCTTTGGTGCTTTTATACCTTGCTCTTTGTACGTATTGTTGATGTAGTTGGTCGCGCTTTCCCTTCTTTTTTGCCAGGTATCGCAGGTGGCGATATTGTATGCACCTGTCACGGGCATCAGCCAGTTTTGCAATACATCCATGCCCATACCACCTACACCGATATGTGCCACCATTATTTGGTTGCTGGCTTGCCGGGCGCACGAAGGTAATAGGGTAGGTGCTGCCAGCCCGAAGGCGATGCCCTGTGCTGTTTTGTTCAAAAATGTCCTTCTTTTCATTGTTTTGGGATTGTTAGTATCCATACTGATATTTACTTGTTTAAAAATGTCTGATAATCTCGTGCTAATAAGTCCTTATCGGTGTCACCGACATAAAACTGCATCCTGTAGCCCAGTTGCAATCTGTCCCCGCTTTCCAAAGTATAAGGGTTATAAAAAAGAGGTGACGGCCCGAAAAAATAAAAAGGATGGTCATTGGAAGCCGACATAAACCAAGGTTCGGGATGGCTGAGGTTTCCGCTCTCTGTGAAAACGGCGATCCCAATGTTGTCGCCAAAGATATTTCTCAATCCAAAGAATTTCCAAGCCTGTGGCTCACCATGTTTCATATCTGTGCTTCCATCGGGATTGATAAACTGTGGATCGAACAAATCTGGATGGAAACGGATAGAAAGCCCGCCATAGCCTCCCCACGATTGGCCGTTGGGTTCGTGTGCCAGGGGTGTCCGGTTTAGTTCTACAGAGTCGGCCAATGCCGAAATATCCAATTGAAAGTCTATGAAATACAATCCGGCGCTGTCGGGTGGCGAAACCATTATTTTCCTGTTGTCCAGCATCAAATCCGGGCCATTTTTTTCGTGATATGCTATTTGAAGGTGCATAACGCAGGAGAAGTCGCTCCCTTTTTCTATCTGGATATCGCGCACTTCTGTGATACCCAGGTAATTAAAAGGTTCAACACCTTCGGACAGGTCATATTCCCAGTAGTTTACATCATTGATGTATTTCCACGAATGCCAAATGCCCAGGTGCCAGGGGTGGTCTTCGGGGCTAAGCCAGGTGAGCGTGCTGTTGTTAATCCTTACCGGATGAAAGTATGGTTTACCTTTTACCGTAAGGTAATTGTACTGCCACATGATTTCCCCTTGGTTGAGCAAAGCAATGGAACTGTCGCTCGCCAGCCAGGAGTACCTGTTTTTTTCTACTTGCTCATTGGTTTGTAAGTCTGGAGGTAGTGCAATGGTCACATTTGCGGTGGCGGCCCATTCGGTGCCTCTCAGCAACAATGTCTGCCAGGCCGTGTTTTTCATGGCTCTATCATCGTGGCCAAGTATACTGTGAAATACCCGTCCTTTTCCCACTTCCTTCCAGTGCATAACAGGTTCCATCACGACGCGCCCCGCATTGGTGGTGTCAGAAAAAGACTCGGCAAGAATGTGCAATTCGGCATTTATCCCTGCGTTTACCCACAGCTCGTCCGTGATCCAAAAGTCGGTCATTCCGCGGGTGACTGGGTGTGTGTTGTCTTTGATCACGATTTTGTGTGGGGATGCTGCACTATGCCCGGTGCTGTCGCCCCAGGTGGTGCCCACCATCTGCTGGTATTCAGGCCAATCGTAAAATGTGGCACTGGCTGCGTGAATTACCACAAAACCACCACCTGCTTCAATAAAATCCATCAATCCCTTTTCAGCAGCTGCAGGCCAGCGGAAGCTATGGTCTGGCCAGGCGACCAATTACTCACCACAGCATCGAAAGGTTTTAACGTTTCGAAAGTCAGTGTGTCCGGCAACTCGGTTACCGATACGTCAAAGTCTCCCTGACGTGCATACATTTTCACCAGCAGAGCTGTGGTACTTTGCCATTCATGGTTGTTCCTTCCTGATAAAATCAGAATTTTTAGCTTTTTGTCTGCATCATCGACCGGATTTGGAGTGCATTTGACACACCATAAGGCGATGATTAAAAATAGCCAGTTTTTCATGTTCAAAAATTAGTTGATTCCATTTCAATTTACATAAATATCCCATGCGGGAGATGCGTCACCCCTTCAAGGCTTTTGAAAAGCGGAATGACACTTCCGATCGCCGCTGTGTATTTTTTTTGTTAAGAGATCACATCAAAACAAAACGACACTCAAACCATTTTAAATTTTCAGCTTGCGAAGGCTATTCTGCCCCCAGGTTTCTGAGGAACTGAAGACTTTTCTTTACCGCATCTTCACCGGCGATCTCCAAGGTTGAATACCCATCGAACCCGCTTTTTACCAATTTTTCATATATTTTTCTATGCCAATGACCCCATCTCCCAGAGCAATGGTGCTCATGCCGCAGCCATATAGCTTTCCACGCTGTGGCAATAGTTCGGCTCCAAGATCTTTCCAGTGGACATGTTCGATTTTGCTTCCGAATTTTTCGATAAATGTTAAGGGTTCACCGCCGCCGAGCCATAGATTGCCGGTATCAAGGTTAATTCCCAAAGACTCAGTGTCGCATTTGTCGAACAAGCGCTCCATCAGCAAGGCGGAGTCTGTGATGCGCCCATGGGGTTCAAGCAATATTTTTACCCCATAATCTGCCGCTATTTCCAATGGGGCATTTAGCTTTTCGGCAATCGCAAATATGGCCTGATCATCGTCTAGTCGATGGCCAAAATTGGTTTTGGGGTCTCCTTCGGAGGTAATGACATGTTTTACCCCGATGGCGCCCGCTATCTTCACGGCTTTGATAATCTGTGAAGTGCCGTATCGCCAAGGTGCCGTAGGATCTAAAAGGTTGGCATGGGCACAAACGCTGGTCATGGTTAGACCCCTGGATTTGAACATGCGCTGGAGGTCAAATGGATTGGCATCCAGGCTGGCAACAGCGGTAAAGCCATATTCATTGCCAAGGCAGGCTCCATCGGTATTGTCTGTAAGGTCGGCGTATTTTATGCCGAGTTCCCGGATTTGATCCAGTTGTTTGTCTAGTGTAGAAAAAGGGTTGATGAGGGCGAAGCATCCTATTTTTATTGACATAATTTTAAATTTTTAGGTGAAATTTGTGCTTTCTCCACCAACAATGGGAGAAGTATCCAAAAATAATCAGTCCGCAAGCATTTATATTTTAATATCTTTCAGTGTAAAAAATTGAACCTCATGAGTAAGCCCAGATATGTGGACATAGACGGTAAAGTTTACAATGCGGATTCGTGTATTCCGCTCAACAAGGCTTGGGAGTCTGGCGATATTAAACTGCACACGCTGGTGCGTGGCTCTTACCCCGGACAGGCATTGGGCATTAGGGACTTGAGTGGTGTAAAGAGCGTGGGTTTTTGGGATTCCAACAAAGCACAAACCTGGGGTCTCGATTGGCATCGCAACGAAGGGATAGAAATTTGCTACCTCGAGAGCGGCAGTCTTGATTTTGAAATCGGAGGAGAATTACATCACTTGAAGCCACGTGACCTTACCATTACCAGGCCCTGGCTTTCGCACAAATTGGGCAACCCCAGCATTGGCGCCTGCAAATTGCACTGGATGATTCTAGACGTAGGGGTGAGGCATCCGCACCAGGAATGGACGTGGCCGTCTTGGATCATCCTCAACAAAGAAGACCTGGATATTCTCACCACTTATTTGCGACAAAATGAATCGCCGGTATGGAAATCGTCCGTTGAAATCGCTTCAGGCTTTGAACAAATCGGTCAGCTGGTCGACAAAAAGTCGAACTACGATTCAAAGATAAAAATCCTGATCAATTCGATTTTTATGGCCTTGCTCGATGTCTTTAAGGGGGGCGATGTAGAGTTGAATGATAAACTGGTACAGACCAAACGCACTGTCGAAATTTTTTTGCAAGACCTGCAAAACCACCTGATAGAAGACTGGACGACAGAATCTATAGCCCATCACTGCAACCTCGGTACCACGCAAATCACAAAATATTGCAGGGAGATCACCAATATGTCGCCTAAGCAATACTTGTCTTATTTGCGATTGAAAAAAGCAGCAGTAGAGTTGAGACTGCATATGGAGAAAAGCATAAGCGAAGTGGCGTATGAAACTGGTTTTAGCAGTCCACAATACTTTGCCACAGCCTTCAGACAATTTTTCAAAATGACACCTCAGCAGTTCCGCGAAACGCCTGGCCGGAATCTCGACGAACAGTTTTAGGAAGGCCTTTCGGTTCAATTATGGTTTGCGGGAAATGCTTTGATTCAAAGCTTTTGATTTTATTTGTTTCTCGCGTTTTTCGCCCTTTTATCAAAAACAGAGTTGGCTTAAAGTGGAAGGCGATATTTTTTGATTTTGAGAGTCCAATAGAGGAAGACAGTAGTTCGCAGCTGATTGTTTGGAGACTGTTCTGGCTCTGGCGGCAATGCATCAATAAAATCATCCTACACTAATATTCACTATTGTGTTGATCAATATGGTTTGATATTTCACCAAATTTCCAATATTTACACACTTATTTAAAAATGAGGTGATTGCTTTAGGCGGTTGATTATAGTTATAATCGTGCTTGTCGGCATCAATTCAGTTTTATTAGACTTTGTATCACTGCTATGACACCTGAAAGTGAAGAAAGCAAAAAGTTGCAGTTCGACCTGTGGAAATCTGTCCAAGGAGGAAATCACCAAGCCTTTCGGATATTTTACATGAAATTCACCGATGTGCTTTATAATTATGGCAAAAGGATTTGCCACAATGAAGAAATTATAAAGGATAGTATTCAGGATGTATTTCAGGGTATTTGGGAAAAGAAGGAAAATATTCAGATCAACAGCTCCATTAAGCAATACCTCATGACGGCCTTTAGGCACGATCTCATCTACAAAATCAAAAAAGAGCAAAAATCCGGGACTGAACTGCAATCGTCAAATTTTGAATTGTCCGTGGAAAGCACCATTATCGATAGTGAAGATAGAATGTCTAAAAACGTACAGCTTAATGATGCCTTGCTCAAGCTGACCAACCGCCAAAAGGAAATCGTTTTTTTGAAATACTACGAGAACCTGAGCTATGATGAAATTTCAAGCATAATGGATTTGAATAAAAATTCATTGTACAAACTACTGTCCGGAGCCATACAGCGTCTAAAAGACTACATGATCGTACTGCTGCTTACCTTCCTTTATTGAGAAAAAAAATTATTTTTTGGGAAGATTTTTAGCCATGCTTCCTCTTTATAATAAAACCATCAAAAGTTATAATAATTAAAAAGTGAACAAGCCCAATACTGATATCCAATCTTTTTTGACAGACGAGCAATTCGTCAAATGGGTCTTGAACCCCGATAACGCCCTGAATAAGCATTGGAAGGATTGGATGACCCGGCATCCAGCTGAGAGACATAGTCTGATGGCCGCCCGCCAGGCACTATACAATCTTAAGTTCCAAAAGTATGAGCTTGATACCAACGAAAGTTGGGTCTTTATAGTAGAATAGAAAAAAAGACCACTGGAAGCGAACTGAGCCAGGTGATGAAAGGTCTGTACACATACATGGAAAAGGAGGAATTTTTGGACGAGGAAACCAAACATACCATCCAGCACTATAGCCTTACTTCCGACAAGGCCAATAGGAGAAACGCCGGATGGTATATGACTCGGGTAGCAGCGGCAGTTCTCGTCATCTTCTCAGTGGTGGCCGCACTTTACTTCATCGTAGAGCCCAAGGTAGAAGTCAATCAACCCATCGCCGAGGCTTTTTTCAAAGAAAACCCTAAAGGGCAAAAGCTCACCACCTTCTTGCCCGATGGCACCAAGGTTATTCTGAATTCAAACAGCAGTGTAAAGTATATTGACGGCGGGAAAATAGCACAGCGCCAGGTACAGCTGCAGGGCGAAGCGTTCTTTGAGGTCGTAAAGGATTCGTTGCGGCCATTTACAGTTACCTCCAATGGTGTACGCACTACAGCACTGGGCACCAGTTTCAATGTAAAAATCAAAGATAGCGGCCAGGTACAGGTGGCATTACTCACCGGGAAAGTGGAAGTAGTAGGCGAAACTGATAAGAAGGTTGTGCTACTTCCGGGAAAATCTGCGCTTGTCGATACACATGGGGAAATGGTGATATCGGTGTTTGACGAGATGGAAATAACAGGCTGGAAGGAGGGGGTATTGGTTTTTAAGGACAATTCACTAGCTGAAATCATCAAAAGACTTGAAAACTGGTACGGGGTCACGATCATTTCCAATTTAAAACCAGCAAGCAATTTTCGCTATTCGGGCATCAACAACAACGAAACGCTTGAAGAAGTTCTAAATGGAATTTCGTTTGTTCATCATTTTAAATATGAAATAGCGGGAGATACCGTGAAGATATACTAAAAAAACAATTGCCTATGAAACAAAAAAACCTATGGATGTTACAGCATCGCATAGGCTAAAAAATTTCTTTTTTATTCTTATTAAACTACTCAAAATTATGGATTTAAAATTATTACGACAAATTTTATTTAAAATGTCCAAGGGCACTTTTCATGCAATTATTGTCAATTGTATCATTTTGACAGCGGTATATGCGAGCGATGTTACTGCTCAGCAGATACAAAGCGTTAAAGATGTTTCGATCAGCCTCAAAGCACAAACCACTACTTTGAATAAAGTGTTGCGAGACATTGAATCTTTGACCGATTACCGGTTTTCTTTTAGAAAAGAAGACCTCGACGGACAGGCGATTATAGCCACCAGTGCCAACAATGCAACTGTAGCCGAGGTATTGTTGGATATATCCAAAACAACCGGATTGAAATTCAGGCAGGTCAACAACAATATTTACATTTCAAAGAAAGATCAAGGAGTTGCTTCAGAAAAGGAACTTGAGATTATCATCCAAGGAATTGATGTAACTGGCCGTGTTGTTTCTGCTGATGATGAAGAAGGACTGCCAGGTGTAAACGTAATGCTGGAGGGCACATCTACAGGTACAGTCACCGACATCAATGGCAATTTCAAGATCAATGTTCCATCAGAAGATGCCGTGCTCGTATTCAGTTCCGTTGGATATATTTCTGAAAAAGTGGGTGTGGGTCAGCGTAGTGTAATCAACCTTACTCTTATGCCAGACATTACAGCTCTTGACGAGATCGTGGTAGTGGGCTATGGCACGCAAGAAAAAAAGGATTTAACTGGCTCGGTCGGCTCGGTGAGCAGCGAAGAAATAATGAAAGTGCCGACAACGGGTCTTGATCAAGCCTTGCAAGGGCGGGTTGCTGGAGTATATGTCGCTCAGTCACAATCTGAACCAGGAGGCAACATTACTGTCCGAGTACGGGGTAGTAATTCTATTCAGGGAAATAATGATCCGCTTTATGTAATTGATGGATTTATTGGAGGCAACATCCAAACAGTGGATCCTTCTGATATTGCCTCTATTGACATCCTTAAGGATGCTTCATCTACCGCTATATATGGCACCAGGGGAGCTAATGGAGTAATTCTAATTACCACTAAAACCGGTAAGATTGGAAAAAATCAGATAACTTTTGATTCATACTACGGTTTTCAAAAGGTAGCTAACAAGCTTGATTTGATGAATGCGCACCAGTTTGCAGAATATGCAAATGCTCTGGAAACCCTCAATGGCAATTCTGCACCATATGATTTGAGCAACCTCCCTAATATTACAGACTGGCAGGATGAATTGTTCCGAGTGGCTCCAATGCAAAGTTATAATTTAGCGAGTTCTGGGGGAACTAACAAGATTACTTATTACCTCAGCGGGAATTATATTGATCAACAGGGAATTATGATAGGCTCTGGCTTTAAACGATTTAATTTTAGAACGAATGTTGAAGTCTCTGCCACCGATAAGCTCAAATTAGGTACTCGCCTTGGGATAAGTCGAGTTAATAACAACAGAGTTTTAAGCCAAGAATCATTTAGGGGTCAATCAACGCATCAGCCTTTACTTAGCGCACTTATTTTGCCACCAACCACCTCTCCCTATGATGCCGATGGAAATCTGAATGAAGGGCCTATAACACAATTTGGCACGAATTACATCAATCCTGTGGCTACTCAAGAAAATTGGATTTTCGAACAGAATTCAACCATTTTTAATGGAAATATATACGCATCTTTAGACCTTTTTGCCGGATTAAACTTCAAAACTACCTTTGGTACTGATATTAACATCAATAAGGGAAATCAATGGAGGCCAAGTACAGTATTTGATTCTGGTTCTGGGCTGCGAAATTATGGACAGGTAAGCGAAAATAACGTGTTCAACTGGATTAGTGAAAACTATTTTACATATAAAAAAGAAGTGGGTAAGCATGGCATTGAAACAGTAGTAGGCTTCACTGCTCAAAAGAATGAAGTTGAAGATTTGTTTGTGCAGACCAGCAATTTTAGCATTGATCAATTTGAATATCATAATCTGGGAGCAGGCGATAATGTAGATAATGTTGGAACCAGCTTAAATGAATGGTCTCGGGCTTCTTTTTATGGACGTTTTTTTTACAAGCTCAATGAGAAATATTTGTTTACTTTTAATGGTAGGTATGATGGATCTTCTCGTTTTGGAAATGATTCTAAATGGGGGTTCTTTCCTTCGGGTGCTATAGCCTGGCGATTAGGTGATGAAGAATTTCTTCAGCAGATTGAATTGTTGAGCGAATTAAAGTTGAGGGCAAGCTATGGTGTTACTGGCAGCGATGCATTGAATAGCTATCAGTCGCTACCAGCCTATGGCTCCAGCTTTAACGCATATAACCTTAACGATGAATTAGTTGTCGGATTCTTGCCAAATAGACTGGGGAATTCGGGGCTGAGCTGGGAAAGTACAAGTCAATTCAATGTAGGTCTTGATGCTGGTTTTTTGGAAGGAAGGCTAAATCTGACTGCAGACTACTATGTAAAAACAACCGACGACTTATTTCTAAACCGGCCTCTACCCCAAACAAATGGAGTTTCTTCTATTCAACAAAATATAGGTTCTATTGAGAATCGTGGATTGGAACTGGGGATTTCTGCTACATTGATTGGAGAAGCATTTTCATGGAAAGTGGATATCAACACGACTTTTAATCGCTCTAAAGTTCTTGACCTTGGCGATGTTGATCAAATTCAAATAGGAAACCTTTCGGGCGATATAAAGGCTGGGAATATTCAAATTATTAAAGTAGGAGAAGAGATGGGTTCTTTTTACGGTTATGAGACTATGGGAATCTGGCAAACCGATGATGATATCAGCTACAGCCAATTTGGTTCACAGCCTAAACCTGGGGATATTCGTTTTGTTGATCGTACAGGGGATGGAGATGTAAACGACCTTGATCGTACAATTTTAGGCAATGCTACCCCTAATTTGTTTGGTGGATTTAACAATACATTTTCCTATCAAAACTTTGACTTATCAATATTTTTACAATTTGCCACGGGTAATGAAGTGCTCAACGCTAATAATTTCAGATTGGCCAATACAGGAACCTTAAACAACAAGCTCAAAAGCATAGGAAATTTCTGGACAACAGATAATCCATCTGAGACGGTAACTCGCATTGGATATGGTACGCCAAACGTTGTAAGTAGCAGAATAATTGAATCAGGAGACTTTTTGCGATTGCGAGAAATAACTTTGGGATACTCTTTACCCTCAGCAATATTACAACGTCTTAATATCGATCGTTTACGCTTTTATTTAACGGGTACAAATTTATTCCTTATCACAGATTATAGTGGTTACGATCCTGAAGTTAATGTATTTGGAAATGATATTTCCTTGATTGGTACCGATAATGGTGCTTACCCTAAAGCAAGAACAATTTTTCTTGGACTCAATCTTACATTTTGATCAACATTAACAAGTAAATTAGATATGAAAAATATAACGAAAATACTTGCCGCGATTGCGCTGATGGTTGTTAGCGTGAGTTGTGAAGATTTTTTACAAGAAGAACCTAAGTCCTTCGCCTCCCAGGAAATTGTATTAAGTTCCCGACAAGGCACTGAACAAGCATTAAACGGGGTTTATCAGGCATTTAACGGATACTATCGAGGTCGGACTCATGTTATGAACTTAGGAATTACTTCTGATGAGATATCATTTTTGCAGACTAATACTTCCCGATTAGAATTGCAGACATATACCTTTTCTGCCGAAAATGGAAATTTAGCAAGGGCTTGGGAAGCTCATGTTTATGCGGTAAATAGAGCCAATATTATATTAGATCTCATAGATGAAGAATACGCAGATTTAAAGGGAGAAGCCTTATTTCTTCGTGCTTGGTCTTATTTTATGCTTGTACGATACTATGGATCTGTACCCTTGATTACCTCAATAGAACAACCTCTCAATTTATTCCCTTCAAAAGATCCCATCGCAGACATTTATGATCAAATCATTGCGGATTTTAGTGAGGCCGCAACATTAATGCCACCTCATGGTGAAACTCGCGCCCCAGGTGTCCCCGGGCGCGGGGCTGCCAAATCTGCATTAGCTTGGGTGTACCTGACAAGAGGTACCAGTGAAGTGGCGCAAAGCGGTGATTTTCAGATGGCAGCCAATTTGGCTAAAGAAGTGATCGAGACAAATGATTATGATCTTATTGAAAATTATGTAGATGTGTTTATTCCTGCAAATGAAAATGGTATGGAAGACATTTGGTCAATTCAATTTACTGCTAATCAAGCAGGGTGGGATAATAGCCCGCATGCTGATTTTAGTAATAACCCCAATCCGGATGGGATTAATGGATTTGTAAATTTTGCCCTTACAAATGAACTTTACAATACCTTTGAGCCGGGTGATGAACGATTAGATGTCATATATAAAGGGGAATTCACGGTAGTTAATGCACAAACAAATGAAATTAGTTTAGCTACTACATTTAATAATTTAGCTTTTACCAATAAATATAGGGATCCGGAGAATCTAAATAGAAATAATCATGGAACCAATATGCCACTAATTAGATTCGCTAATGTACTTTTGATTCATGCTGAAGCAGAAAATGAAGTAAATGGACCTACTACGGCGGCTTTGAATTCAATTAATCGAGTAAGGGCTCGAGCCAATCTAAACGTTCCGTTATCAAATCTAAGTCAGGAAGCTTTGAGGCAGGCAATCAGGAACGAACGATTTAAGGAGTTTCATGGTGAAGGTATTCGATGGTTTGACCTGCAGCGTTGGGGAATAATTGAACAACGCGTTGAGGCTGTACGAGAAGGAGTAGATGTACCTACTAATTTCCGTTATTTTCCTATCCCTCAAACTGAGGTAGATGCTAATCCTAATTTACAGAATTAACTACAAATGATTTTGTTGTTCGTCAGGCTATTTAAAATTTAGCCTGGCGAATTTTTGTTAAGAAAAAAATCATTTGTAAAAGCATTGGATATAAACTTTTCAAGCAAGGGGTATCTTGACTCACTAGGTTTAAGCATGCTTTTCGGCGAACTAAACTCTTTTACTACCTGCAAGATAGGAGTATTTGCCAGGGGAATATGCTTGTTCCAACGCAGATAAGGCAATAATCGTTAGAGGTGAAATTTCGGTAAGTGAGGATATCTCGTGAGAGTATTCTCTATGGATCAATGATTCAATTTACTTGATTTTCAAAGACAGTGTTATTGACCTGCGAGCTATTCAAACCGAGAATGACCATATGCAATCTTTTCTAGACGACAAGGTTGAGGTTTTGATGGAGATAAAATACAGCAAGGGCCGTGGCTGTTCTGTAAGCAATATTAATCATGTAAATAATTTAGGAGCTATATAAGGCGACAGAGGTACAGAAATTTGCACCTCAGACCCATCGTAGAACTGAATTGCTAGAATCGAAATACAGCCTAACGGAACCATCAGCGACTCTTTAGATACCAATTTCGGATTTATTACGCTCCTTGGTTTTCGCTGGTCAAAATTAAAACCAACGCCATGATAGGGATTTAAAATGGGATTTAACTCGGCCGATTAGGCAGGAGTCTGGCCTATGCGCTCCCGATTTTAATTCGGTAATTTTATTTGTGTGAAATAATTCAGATTAAAAACATTTGGTATGATTTTGAAGACCGTGAAAATAGTTTTCTTTTTAGGCACAGTATTATGTACATTTTTTATCAACCATGAAATTCAGGGCAGCTCTTATAAAAAATAAATGATGCTTGGTGTTTTACTTATTTACCACACAGTCAACTCGATTCGAGCTTCGTATCACTTTTTTTTTGATGATTCAAAGTGGCAGGCAGTTTCAATACCCCATACCTGGCAAACCTATGAAACCAC
>JAAUQL010000039.1 GCA_012033595.1 Cyclobacteriaceae bacterium | reverse complement strand
GCCTCTGCGCAACTGATCCAGTGCTTTGGCCTGCATTGTTTTAAATTCTTCTGATTCCATTCTCTCTGTTTTCTAATACAAGTTTAAACTATTTTTGCAATAGACAGAGTTCAGTTTACAGTCTCGATCGATTATTCGGTTTTTGGACAAGTGATAAAAAGTTGCGTTGTTCCTGCATTGGATCAGCTGTGTTTTACTTTCAAAAGCTTGTGGTGGTGTAGCTTCGATATGCTATTGGGCATTTCTGCCGGAACATACATACCCGAAACAGCATCAATAGGGCATAGCTTCGCCACTTCCCCACAGGACATTTCTAAAAATTTGATTAACAAGCTGTTTGGTTAAAGGCTTTTTCAGGCTGGGCGCTTTGTAGTGCATAGCCAGCTTGGCCATCTGCCTGAAGTAATTTTCATGGGTGGACTTTGATCTGCCGTCAACGACCAACTTACGTGTAAATTCTTCACTTATCGAACGAAAGCCCGCAACCTTGTTGCATGCCTTCTTATACATAGTATTTTTGCTCATAATGTATTTGATTATGGGCATGATACTGATTTTTGGTGGAATGCTCAGGCTAACTCCCAAAAGGGAGGTTTAGTTCAACATCATCTATTTTTTAAGTGGTTATTAAAATTCATCCATAAAAAAGGATAACATTCTACCATGTTTGACACTATTAGTTGAATTGCGATTTCCTGGCAGAGGATGAACAGCTAAACGTACCCTATGGAGGATTTTTTATGCTCGATTAGCCCGGCAGCAATTGCTGATTCTATCAAGTGGTAAAGTTTCATCTCCGCGTGTTTCAATTGTTAGGAATCGATCCATAAACAGGGACTGATTGAGGACAGGGAGCATCAAACTCGTGAGATCGCAAGGCTAAAAACGGCAATGGCTGAATAAAGCAAAATAATTGTACTGGACAACCTCACACTTCACCGGCTAAACACTGATTTGACTAATAAATTATGAATATGAAAAGCTACAGAGACAAAAAAACTGTTCTAATCCTTTTGCTATTTTTTTTCACTACCGCCACCTATGCCCAGCAATACCTGAATTTTCAATTGCGTCTGGAGCCTGTTTGGTCGCGCGTGGCAGATGCCCTGGGCGAAACCGGATCGGTTGAAAGTGCGGAATTTTCGGCAGATGGGAAATTTATAGTCAGCGGCACCAAGTTCGATAATTCCGTAATCATGTGGCGCACATCCGATGGGGCAGAAGTGTGGCGGTCATACGCTAAAATGGAAGTGGAGCGTGTGGGGTGGTCTGCAGATGGAAAATGGGTAGCCGCCGCCAGTGAAGATCGTGTGGTTACTGTTTTTGATGCAAAGACAGGCGCGGTATTCAAAGTGCTAAAACATACAGATGGAATAGACGGGCTCACCTGGTCGAACAAAGGAAGTGTACTGGCTACCGGAGAAGAAGGTGCCCAACATGGACAAGGCCCACCAAAAGGGGTAGTGCGTATTTTTGACATGCCCTCAGGAAAGGAAATGAAGGTACTGGAATTTGGCAGCACCGTGAATGAATTATTTTTCTCTACAGATGACCAATACCTGCTGGCAGTCGGCCATGGCATGATAAAAGTTTATAAAGTTGCCGATTGGTCTCTCGCTCAAACTTTAAAACTGGATTACTATGTCACCTTTACCAGTGGGGTGTTTTCTCCTGACGGGCAGTATGTGGCTGCTGTCGGTAGCACCAATGAAGTACGCGGCAATATCTATGTGTGGGATTGGAAAAGCGGAAAACTGCTAAAGCATTTCAATCACACCGGCAAAAAGATCGAATCTATATCCTGGCATCCGAATGGACGGTATATCGCACATGCCGGTCACGACCCGTATATTTATGTATATCGTGTAGAGGAAGTGCTCAAGCACCAAAACGACAATATTCCTATTGCTCATCAGGTTTGGGCGGGAGATCATGCAGAATATATTGACTTTAATGCCGATGGAAGCTTTTTAGTGAGCGCACATCAGAACGGATTGATTAAACTATGGGTGTGGATGGGCGAAGATTCTGATTTAAATTCACAACGCCATAGCAAAGTGAGTAAGGAGCAGGCTGAAACGAACAAGGAATAATGATTTTTTTATACATAAATGCTTATGAAATCATACCGAAATTCTTTCTGTAGTAGTTCATCGGGGCGGCTCGTCCTGTCCCAGCTTATTGGTTCTACACTACTGTCCCAAGTATTTACCGGCACGCTGAACATTACTGGTTTTGCGCTCCTGCTATTAACTGTTATTGCGACTGGATGTCAGCCAAAATCTGACAATTCTCATGATACCACCGATTCGAAGGAGTATAGGCTCGTTGCCGGATGGCCTCAACTTGCACCGGGGTATGAGTTGAGCCAGCCAACAGGACTTGGTATCGATAGCCAGGAACATATTTTTGTTTTCCACAGAGCCGGAAGAAAGGGGAGCAACCCTCCTCCCGATTCCTTAATTTCAATCAATACCGTGCTCGAACTGGAAAACGAAACCGGCAAAATACTGAATAGCTGGGGAGCAAACCAATTTATAATGCCACATGGGTTGACCGTTGACAAAAACAATCATGTGTGGGTGACCGATGTGGGCTTACATCAAATATTTAAGTTTAGCCATGATGGTCAACTACTTCTGGCACTCGGTGTTGCCAAAACTCCCGGGAAGGATTCTTTGCATTTTGACCGACCCACCGACGTGGCTGTGGCTGATGACGGATCGTTTTATGTGAGTGACGGATATGGAAACAGCAGGATAATCAAATTCTCTTCCGAAGGTCAATATTTATTTGAATGGGGCACCTTTGGAGATAAACCGGGGGAATTTAATATTCCACACTCCATTGCCCTTGACAAAGAAGGCAATCTGTATGTAGCCGATCGTCAGAACAATCGCATACAGGTTTTCGATGGAGAAGGGAAACTACTCTATGAATTGAAAAATAATGAACAGGTGGCTCAGTTGCCATCAGTAGCGATAGATCAACATCAGCATATCCTGGCCATTGATTATGACTTCTCCGATACCACCATTTTTGGTTCGACCATCTTTCAGTTTAAAAAGAATGACGCTCCGGCGTTCCGGTTTGGCGATTCGGAAACAGGCAAAAGAAGCTCCTCCTGGTATCATGACATCGCGGTAGATGGCCAGGGTAGCATTTACGTAAGCGACATTCTCAGATTGAAAATACAGAAATTTAGCCTTTAGCATTAGCACAATAAACACCTAAATACTCCCACGACAATTATGAAATGGATTCAAATTATTGACCCGGCAAATAACCTTGCTTTATCCGCATTGATCGCTGCTATTCCTGTAATTTTTATATTCTGGGCACTCATTAAAAAGATGAAAGGGTATCAGGCCAGTGTGCTCACCGTAATAGTAGCCTTGGTTTTGGCAGTTCTGGTGTATGGCATGCCTGTCAACCTTGCCTTACTGTCTGCCCTGCATGGTGCTCTTTATGGTTTATTCCCCATTTGCTGGATCATTATCGGCGCTGTTTTCCTTTTCAATCTCACGGTCAAGAGCGGACAATTTGAGATCATCAAAAACTTCATGGCCTCCATCACACCTGACCGGAGAATACAGGCACTTCTGATCGCCTTTTCCTTTGGAGCCTTTTTGGAGGGTGCAGCAGGATTTGGCGCCCCCGTGGCTATTTCAGCGGCAATGTTGGTAGGTCTGGGATTTAATCCACTTTATGCTGCCGGTATTTGTCTCATAGCCAATACAGCTCCCGTTGCTTTTGGCTCTGTGGGCACCCCGATTATTATTGCATCGCGCGTGTCTGATATTCCGGAAATGGCCATCTCCCAGATGGTGGGCAGAACGCTGCCGATCTTATCGGTGATGGTACCTTTTTACTTGGTCTTGTTAATGACGGGTTGGAAAAAAACGATTGAGGTCATCCCCGCCATTATCGTCTCCGGGGGTATCCTTTGCATTTTTTCAATGGTTAACCGCCAACTATTTCGGCCCCATGCTCCCTGATGTATTGGCAGGCATAGCTTCTATCTTTTGCCTGATGGTTTTGTTGAAATATTGGAAACCAAAGTCTATATGGCGGTTCAAAGAGGAGCCTCAACAGACTATTAATACCGATCTAAAATATAGTGCCTCAGCGGTATTCAGGGCCTGGTCTCCCTTTGTCATTATGACGATCATTATCGTAGCCTGGGGACTTCAACCGGTAAAGGCTGCATTAAACTCCGTCGGATTTATGGTAGTTGACATCCCTGCCCTGTACAATGGCATTTTGAAAGCTGATGGCGCCCCGCTCGTAATTAAACCATTCGAATTCAATTACCTCTCTGCTCCAGGCACAGCCTTGTTGTTTGCGTCGCTCATCTCCATCCCACTGATTGGCCTTACCTTCAGACAAGGTGTGGAAATCTATTGGGCTACGCTTAAGCAGTTGAAATATCCGATTATTACCATTGCAGCAATTGTGGGCTTTGCATTCATCGCAAATTATTCGGGAATGTCGATTACCATGGCCGCGGCACTGGCAAGCACCGGCGTGCTTTTCCCTTTTTTTTCACCCATTTTAGGTTGGTTGGGGGTTTTTCTTACAGGGTCTGACACTTCTTCCAATGCGCTTTTCTGTAAACTACAGTCCACCACTGCTGAGGCTATCGGCGTTGATCCGGTGGTAACGGTGAGTGCAAACGCTTCAGGAGGGGTGACCGGCAAAATGATTTCGCCACAGTCTATCGCCATTGGCACCGCCGCGGTGGGCCTGGTAGGCAGAGAATCTGAATTGTTTAGATTTACGGTGAAGCACAGTTTCATTATGCTGGCGGTCATTTGTATTATTACCATGATGCAGGCCTACCTGATTCCCTGGATTATTCCAGTGTATAAAAAAATCGGATCAGCGACAGCCACAGTTTATAATACTTCCGTGGGATTTCAATATCTGATTGTCCTGGCTGTAATCATCGTCTCCATTGCCGCTTTCATCGTGTATATGGGAAAAAAGAATAAAAAAGTAAATACGTAAAAAATGATACATCACTGCCAATTGGCAAACGGCAAGGATTACTAAGTCAAATCAAAAAAAACAGTAACATGAATTCATCTAAAATAATAGTCAGAAACAATCTCACAGCATTATATAAAGATGTGTACACTCCGGAGGCTTTATCCGCACTTTCGGCACTGGCTCATTTTAATGTTGAGATTAAATCGTTGATGACCGCGCGCTACGAAAGAAGGAGGAAACGGCAAGAGCAACACCGCAGCATCACATTTCTTGATGCTGAAAGCATCATTCCCAGAACCAACATACGTGTAAAAGATGCCCGCGATGGCAAATTCGAAGGCTCCCCTATTCCACATGATCTGCAGCGCCAGTGGATACAGGGTACTGGCCCGGCAGCAAAACCCAATGCCACACTTGAATCAAGTATCAGAAATGTGGCCTATGCGCTGCTTTCAGGTGCTGATGGATGGATGTTTGACGGGGAAGATGCGCTGGGTCAGATTAATACCATGTCACTCGATAATCAGCGAAACCTTAAGCTAGCCATCCTGAAAGATGAGCTGTTTTTGAAAGTCGCCGAACAAGTGGCTGGCGAAATGAACAAATGGGCAAGAGATTTTCTTGGGGATGACATCATAAAGGATTGGCAGGAGCAACTACATTTTACGACCAAAATATTTCGCGCACGGGGTCTGCACCTCGATGACAGACACATCAGAGATGCCAACGGTACCGCCATGGCAGCCTCCATTGTCGATTTGGTATTGTACGTAGTCAACAATTATCAATCGCTACAGAAAGCCGGCTCTTCCATTGTGCTATATCTGCCGAAAATCCAGACTGCAGAAGAGGCTGCATTATGGAATGAACTACTCAGTGCATTGGAAACCCAAATCGGACTAGAGGCCGGCACCATTAAGGTGTATGTGCTGGTAGAACAACTGGAGGCCACATTTCAACTCATGGAGATCAGAGCCGTACTGGGTAAACATTTTGTCGGCTTCAATACCGGCCGCTGGGACTATATCAACAGCGTTTCCGATGCCATGGCCTGGGATGAAACATTTTTAAATCCCAATATTGAGTCCATCACCATGACCTATGGCTACATGCGCAACTATGAAGACCGGGTGCGCAGGGCAGTAAATACAAAAGACAGCCGGGGTAATTTTGCCTTGTGGCAAGGCGGCATGGAGGCCAACATTCCTGTTGGCTCAGAGGAAGGCATATCAGCGAGTATGAAAAAGGCATTGGCAGGTGCCGAACGTGAGCAACGCGATGGTGCCAGTGGCAAATGGGTGGCACATTGGAAAATGGTACATATTGTGAGGCCGGTGTGGGAAAAGGCAGGTGCACAAAATCAGTTGGGAAGGCCATTTCCGGCGCTTACCTATACAGCGCAAGATGCCGCTGGCCTGACCCTAATTGAACCCGCACCAAGAACCATAAGAGGTGCGCGCAACCTGCTGAGCGTGGCCTTGCAATATGGAAACGCCTTCTTGCAAGGAATGCAGGCGGCGGCATTGAAACCGGCAGATTTCTTTGGTAATGATGATATTTTGTATCTGATGGAAGATATGGCCACCGGAGAAATCAGGCTGAGCATTCTCTGGGAATGGATTCACAAAGGAGCTGTACTTACAGAAGATGCCCCCGAAACCGGCCACCGCAAAGGGGCTGCGTTTTCAGTTTCGTTATTCGAACAGCTTTTGAATGAAGAGTATATAAAACTCCGGAAAGCAGACAACAGAGATGTGTACGAATCATCCAAGTCAACCACTTTACCCATATCACATCTTATTGCCGATGTCTATTGTCGGAGTGCAATTAAAGCGCCCTGGTTTATCGATTTGTTAAATATAAATCTCAATAATGCAGATCTGGAAGAAGCAAAGAAAAGAGTGAAAGCGTATATGGAGACCTTTGCTAAAGATGGCACCAGGATTACCGAGAACCTTGATTTTAAAACCCCATAAAAAGGAAAACGGGTTTTGCTCCAGCCGCTGAATATTTGGTTTTTGGGTTTTGATTATGTAGTCACGCACAGCACAATTTCGCAAGCGCATAGGAGGTAAATAATTTTTAAAAAAAATTCCAATTGGCAGGATAACTTTTATCTATTGCCGACACTATAGTGTAAA
Source organism: Cyclobacteriaceae bacterium (assembly GCA_012033595.1). GTDB lineage: Bacteria > Bacteroidota > Bacteroidia > Cytophagales > Cyclobacteriaceae > JAAUQL01. The sequence goes on along the minus strand of JAAUQL010000039.1, from coordinate 41,570 downwards.
AGCTAATTATTTGGCGAAGTAATGAATTACAAATCGTACACCACAGAAGATTTTGTACTGGATCAGAAATTTAGAAATTGGATACTAAATCCTGATACTGAACTCAATCTTTACTGGGCTAAAATCATAAAAGATCACCCGGATAAAATCTCCGAAATCAGGGAAGCCATCAATGTGACCTTGAACATCCATGATTTCAAATACAAGATTTCTCCAGACAGATCGATGGAAATCTGGAATTATATCAATAACAATATGGACCATAAGGAGGCTGACGTTCAGGAAGGGAATAAGGTGATTCCTTTGAATTCTCAGTCGGTGATCGGTTGGAACATGCATCAAAAAAGAAAAAGGACACGCTATTTTCTAAGGTACGCTGCCACCCTGGCCTTTGCCATACTATCCGGAGTGGTTCTTTTCTTCACTTTCAATCAAAATGATGTATCTGAACCTGTCGCCCAAAATGATGAATGGGTGATTAAAAAAAATCCATGGGGGCAAAAATCAACCATCTTTTTGAGTGACGGTTCTGAAGTAGTGCTAAACGTAGGCAGTACATTGAGATATTTGGAAGACTTCTCTGATAATGAAAGAATACTCTACCTTGATGGGGAAGCCTTTTTCACCGTAAGCAAAGATAGTCTGAGACCGTTCAGGGTCTTCTCCGGTGAATTGATGACTGAAGCGCTTGGTACCGCATTTAATGTAAAGGCATATCCGGAAGAAAGAAACATTTCCATCGCCCTGGAGTCGGGAAGAGTTCAAATCACGCCACTCAAGGGAAAAAATACTCCTGTTACACTCGAGCCAGGACTTAAGATGGATTATGATGAGGAGAATGAAAAACTGCGCGTTACTTCGTTTGATTCCAGAGAAATAATTTCATGGAAAAGTGGAATCATTTACTTTAAAAATGCTAATGAGCAGCAGGTTTTTTCAAAACTGGAAAAGTGGTACGGGGTCAATTTTCAGGTTAATGATTTACCGGGTGATAAAAAATGGTCTTATACCGCAGAATTTACCAACAAAAGCCTTGAAAACGTATTGCGGTCAATAGGTTTCAGCATGAATTTTAATTTTTATATAAATAATAAAAATGTTCAAATCACTTACAATTAAAAAGATATGATGATACAGGACTCTACATAAAAAAGCAGGCAATCGAAGAATTGCCTGCGGAATTTCTTCCCGTCCCTAGAGAAGATGCAGAAAGAAATTAAACATTAGTAAACATTTAAAATTATGAAAAAATCAATACTTAAACAATTATTGATGGTAAGTCGATATTGTATTTACGGCATCCTTATTCAAACCATTTGCTACTCATTTCTCATGGCAGCTGATTCCAAAGCTCAGGGAGCTGCCAGTGTGAAAGATGTGCCCATTTCCATCAAATTTTACAATGAGAATTTGATAAATGTGGTCAATATGATTGAAGCACGCACCGGTTTTAAATTTTCTTATAATCTGGAAGATTTAAAATCTACCAAGCCTGTAACAGGCACCTTTAATGGCAGTACACTTTACGATGTACTGTACAGCATCTCAAGGCAGGTGGAAGTAAAATTCAGACAGGTAGATGAGAACATCAGCATTTCTACCATCAACAAAGCCAATAAGCATAAAGAGAACTATATAGAAATCATTCAAACGCGATCTATTACCGGAAAGGTAACGGCATTTGAATCTGATGAGCCTCTGCCGGGAGTAAATGTGGTGGAAATGGGAACCAGCAATGGTACCATTACCGATATAGAAGGAAGATACGCTCTTTCGGTTTCGGACGGAGCAACCATCGCCTTTAGTTCTGTAGGATACAATAGAGAAGAAATAGTAGTAGGCAACCAGTCGGTCATCAACCTGGCGCTGACCCCTGATATTCAGCAGCTCCAGGAGTTGGTGGTTATCGCGTATGGCACCCAGGACAAAAAAGACCTGACAAGTTCCATTACTTCCCTGAAATCGAAAGATTTAGGAACTATACCCGTTGGTAGTGCAGATGCTCTGTTGCAAGGCAAAGCTGCGGGCGTGCAGGTGGTGCAAAACTCAGGACAACCCGGAGGTGAGGTTTTTGTGCGCATCAGAGGTACAAGCTCACTCTTGGGAGAAAGTCGCCACTGTACGTAATTGACGGTGTACCTATGGCAAATATTGATGGGCAGCCATTGGGAGGTGGTGGACAACGATTTTCAGCATTGGCCGACATCAACCCTAACGATATTGAATCTATTGAGATTCTCAAAGATGCCGCAGCAGCAGCACTGTATGGATCGAGAGGTTCAAATGGGGTAATTCTTATTACTACCAAAAAAGGTCAAAGTGGCGAGGCGCGTATTTCTTTCGACGCCTATTATGGCATTCAGAATGTGTCGAAAACTTTCGAATTACTGGATGGTCAGCAATATATTGATTTAGTAAATGAAGCACGTGTAAATTCCGGAAATGCTCCATTTAACCAATTGACATTCACAGGAGAAAATACCAACTGGCAAGAGGAAGTATTCCGAACGGCTTCTATTGCCAATTACAATATTTCGGTAAGTGGAGGCAATGAAAGGCTCACATCCTACATTTCGTTGGGATATTTCGATCAGTCGGGAACTTTGATCGGCCAGGAATTTAAAAGGTTAAACGGAAGGTTAAATCTTGATTATAAGGCAAAATCATGGCTGAAATTAGGTACTAGCACTACCTTTAGCAATTCCAATACTGATCGGGTAGATGCCGACCTGAGTGGATATTCAGTATTTGCAAATGCCCTTTTCTTCAATCCTAATGTGCCTGTGAAGAATCCTGATGGCAGTTGGGGCCGGGATCCGCTGCAAAGTGGAGAGATAGAAAATCCGGTGATGATTGCTGAAGAACTCACGCATAACATCACCAGCCGACGATTGATCTCCAATGTTTATGGAGAAATACAGTTTTTGAAAAATTTCAAATTCCGATCGACCTTTGGTATAGATTACCTCGATCGACGTGAAGAACGCTTTATCCCAAGTTATTTTATCAAGAATAATCCAAGAGGGAGTGCATCATCATCCGCTTCATTTTTCGATGAAATGATATGGCAAAATGAAAATACGCTTTATTATGGAAAAGATATAGGCAAACATTCATTTGGGGCATTGGTTGGGTTAAGCTATTTGGAATCTGAGTCATCTTTCTTTGGTATCAGTGGCAATACCACAGCCTCTGATCTCATTACAACTTTCGCAGCATCCAATATCAACCCACCCAACCACAATATCAGCAGTTGGGGACTTACTTCATATTTTGGCAGGTTCAACTACAATTATGACGGCAAGTACCTGTTTGAAGTGAGTATCAGACGCGATGGTTCCTCCAGATTTGGATCAAATCATCGCTGGGGCACATTTCCTTCCATCTCGGGTGGATACCGGATTTCTGCCGAACCATTTATGTCAGGCCTTGCCAATGTCATCAACGATATGAAAGTGCGTGTGAGCTATGGCGAAACCGGCAATCAGGATGGCATTGATAATTTTGGTAGCTTGACGCAATATTCTGCAGGTCCTTCATATAACGGTTTGCCGGTCATTTTTAAGAGTTCAGTTGGAAATTCCGATTTGAGATGGGAAAGTACAGCGGCTACGAATATTGGTCTTGATATGGCCTTTTGGGAAAGCAGATTAGAGCTTACTACAGAATATTATATCCGCTCAACAAATGATTTATTCTATACCCTGGCTTTACCAGCTACAACAGGTTTTAATCAAATCAATCGAGTGAACCTCGGAAGTCTTGAAAATAGTGGTGTTGAGTTGACTTTGAGTGGGAAGATTTTGACCGGGGATTTCACCTGGACATCTGATTTCAATATTGCATTTAATAAAAATGAGATCAGGGATTTGGTTGAAACAAATGGAGAATCAGATAGGGTAATTCCTCCCGCAGGATATTCCAATGTAGAAGGACCGTATGGATTATTTAGGATTGGTGAACCTACCGGAAATTTTTATGGATATAAGTTTCTGGGAGTTTGGGACAAAGCAGAAGATATTCCGATTGAATGGGGGACTCGTACAAAACCTGGTGACGTAATTTATGAGGATGTAAACGATAGCTTTACATATGGTCGAATTGATGACCATCAACTAATTGGCAACGCACTTCCAATACATACGGGTGGTTTTACAAATACCTTTGCTTATAAAGGATTTGATCTAAACATCATTATGAATTGGAGTTATGGCAATGACATTTATAACATGACCCGTGTGGTAATGGAAAGTATGTCGAGAGAACGTAATCAGTTTATTTCAACTGCAAAAAGATGGAGTCCTGATAATCCTACCTCTGATATACCCAGAGCATTTTATGGTTCAAGTTCTACAAGTGGGGCATCTAATAACGATGCAAATTCTCGATTCGTGGAAGATGGTTCTTTTCTGCGCATTCGAAATATTACTCTAGGATACAACTTCTCCAAGGATTTGATACAAAAACTTCACCTATCAAACCTTAGACTTTATCTGTCTGGTCAAAATCTTTTCACGTTTACAGATTATACAGGTCTTGACCCAGAAAACCAAAATCTTGGAGCATCTACAGGAGGTATTCCTTCTTTAGGAGTTGATTTTCTCACCCAACCGATTCCCAAGGTTTATACATTAGGTCTTAATGTCGGATTTTAAATTTTATGAAAATGAAAAGTTTAAAAATATTAATTATAGCCGGTGTCTTCTCAATTGCTGCATGCGATACGCTGGAGCAGTTGCCGGTAAGTATCATTTCGGAATCGAATTTCTACCAAAATGAATCTGATGCAGAAGCAGCCATTCTTGGCGTGTATGACAGGCTTCAAGGGTTTATAAGCAATAATTTCATCATTCCAATATCGGCTCGAGCTGATGAAACTGATGTGATCAGAGGAGGAAACTGGACTAGGGATGAATCATTCTCTACTACATCCAATGATGGGCACGTACGCAATACATGGGATGATCTGTATGCAGCCATTGGACGAGCAAATGATGTGCTTGCAAATGTTCCTGGTATCCTAGATGACAACTTTACCGATGAGGAAAAAAACAAGATTCTCGGAGAAGCATACTTTATTCGGGGATTTGCGCATTTTCATCTGGTCATCAGGTTTGGAAAAGTACCATATATATCGGAGGCATTTATAAGCCCAAATCAGGATTATCAGCCAGCAAGAGACGATATAGCTACGGTTTATGCCAATATCATTGAGGATTTAAAAATGGCCAAACAATTGATGCCGGCAGACCCTTCGTTAAAAGTTAGAGCCAATAAATGGGCAGCCGCAGGAATGTTGGCCAAAGTTTATATGCAGCGAAATAATACCGGAGACCGTGATTTAGCTTTAACAGAAATCAATGAGGTACTGAATTCACAAGGTTATAGTCTTCTCCCTTCTTCTAACTATAGTGATCTATTCAGACCCGATAGGCAAAAAACCGTTGAAACAATATTTGAGCTTTCCTATGGGCCTGCTGGTTTGGACGATGCAGCATTCGATAACGAATTTGTTTCAACACAAAATTTCAGGTTACAGCCTGAAATGAAAATTATCAATGCTTTCAAAGCAGATTCTGCATTGGTTGTAGAAAGTGGAAAAGAGGAAGTTCGGATGGCAGCTGCATTGGAGTTTTATTATCCTATATTTAATGAAAGCGGCACATGTATTCTGGCATGCAATCCTCGCAATGAATATTTCATTGATAAATTTACCAAGGATGACTGGAAGAAAACCTCAGAAAGGGCTCAGTTGCACCCAAGCGTGATTATTTTGCGATTGGCAGACCTGATTTTGCTGAAGGCAGAAATACTGAATGAGAAGGATGACTTGGCAGGAGCGAGAACATTATTGAATGAAATCCGCGAAAGAGTAAATTTACCCGAGACTACAGCCACGAATAAGGATGAAATGAGATTGGCCATTGAAAATGAGCGCTATCTCGAACTTGCATTTGAAGGGCACCGTTACTGGGATTTGATTAGAACCAATAGGGCGGTCGAAGTTATCAAAAACAAAGGCCAATTTGTACCTACGCAGGAAAAACTGCTGTGGCCTGTTCCTCAAGCTGATATTGACCAAAATCCAAATTTGCTTCCGCAAAATCAAGGTTATTGATTGATCTCAAAACAAAGAAGTGGTCAATTCCACTTCTTTGTTTTTCTATTTTACTTAAACTTGAATCGCTTTCAGTTTACTAGAGTGCCACAAACCGATTAAGGAAAACTGTGTTTTTTTGACCATCCAATTTGTGTCTCATTCTCAAAAACACACTGAATGTTATTTTTGCTTGGCAAGCAGATTTTTTAGGTGAGCTGGGTTCATCAGATAACAGAATTTAAATGAAGTGCAAATCATTCTAGAGCCTTCAATTCGAGATAATAACTTTTAAAACAAAAATCCCTGAAACAATAAACTAATATATGATCGGGAGAGTATTATGTCTCTCTGAGAACAACCAAAGGAAATGCACATTTGAAATCTGCATTGAATTGGATGGTATTTTGAACACTGATCTGCTAAAAACGGGTAATAAATCTAAACAGTTCTCTCAAAACCTTCAATTTAAAAAATTAACAAGCTTGGTGTGCTGATCCCGCAACGTATTTTAAAGATGAAAGAATTTGAAAAATGGCAAAGTCTGGTAGTGGTATATTGAAGTGGTTGAGTTTAATATTTCCTGTTGGTTTGTTTTTGATTATGGTAAGTGTTGCTCCACCATGGGGGATGAGCTATGAAGCTTGGAGCGTATTGGCGGCAACCATCTGGATAGCCTCCTGGTGGATAACTGAAGCAGTACCTATCCCGGTCACATCTATTTTACCCATCATCCTTTTCCCAATGTTTGCCGATGTGCCCCTCGCGATGGTTACCTCAGCTTACGGGCACCCTACCATATTTTTATTTCTGGGTGGATTCCTGATCGCGCTGGCCATCGAGCGTTGCCACCTTCACAAACGCATCGCGCTTTATATCATTTTCAAAATTGGAACAGACAAAAAGCGCGTTATCCTGGGATTTATGGTGGCGACTTTCCTTATCTCAATGTGGATTTCTAATACAGCCGCTGTGTTGATGATGCTGCCCATAGCGCTGGCTGTGTCTGCACAGTTAGGAGATGCTGCCGACTCGGGCCAAAAGCATTCATTTGGCCTGCCTTTGTTGCTGGGCATTGCGTATTCGGCCAGCATTGGCGGCATGGGCACACTCATTGGCACCCCTACCAATGCGATGTTTTCAGCTATTTCTAACCAATATCTCGAACAGGAAGTGACTTTTTCTGCCTGGATGGGTCTGGCGTTTCCGGTTTCCTTTATCCTGCTTTTCGTTGCCTGGTTCATGCTCACCAGGGTATTGTTCAAAGTGGAAAAGTCAGATGACACGTCAGGTGATGTAATCGAAAGACAATTGGAGCAACTGGGCAAAATGAAAGCTGACGAATGGAAAGTTATCTTGATTTTTACCGCAACGGCCTTCGCGTGGATATCTCGCTCATTTATTCTTGAGCACCTTATGCCTTCCATAGATGATACCATCATTTCCATGGCCGGGGCTGCTTTAATGTTTATTATTCCGTCTTCAAGTCAAAAAGGGGGGTTGCTGGATTGGGAAAGCACCCGCAAGTTGCCCTGGGGGGTATTGCTGCTATTCGGAGGGGGACTGGCGCTTACGGAGGGATTTAAACATTCGGGCTTGGTCGATTTCCTTGGCGACCTTTTTATCGGACTTGAAACAGTCGAAGCATTTACCTTTATTCCCATCATTGTGGGTTCTGTCAACTTTCTTACTGAAGTTACCTCCAATGTGGCAACCGTAAGCATTATGCTTCCGGTATTGATTTCGCTTTCAGAAGTAATTGGTTTGCATCCGCACATTCTAATGGTTGGGGCCACGCTTTCTGCTTCGTGTGCCTTTATGCTGCCGGTGGCTACACCGCCCAATGCGGTGGTATTCGGCACCGGTTTTGTCCAAATCCGGGACATGGTGAGGGCAGGGTTTTTACTAAACCTAATATCCATCGTTATCATTGTATTTTTTGTTTGGTTGGTCTTACCACTTATGTGGAGTTTATAAATTTTATTCTTAATTGTTGAAAACATGTCTGAGCACATAACACATATTGCCATTTATGAAGACACCATCAGACTCATATCTCATTCCGATGAATTTCATCAGGCTTTTAAGGTGAGTTTGCAAAATCAGCCCGACGCGGGTTTAATGTCCGCCGGGGCAAGAGGGAATCATCTGCATGCCGTACCATTTCTGGAACAGACACGCGATATTTGGTCGCAGCGCAAACCGGGAGACGGCACAGAAGAAAAAATTGCCGCTGCTATCGGCTGGCTGTCTCACAGGGCTATTGACCTCAAAGTAAAATCAATACAACTCAAGGACGGTGAAATCACCGATGTGGCCATATCCAAAGATGAAAATGACATCTATCAGGATGCGGTCACTTTCGACAAAGTGTATGGCCGTGGCAAGAAACATTCCCACAGCTCGAAAGTTCACCTTTCTGAAGCCACACTGGCCTACAGCATGAGTGGACATCCGGCTGCTCAGCTTTTACATACCGATCAGATTGAAGCGCTTGTGGTTTCGATGGTTCAACAAAATCTCATGAGCTATCATCAGTTTCACGCCAATACCAAAGATCCGGAGGCATGGCTCAATGAGTATCCCGATCATTACCAGAAGCTGAGTGAGGATCTGAATACGTATATAGAGGCTTTCACTCATCCGGATCCCTTGAAAATGAAAGTATATATAGAAGACTTCAATTTTTACAATGAGCAGGACGAACTATTATTGCTTGTCCGGGAGCTGCAAAATGAGGGAAATACGAAGATTGATCTCCAAAATGCTTTGCAAAAAGCAGAAAATGAAAGTCAATATGCGCAAGGTCTTCGAAGAAGCTACCTCTTTAATAAATGGGCAAGTGATTTTTTCCAAAAGGAAATGGACAAAAACACCCTGTACGACAAGCTGGAAAACCTTCACGAACCCTTTCGCCTTTAATCTTCTTAATTATGAATAATCAAATTCAACATATTGAAAATCGAGGAGTCAAAAGCTCCAGCGTCAACAGACGTGACTTTCTGAAATCGTCAGGCTTGCTGGCAGCAGGCATGAGCTTAGCACCCTGGTCTTTTGGCAGTACCCATCAAGGGATGATCGATGCTGCCTGGCCCGAGACCGGATACAATTATCTCACGCCTCTATTTTTGCTTCATAGCACCGGCCGCCTGGCGCTTGGTTCTGCCTTTATCCATTCAGGTATCAAACACGCCCTTACAACAGACGTAAGGTCGATCGTGCCGGGAAACTCTTTTCATTTGGGCGCGCTGGTGCCCTTTGCCGGCGTGGAGCTGCTTCCTGCTCTCGACAAGATTAAAACTGACATGAACCTGGGTAAACTGGATCAGGCAAATACCCAAAAACTGGCATTGATTATTGGGGCAATAAGTCATCAGTCAGCAATGAAACACCTCGAAAATATAAACAGCTTTGATGAGAAAGGCATCTCCGGCAATCCCGAATGCCAGGTATATCAGGACGCCAAGGTCATTCGCAGTTATTACAGCAAAGGAAAAACTTTAGACACAAAAAATCAGGAGGACATCAAAAGTCTGATCGGACAAATGATCCCTCGCACCTTTATCCGGTTTCACACTGTAATGCCCGATGATGCTGACGGTGCGGCCTGGGTGATGAATACGGCCAAATGGCGAAAGCAGAGCGACGACTATTTTGGAGAATTAGCAAGGGCCATCGCCACGCCAGACTCGAACAAAACCAGGAAATATATCGAAAACACACATTTCATGGACGGAAATGATTTGATACTGAAGCGGGTGTCAGCATTTGCAAAAATAAGCGAAGTCTCCCCGGAGCAGGCAATTCAGTTAATGGATCCGAAATCAAATGGAAGTGTGCTTGCCAGCTCACTGGCCAATGCATATCGATCTGTTATAGCCGTGAATAATTATATTGCCGGAACGCTTCAGCGAAGCGAATTGGAAAACGCACTAACACACTAAAAACGGTGAATCTGAAATCCATAAAAAGAAGAAACTTCCTGTTGCAGATGGGGCTGGCAACTACAGGAAGCGCGCTTGTAGCTACGCCTCTTACAGCGCTTAGTGATGCCGGTACTAAGCAAAGCGGTTCAGAGGATCAATCAGGCATCAAAATCACCGATGTTAAAACATATAAACTATACCGGGCTATACTTATAAAAGTAGAGACAAATGCAGGTATCGCTGGCTGGGGCGAAAGCAGCCCTAACAGCACGGAGGTGATTGAATCATTTGTTCATAACACATTGAAAAGCCACATTATCGGCCAGGATCCTTTCAATGTTGAACTAATCTGGGATACCCTGTTCTGGCAAAACCACGACCTTGGCCCATCGGGTGCCCTGCCTTATGCCATTGCAGGCATCGACCTGGCACTTTGGGATATCAAAGGGAAGGTGCTCAAGCAGCCCGTGTACAAGTTGTTGGGTGGCAGTTATCGAAAGGAGACGCCTGCTTATGGTGGTTTTGGCGTGTATGGTGGCAGCGTAAGTGTGGAGAAGGCCACAGAAAAAGCGCTTAAACTGGCCGAAAAGGGGTTTAAATTCATTAAGCTCAGGATGCAGATTCGCGAATACAATATGGATCCCATCCCCGATTTTACGGTGAAATATTATGAAGCTGTTCGGAAAGCACTGCCTGCTGATGTTGAATTATTTGTAGATCCCAATGAAGGTTATACTGCGGCCCGGGCCATTCAAATAGGCCTGGAACTCCAGTCCATTGGCATGAAATACTACGAAAGTCCATGTCCTTTGGAAAACCATCGTGACCTGGCCGAAGTGGTAAAAGCCATAAATATTCCGGTATTGGCCGGAGAAAAATGCTATACGCGATGGCAATTTCGCGATTTGATTTTGGAGGCCAATCCGGATGTAATTCAACCGGATTTGATTAAAGCGGGAGGCATTACGGAAGTGAAGAAAATTGCGGCACTGGCACAGGCATTCTTTAAAACCATCGCACCACACAACACCAAGCCAACCCTGGGTACAGCGGCTGCGATGCATCTGATGGCTTCCATTTCTAACGTAGGCCCCTTTATCGAATTTATCGAAACGGAGATCTATGAGGAAGTAATGAGCGTATTTGACAATCAGGTGGAGTTTAAAAATGGGAAGCTGCATGTGCCGGAGGGAGTGGGCTTAGGCCTGAACATCAATGAAAAGCGTCTTGAAAAGCTCGCGAAATAATTGTTTTTAAAGTTGAGCAGGCAGCACGATCAATAAGAAGGATATTAAGCACAGATTACAAATGAAAAGTAAAGCAATACTTATAATTTTATTTCTTCAGAGTTTAATAATTGTCCCATTCGCGCAAGGACAATCACTCAGAGAACATACTTATTGTCTTAAAGACAGCCGGGAAGAATGGACCCAAAGCCTGAACGGCTACTGGAAATTTGTGCTCAATCCGGCCGATAGTGGCCTTTTCGTGCCAGAAATGGATGATGCCTCATGGCCGGAAATTCCTGTTCCGTCCAATTGGGAAATGCATGGCTTTGAGGAGCCACACTACAGAGAACCAACCGAAGCGGTCGGATGGTACAGGAATACCTTTAGTATTCCGGAAATGTGGGATAACCGAAAGGTCTTTATAAGGTTTGAAGGAGTTCTTTTTGGCTATGAGTTTTGGATCGATGGCCAATATGTAGGAAAATTTGAAAGCGCGTTTAACCGAAGCGAATTTGATATTACAGACAAGCTTTCTTCCGGCACCAGCGAGCATCTATTGGCGGTGAAGGTGTATAAACGCTTCAAAGGGTATCAATTCGATACCCACGACGATTGGGCTATTTCTGGCATCTTCAGAGAGGTGGAACTGTTTTCGCTTCCCGAAGTACGCATTGCATCTGTTGATCTTCATTCTACATTTAATGAGGATTACAGCATGGCACAAACTGAAATAGAGGTAGAAATTTCCAGCGATAATCAGGCTATCGAAAATCTAAGCATAGTGGGCTTTTTCCGATCCTTGAGCGATGATTTTATGTACAATATCGATGCTCAGCTAAGTACCGAAGAAAGCGCCGGCAATACCATAATTGAGTTATCGGTGCCCAACCCCAAGCTATGGTCAGCCGAAATGCCGCATTTGTACCAGTTGGAGCTGTGGATTTCGAACCGAAAAGATACACTCCACTACTATAGAGATCAGTTTGGATTGCGCGACCTGCAAATTGTGGGGAACCAGTTGCGACTTAACGGACAGGCAATCAAACTGAAAGGGGTAAACAGGCATGAGCTTCACCCTGAGGCAGGGAGGGCACTTAGCGCTACCCATTGGTTGCAGGATATTACACTGATGAAACAGGCAAATATCAATACAATCCGCACCTCGCACTATCCCCCACATCCCGGATTTGTCGCAATGTGTGATTCCCTGGGCATGTACCTGATTGAAGAAATTCCCTTTGGACGTGGAGATCAACATCTAACAGACACAAGCTATCAATCTATCTTGATAGCACGGGCAGCGGCAACGGTAGCTCGAGACAAGCATAGGGCCAGCGTACTCATTTGGAGCATAGGCAATGAAAACCCCTTTACGCCCCTGGTAGATAGTGTTGCGCGATATACCAAAAGCATCGATAACCGGCCAATTTTAGTGCCTTTTGCTGATGGTGGCAATATGAACTTGCCAGACTACATTGATATTCTGGCTCCACACTATCCGCAAGCTAAAGAAATTCCGGGCAGGGAATCTAAAAGAATAATACTAGAAAATATTGCCAATGACGAGCGCATCCGGAGGCCTGTAATTGCGACCGAGTATGTGCATTCCATGGGTGGGGCATTTGAGGGTCTGGAAGAAATGTGGAATGTGATACAGGCACATGATAACCTTGCAGGTGGATGCGTTTGGCATTGGATGGATCAGGGATTGACGAGGAAGGTTGGCAATAGAAAGGTACTTGATCCTGTGCATGATATGTTCGAACTGGAAGATGAATCTTCACAATTATCAGGTGATTTCCCGATCAATGACAGCACGATTATCGACAGCCACGGACAAAAAGGAACCGATGGGATAGTTTACGCCAACCGGGAACCACAACCTGACTATTGGCTTACGCGAAAAGTGTATGCTCCGGTATCGGTATTGCAAAAAGAACTCAACGTAAACTATGGCGAAAATCAGGTGGCCCTCAGCTTGCACAACCGATATGATTTTAGGTCACTTTCAGCCATGCACACTACCTGGCGTTTGTTGGAAAATGGCGCTGAAATTCAAAATGGCTCCCTGGCGCTTAGCGCCAAACCCCACGAAAGCGAAAACGTACTTTTGCCCATAGCTATTCCTGCGTCTAAAGGCGTTGAAAAAGATTATCTACTGTATATCAGTTTTACCGATCGCAACGGAATACATGTAAATGAAAATGCTATCCGGCTCCTGACGCCCGGCAGCAATAGCCCCGCCACGATATGGTGCGCCAGGCAACCAGGCAAGAAGGAGGACCAGCCTTTAGACCTGATGGGCAAAAAACTAAATAACAGCAAGGTGCAGGCACGGTTTAGCAAGTCAAACGGCAAGCTCCTGATCATTTCTGCCAATGGCGACACGATTATAAATAGTATCCCCATGCTGCGGGTAGGCCGAAAACCCACCATGAATGAAAAGAGACATTACATCGAAAAAAATAATTGGCAATATTGGGATGAAGCATTATTGGTGCCTCAGAAGTTTGAGTTTAAAGGCAACAACAAAAACCGCACGCAAATAGAGGCAATTTATCATTTCCAAAGGCCGGACAAAGAACAGGAACAGATTAAGTGCACCATACAGGTAGCCACAGCGGACGATGGGTATGCCGAAGTGTCTTTTGTACTCGAATTTATACATACCAGTGACTATTTTCTTGAGCTGGGCCTGGGCTTTTCTGCGGGCAGGGCAGATTCCGTATTGTTTCTTGGCAAAGGCCCTTTGCCTGCATTTCCTGGACAGTCTGCACATGCCATTCGAGGCTACCATACCATTTATCCTCACGGCCGGATTTTTATGGAAACAGACAAGGAGTTGAAATGGCCATGTTCTTCGCCAATACTGACTCAAAGCTAATGTTGGTATCTACACCCGAAAATATGTCCTTTGAAGAAGATGGGAAAGAAGTGAAATTCACATACAATACCCATGTAGCCGGAAAGGGCACGAAACCCAATGGACTTATAACGGAATTCCTATTGCCTGCCAGCGAAATAAAGATCGCGCAGGGCACATTCTACATTAAATCCGTAGAATAATAAGTCGAATGTCCCCGGGCGATATAGATTGCCCGGGGAGAAGCTTTTTGCCATCATTTATTGTAGTTCACTTCCCCAGATCCTTATTTCCGGCACCTGCACTCCGTCTATTCCGCCAGTAAAGGACATTCGGATTTTTTGGCAATTAATGTCCGGCAGCTTTTGCCTGGCCCACTCATGGTGGAGGAATACTTTCTCGTCAAAAATAAGCTCCCAGGTATTTCCGTTCCAATATTCCGCTTTCCAACTCCATATTCTGTGTTCACCTTTCGAATCACTAAATAACTCCATATCATAAAGGGCTCTTGTTGCTTTAAAGTCGTAGATCACCCAAGCCTCGGTACCATCGGTTACACCAGTGCTTTTTGAATTATCCCACCTCCCATCGTGTATGCTGGTTACAGGTCTGGTGATTGACCAATTTTGCGACCATTCGCTTAAATATTCATCACAAGCGAGATTTTCTCTGCCATTAAGGCTCATAAGATACCTTCTCAATTTATCGGTATCGAGCGTTCGTCGAACCATGTAGGAATTTGCCCAAAGTTCTGGCCCGGTTCCACTGCCAAAAGAAATGAAGGCATGCGTATCTGTCACCGCTATCCCTCCTGTATGCTGCCCTTCCCCCTTACCCAGTCCATAGCCCTTTTGTCTTGAATGAATTGTGCCATCAAAGCGCCAGTGGTTATCTCCTTGGAGTGCATTTTTTCTGTCGATGCTAAAAAGTTTTATTGACATATCTTCTTCGCCCGGAAACGTGCTGCGGTAAGAGACGGCAGCTTCAAAACGGTCGGTCTGCGGATTATACATGATGCCATCAGTGTCGTGTCGTCCGTCTTTCCAAGGGATGTCCGTATATTTTACCTTCTCAAATTGCCACTTATTGTTTTTGTATTGCAAAATGCCCTGGGCTGGCGGCATGTCATCCATACTTTGGCGTCCAAACACAAAAAAATCATCGCTGTTGGCAATAGGACAAATAGATGGTTCTGCCCATTGAATATTGTCTTCTCCCCCGATGGTTACCCATGCTGTATTCCAGGTGCGCCCTCCATCCAAAGAATTGCTGATGTAAATCTTCGCATCGTCCGTTACCCGGTATTCCGCTGGACGGTGCGACAAAACGACCATACCTGCCTTTGTGTGCCATCTGATTTCCGGCGCAAGATATAGAGACCGGCCTTCATATTCCAGACCACGTTTTACGTCAACCGCTTGCCAACTCAATCCACGGTTTGCGGAAGTATATAATCCTTCGGGCACAGCGATAAATACGGTATCGGAATGTGCTCCTATGCTACGGCCACAACAGACCCCCCACTTTTGGGTTTCACCCACTATATCCCTAAGCATTCCTCCCGTCCATGTTTTGCCCCTATCTACAGAAACCTTCATCCAGCCTCCTTTCGTAGAGTTTTCGTCCGTCCGAGGGTCATCACACGCAGGTACACAATAATGGTAGCGCTGCCTCACCGTGGTGGTAACGATGGTGTCGTTCCCCGGGGCTGTACCAATTGGCCTGCCATAATTGTCGTTGCCGGTAGGGATGCCATCTACCCCAATGCTGTTGAGGATAGCAATAAACAAAATATCCGGATCCGCATTTTTATATTTCTGTATCAGTTCCGGTGGCCAATCCAGGGCATCTGTATGCTCCTTTTCCATGAGCCAGGAGTATTCCTGACCTGAAGCAATAAAAAAACTAAAAATGAATGCAGTGAAGATTAAAAATTTAACGTTTTTCATAAAACTTGAATAATGTGGAAATCCCTCCTGTAGTATAAAAAATTGAAGCCCTTAGCACACTTGCCTGATCGGACAAAGCCCTTTCCATTCCGGTGATCCTGTCTCCGGCATAGATGAGATAGCCAAAAATAATGATACACATCTTATGCGCTGCATACTGTACTCTATAAGTCGATGGATATATTCAAGTATCATTATTATAACCGACTGACGCTTACCCGGAGCGAAAAACTTGATGCCGGTATATTCAATAGATTGTTTTCCCCTTTTTCCTTTTTGATCAACAATATCATCCCATATTTTATTAATCCGCTATGCTTATTTTCACCCTAAAAAAAATCATGCAAGTGTGATGTTGTTAATCACACCATCCTCTACACACCAATCGTCTCCATGTCCTGTAGCTCCGGCAATACTTCGTTCTCACATAGACAATTCACCAAAATGTGAAGGTTGTCTTCTATCTCCTACTTAAAAGTTATCTCTGAAACATACTCATTGGCATTAAACATCGCTTCCTTCCTGTCCATAATTTTTTTGCCGTTGTATTGCAAATTATCGAAAGTGATGTTGCTGATTTTGTGATTCGCACCACGCCCGATGAACGTAGAGGGGCTGATTGATCCTGAAACATGAATGTCTTTGAAAATGACATCGTGAATATTGGTATAGGGTCCACCGGTATGAAAATACATGTCGCCAATGTACATCCGGAACAACGCGGGTTCGTCCAGTGGTTCGATGCGAATGTTGTCAAACAAAATATCCCGGTATTCACCTTCCAACACGGCAATGATGGCGATGGCGCCGTTGTGCTTTTCATCCTGGTTTGCTTCTGGCGAAAGCGCATGGATGATATCAATATTTTTGAATGTGATGTTTTGAAGGTACTCACTTTCGCTGTTTTCACCCCCCAGGCGGATGGCCCATCCACCACCTGAATTAAACAATACCAGGTTTTCGAACAAATTATGGTCAATATTGCCGGGTATTCCTTTGGTCTTGGGCGAAATACAATCATCATTGGACATGATGAATGAATCACTCAATCTGAGATTGGTGTTGGCAATGGGGTCAAATCCATCTTTTATTTTGGAGATGATCTCTATATTCCTGAAGGTCGCGTTGTTGCAATGGTAGGGAACCATGGTCCAGGTTTCCTGAGCATTCACAAAAACGGGTCCGTCTATCAGCAGGTTATCGGCATGAAGGAAACGGAACGGATGGCCGCCCCACCTGGCATTAGCCTCGCCTTGGTCGCGTGGCAGGCTCAGGTTGTCTTTATAATAAAAAATACCCCTGCCGAGAATCTTTACATTTTTTGCCTGAGCCCAAATAGCACCTTCAACCACAGCACCTGCTTCGAGATACACGATGTCGTTATCCTTCAAGACCAGCTCCCTCCCTTTTTTAAAGTAATGCACCCCCGCTCCGCTCGGATCGGGAATGGTGGACTCATCTTCGGGCGGATCGGCAAAAAAGAGCAGCGGGCGCATGAGGTTGCCGCCAATCTCTATGCTCAGGCGCGTAGGCTGGGCGATCGAAAAAGAAATGGTGTTGCCCTCAACCACTGGTACAATATTCAGCGAAAGCGGCCTGATGATCACCTCATCCCCGGCCCTTCCAACGGCTGTCGCAAATTGAATCTTCACTTCCATGGCGCCGTCACTTAGGGAGGTGTGTACAAATACCGGCCTTTTGCTGTATCCCTTGTCATACAATTTTTGCGAGGGGCCCATCAGATCGTAGCATGTGAGGGCTTGCGTTGTGCCCTTGGTTTCTATGCTTACCGTGTAGTCATTCGTGACAGGTATGTCAGGGTCTGTCTCTTCGATAACAGAAACAACGGGCTCTTTGGCGCAAGCCATTTGAAAAATGCAGGCCGACAAGAGCGTGTATAGAACGAGTTTTTGATTCATAAGGCTATAGATAAGTGGGTTGAAAATTTTCACTAATGGGCTTCTTCTACAGGTCATTTTCCTGAAGGGCTTTCACCATTTGCAATGTTTCATGAAAATTCTTTTTAGGTTTAAAATCATCATCCAGCCACAGCGCGTGCGGATTGTAGCCGGTGGGCGCCCAGCCCTTTTTATCGGCCGTACCCCAGGTAATAAATGATTTACAAGCGGGTGATTCTAAGGCTATTTTGAGAATATCGCGATATGTCTTTGCTTGCAAGTCGTAATCTGCCGTAGTGGGATTTTCCGGAAGATGTACATCAAACTCAGAGATGTGCACATCGAGCCCCATATCGCCGTACATCTTGATGGTGTTGCGAATTGACTCCAAGTCCAATACGGCACCAACTCCGGAGTGGCTTTGCTTAACTACACCGTTCTTTACCGACCAATGCATTTGCATGCCCACTCCGTCAAGTGGCACCCCATTGTCCAATAAGATTTTTACTGCTTCAAAAAAATTATTGGCACGCAGGGAATTGCTTTGAGAATTATTATTTTCATTCAGGATGAACTGCACCCCCTGGTCTTTATGCTCTTTTGCCGTGCGAAAAGCATGATCAATAAACACCGGCCATTTTTTCCCTCCTTGTTCTTTAAAACCTAGCTCCAACCATTTGTTTTTAGCTGTTTCTTCGTCCCATATCGTGCCCTTACTATCCCAAGGCACGGCTTCATTCACCACATCCAGTGCATCTACGTCATTGCCATAAAGTGACAACAGCGTATCTATCCGGCCCTCCATTATATCGCTAAGTTGCTGCCCGGTATAATTTCCATTGACAAGCCATTCGGGGTTATAGGTATTGTGACCAAAAACCGGGTGTAATTTGATCCACATTTGGTTGTCAAGCGCGAAATTGAGTCGTGGGGTCGTGGAGCTAAAATCATAAGTGCCTTCGGCAGGTTGATTTCCTTTCATGTAAACTCCGAGGGTTACCGCATTGAAGTTGCTTTTAATAAAGTCCAGATGCGGCTCCTTATTCCCCGGATGATCATTGAAAAACACCCCAATTTTAAAGTCCGGTCGTACTTGTTCGATATAGTGTTTCAGGCTTTGCACGGTGGGTGTTTCTACTGTCGGCTCCGGATCATTGTTAGAACAAGCGCAAAACATGGTGAACTGAAGGACAATAATAATAAGGTATTTCATATGATGATTTTTAATACTAAAACTTTTTGTTTTCACGATGTCATCTTTCAATGATTCTTTAAATTGGACTTGCGTTTGCTGATCTGAAACTTCACTCATGTAGCACCACCTCAAACACATGTGAACAACTTCCATATCCTTCTGCATCATTTATTCCGGTGGCCACATACATAAACTGCGGGACGCCGTCTATCATCAACAATTGAGGTCTTTCCAGGTGTCCCTCGTTATTTCCCCTGTACACCGCAGCATTTTTTGTAGTTTCTTTGCCTACGTATGCTTCCAAACCATCAAAAGCACGCAGCACGCTTTCTTTTGAGAAATACAAGCCGTCATCAGATTTCCATAAGAGTCCGCCCCCATGGCTCCCCAAAGAACCGTTGAAATCGCGGCTGAGCATATAGACCTTATCGCTGTAGGTAAAAGCATAGGCATCTTCCAACTGCAAGCCCTCGGCGGTGACCCTGTGGGGATAGAGGGTATATGGCCCTTCAAGCCGGTCTGATGTGGCTACACCATAGCCATAGTCCCACTTGCTTCGGTCATCACGATCGATGGAATCGGGGATAACTGATTTGTAGTACAACATATAGGTGTCATTCAGTTTGATCAGGGAAGGATTTGAGACCCCAAGACGTGGATTGTAATTCCAAATAGCGGCATGGTCAGGTTTTGCTAATATGGTGCCATCTTGCTTAGCCCCCGCCGCAGGTTTCCAGTCGTCATTTAAGCTATCTGACACATACATGACGATGCGCTGTTTTTTCAAATCATCATTTTCGTTAACAATAAAACACAATACATACTTGTCGTCCACAAATTGAATGGTGGGATTGTGTGGTGCATTGAAGACTCCATCCCTGTCTTGTACGGCAATTCGTAAAAATTTGAATGGGCCTTTAGGCGTATCGCCCACATAATGCGCTATCTGTGAATGTTTAAACCATCCCGAAAAGCCCTCAGCATGATCTGTCGGCACGGGCCATTCTGCCACATAGAGATGCGTTTTACCATCGTGACCCACTACCGGTGAACTGCCCCACACATGGGTGTCCTTTTTTTGTACTGCTTTGTTGAGGTAATTAAACTGAATATCCAGTGCATTGCCGGGAGCTATTGTTGTTTCCTGTTGCGTTTCCGTGTTCAGATTGTCCCTGTTGTGTTCTTTCGACGGACCGTTACAGCCAAAGGCAGTCATTAGACAAATGAAAATGATTTGTGCAATTTGTTTTTTCATAGTTGAATTGTTTTTTTTTTAAAAAATACCCCTTACCACTGCCCTCTCCAAATTTTATCTCTCCCTTGTGCAGGGCCGGAGTATAGTACAAGGCATTTGCTAAACCATATCCCCCGGCGGTGCAATATTAATTGATTATCCCTTTTCATCAATATCACCTGACCCAAATCAAAAACTGGATAGTTAACCCCTTGATACAATACATTGAGCTTTGTTAATCGGTCAGGAATATTCGTTGACCAAATCTTCCCTTTGGTGATGTCTGGAAGTCCCAGGATTTTGCTTAATTTATTCGCCGTTTTTTGCATTGACATTCGGACATAAGACTTATAAAACTAGAACCAGGGAGGAGATGCAAATAATATTAACGTGAAATCACGGCTTAAATAACTGCTGCGTAAGTTATTGAGGGTGTTTTATGTAAAAATCATGGATTTAGTTCATTAAGATTGCAAAAAAAAGAACCCTCAATGTTCTAACTCCATGAAGTTGATACATTAAATTTCCTATTCAAATCTTTCGAAAAAATTAAACTTTCACTCAGAAACTTCGCCTAGATACATAAGTCGCCAGCCTTCAACAAGGTATTCCTTTTTGTAGCCACACCTAAAATTAAGCGGGTTACTAATACCGCTTGTTAAGGGTGTGTCTGGATTTTCAATATCATTTATATCAACAACATTAATCAGCACATTATTTTCAACAACGGCACTTTTTCGGCTCTCTTCGCTGTTTAATAATGGTCGTGCAATCCCAATGCATTCAACGATATTGTTTTTAATTTGGATTACACTAAAATCTGTCCCATCATTAAAATGCAATAATGGACCCTCACGCTTTGCCAATGTCGCATTAGCTAATACATGGTTATTTAGAAAATAAACAAACTTATCGCCCCCACCTTTGCTCCAAAAAATTCCACGCCCTGGGTTTTTAATTTGGTTGTTAATAAAAAACATATGTCCATAAACCTCAGCTCTTTTATGATCATCATGATCTGTATAAAGCCGTCCATTATCCTTCTCTATAGGAAAATCAAAATAATTGCTGTCCACAATAATATAAGAACGAGGCCCTTCTAATGTATAAGACTCGCTGAAGTAATTATGATGTATCCAAAAAGAATATCCCCCCGGGATTGAATCCCCTCCTTTTCCAGAACTTGGTATAGATAAAGTGCCATTAAAGTGATTATGATCTATTTCAATATAATGATTATTACCATGCATGTACTCAACGGAGAAACCCCCATAAGCAAAATCAACAGTGTTGTGGTGAATCCGACAATAATCGCTACCAAAAGCTTTGAACCCCACCATTTTATCATTGTTGCCTGGTGTTGTGTAGATTTTATTGTTGAAAAATTCCCCATTTATTGTCCTGTTGCTAAATATGGCAGCTCCCATCCAACGGACATCTCCACCGGCATCACGAAAATTGCAATTATGGATTTTAAAACCCTTTATGTCATACGTTAAAATGGATGACCAGACAAAATCGGACACTTTTAAATGGCTAAATTCTAAAAGCTGGCAATTGTTAGCAAAAATAGCACCGTGAAGTTCAGATGAAGTGAGCGTAATATTGCTGATCTTTACATCAGATACATTATCCAGCTTAAAAAAATATGGTTCCGTATTTACCTTTGTTTGATCAACTTCATTTGCCGGCAAGCCTTCAAGGCCCGGCTTGTATGTGTTATGGGAGGTAAATGTTACAAGTTCTACATCTTCCCCAAGTATAATCATTCCATCTTTTGGTTGAAGCTGTTGCCCTACTTTAAACTCGTAAACTCCAGGCATTACTTTTATTAAATCTCCTTCTTTGCCTTCATTAACCCCTATTATAAGTTCCTCGATATTTTTAACTCTAATTTCTCCATAATGAAGTTTCTGAGACATTATGTCGGTAGGAAATACTATCAAAATACAAAAAATATAAGTATATAATTTGTTCATCGTAATCTGATTATGAAGTTTTAATGTTGAGTCTTAATTGTAGCTACCGCAGGCTTTAAGTTTGTTGATGTCGCAGTAAGTTTAATCTCACCTGCTTCTTTGCTACTTTGAATAATTACCTGACATTTTCCATTAAATAAACTACGGTGGTATTTTCCCCCTTTAATTTTTCAGGTTCGTGGCTTCGTGGATCGCCATTGCCCACGCCAATAATTTTCCCCGGTCCTTCAGCATTAAAAGCAATGAAATTATCAGCAATTGCCACTTCCCTCCCCTCATCATCCGCTACAGTTATATTAATGATGCTTACATCACTACCATCGGCATGAATGGTATTACGATCTGGTGTTATTACAATTTGTGTGGCAGGGCCTGTAGTTTCAATTTTTTTTGTGAGGATTTTTCCATTTTTTACTCCTCGCGCTTCAAGGGTTCCAGGTGTAAAAGGCACATCCCATTCAAGGTGACTGTTCTTTTTCACTTTTTTAGTTCCTAAACTTTTACCATTGAGGAACAGTTCTACCTCTTCACAATTTGTCTGACACCAAACATTTATGTTTTCACCTAATTTATGCGGCCAGTTCCAATGAGGATAAATATGAAGCACATCTTTATCGGTCCACCAGGCCTGATAATAGAAAAAATTATTTTTTGGAAACCCGCAGATATCCATTACACCAAAATTACTGCTTATGTTAGGCCACCTATAAGGCGATGGTTCGCCACGGTAATCAAAACCTGTCCATATAAAACCACCAGCCAACCATTCACGGGCATCATAAAATGACCACCACTCTTCCGCCCGGGCATTCCAAAATCTCTGCTTGTTTTCCTCCTTATCATAATCACTCATGTATTGCCTATGACTATCAACAAAATACTCTCCCCTTGTGCACATGGTACTGGCTTCTTCAGATCCCCAAAGTGGCTGATGAGGATATTTTTCTCGATATTCATCAATGTTGGTATATTCTTGGTTACTATTCATGTTCATATAATTAAACCCACGAACATCAATAATTTCATTTATGCCTTCATATTGGTTTCCGTTATTTCCACCATATGTACAAAGCCGGGAAGGATCAACTTGACGTTGAACACGTATCATGGTTTCGGCTATTTTTCTTCCTTTCTCATTATTCTGGACTTTCTTCTCTTCATTCCCAATAGACCAAATCATTACCGAAGGGTGGTTTCTGTCCCGTAATATCATCTGCTTAAATTGCTCTATGTAAACTTTGGAACTACTTAATATCCTCGTTTCATCCATCACGAACATCCCAAGGCTGTCACACGCTTCGATAATCTCCTGTGCAGGAGGATGATGACCAGATCGATAAGCATTTACTCCCATCTTTTTTAGCCTTTCGATGCGATAATATTGAATCCTATCGGGTAAGGCCACACCAACACCGGCATGATCTTGATGAACACAAACCCCCTTAATTTTGATAGGCTTTCCATTTAGGTATACGCCCTTGTCCTTATCAAAAACAATTGTCCGAACCCCAAATTTTATCGAGGTTTGATCGTGAATTTTCCATCAACCAAAACTTTGGAAACTAACGTGTACCTATACGGGTCATCGATAGACCATAAAGAAGGATCCTTAAATGATAATTGAGTGGAAAAAGATTTTTCGCCGTCTGACTCAATGGAAAATTTATTATTCTTGTCCGAGGCTACTACTTTACCGGTTGCATCAACAACTTCTAAAAATAAATTGCCATATTTAGCACTTTGATCTCTATTTACAATTTGTGTTTCAATGTTTATTAAGGCAGTTTTCCCGGCCACTTTCGTAGTAATATAGGTTCCATATTCAGGGACATGTACAGGAGACTTTTTAATTAACCAAGTGTGGCGATAAATCCCAGCCCCCTCATACCACCAACCTTCATTTTCTGTGGCATCAACCCGCACAACGATAAGATTATCTTTATCACCAAAATTGGCAAAATCAGTAACATCATAGCTAAACTCCATGTAACCACTTTCATAGTTGCCTAGATAAAAACCATTAAACCAAACCTGGCTATTGCGATAGACACCGTCAAACTTAATGAATAGCCTTTTGTCCCTGTCTTCATCGCCCAATTTAAATTTCTTCCTGTACCACCCCAACGATGTTTTAGGATAATCAGGGCCAATAGGCTTATATCCATGGCTGTTAAGATATATATCTTTAACAAACGGAAGCTCTATAGCCCAATCATGAGGTATATTTACCACTTCCCAATCATCATCAGGAAAATCAAGTGCGTTAACTCCAACCATACGCCCAGTCTTTGCAAAGGGGAAAAAGTCGTTGTCTTGTAAATGATATTCATAATCGCCAGATGATGCATCACCAAGTTGAAAAAGCCAGTTATCATCGATACAAATATTTTCGCCCTTAAATTGAGCCTTTGCCTGAACAATTAATCCTGTAATGATATAAATTATTAAAAGGACCTTTTTTACTTTCATAATATTTTTATTAAAGTATTGACATCATTAACTACCTTATTATCTTATTTTTTGGCACTAAACATCTTGAAATTAAATACTCCCAAAACATTGGGTAATCCTTTTCCAAATGTTTAAGCGTTTCATATTAATTTTATTAAACCATATAATAGTCCAATTTTTTTTTGAAAATGATTTTCCATCAGAAGCCCAAATAATTTTAAGGTATTGAAACAGTAACCTTCTAAGTATTCCACGCTATTGCTTTCTTTGACGGGGCTCAGGTCGGTTTTAGCTTTCCCTCGGCTCACAATCTGATTGTGCCAGTAATGCATTTCTTTTTTCAGGCTGTGAGAATTGGCAAAAAGTTCACAGGAAAAGGATAAAGTAGCGTCATCTCCGGAAATATTTTCAAATGTAAGTAAAGGCCGTTCTAAATGAATTTTTGGAACGATATCCAGACGGATACCTTGCCATATCCCCAAAGGAAAAAATGGTTCCGCCCCGGAAACTCCTGCCCAGTTGATTGGTTTAATTACCCTGCCCGGATTCTTTTGTCCATCAAAAGTCTCCCAAATTTCCCAGTTAGCTGCCTTTAACTCAACAATTAATTCATTGTTTTCTTTTAAGAGTTCAGAAATCTCGATAAACGGACACCCGTTCATTCCTTCGTGTTTTCCCAGCAACTGACCGTTTAACCATATTTTTGAAAAATAATCGAGTCCATCAGAACCCAGAAAAACAAATTCATCAGCGAGCTTTCCGGTTTTGAAAATTCTTTTTTAAAATACCATACTTTCACAAACTCATATAATTTTGAATTTTCATTTTTAAATGGGTGTGGCAATGAGTCATTTTCAAAGAGCAACCAATTTACAGAAGTTGGCTTCTTCATTTTCATCCTGGAAGAAGACCCCAATTGGTCAAGGTTTAACAGTGAATCTTCAAAATGAGTGAATTTCCAGTTTTGACTTAAATCCAGATCTTGACTCCCCGTTCGTGGAAAGATATAATAAGGCTGCCATAGGTTTTGTGCTGTTGCATTCATATTATAAATAATAAGGCAGACTGTAAGTGAAAAGAAAAAAGCACGAATCATTATATCTGTTTTTGAGATTGATCAATGAAAAAATTCTTAGGTTAGATGTAAGGACATAACAAGGGATCAGACGTGCTTTTCCCTGGAATGTATAAATGCGTTAAATGTTCACCAGAACTCTTTAGCTGCACTACCTGTCAACTACCACAATACCAACTTCTTTTGGAGTATGTTGCCACCGACATTAATAGTGACAATATAAACACCACGTGGGGCACTTACTCTGATGACTTCATTTGAAATGTGTTGACCTTGATATACCAGTGCTGTTCTGTCCACGCTTCTGATGGTAACCTCTGCCTGACCTTCAAAAGGGAAGCTAAGCTTGAAAGAACCAAGGGATGGATTAGGGGCGATCTTAACGAGGTAATTGTCCATATCGAGCGACTCACTTACTAATACTTGTGATGTAGCAGTAAATCCATCATCTTCGGTGATTGCAGTTATGGTGGCGATACCTACTCCGGTAGCAAGCATTTTGCCTGCTCCGTCTACTGTCGCTACTTCTACATTACTGCTTGACCAGCTTACTGATTTATTCGACGCATCAACCGGCAATACAATGACTTTGAGCGTAACTGATTCTCCAATAGTGAGCCGTAAACGTGGGGGAAAAACCAATACTTTTTTCACTTTTATTCTTTCAACACGAACAAGGCATGTATCGGTAAGCCCTCCCTGGACAGTGGTTACAGTTATAATCGCATCACCAATGCCTGTAACCACCACTTTCCCACTTTCTGACACGGTGACTACTGATTCATTACTACTATTCCAAATCAAATTTTTCACTGTAGCATTATATGGAAGCACTCTTGCCCACAACATGGATATGTCTCCCTCTTTAAGGTTTAAACTGTGCCTGTTTAATTTTAAACTTGTTACCGGGTTTACGACAGAAACATGACAGCTATCAGAACTTCCTCCGTCTTCTGCCAGGGCAATGATGATGGCACTGCCTATGGCTATGCCACTGACTTCGCCTGATTGGCTAACCTGCGCGACAGCGCCATTGGTACTGCTCCAAATTATGTTTTGATTGGTAGCATCATTTGGTAGTATAGTTGCTGAAAGCTGGCTTGAACTATAAAAAGGAACATACATATTCTCTTTGTCAAGTACCACATCCGCTACCGAAACTTCTACATTGACCCTACATGTATCGCTAAAGCCTCCATCTTCAGTAACAACAATAATATTGGCAGTACCCCCACCCGTTGTGTTTATCAGCCCTGTAGAATCTACTGTTACTACAGCATGATTACTGCTGTACCAAAACACATTTTTGTTGTATGCATCATCCGGACTGATTGTAGCAGATAAGCGAAGTATATCTCCTTTGATAAGATCAACCTCAGTCTGATCAAGTGCTACACTATTTACCAAATTGAATATAGAATACTCTAGTATTAGTTTGGGTGTTTTCCACGATCCGCCCAGCCAAACATCCCAGGCCTGAGCATCATTGCCTGAAACCGGAAGGCAATTTTCTCCTCCCCATTTTCAATAGCCCTCATGACAAATGCTTTCAGCTCAGCAGAAGACCATGATTGCGTTCCAGATGATGATACATTATTGGAAGACAGTTTAAGACCTTCGCCAAATTTATCAGCGATATTCCATGTCAGATCAGTCCTGCTCCAGTTTGTGCTATCGCAGGAATACAGGTCTATCAAATATGGATTGACAGCCGGATTGATACTATTGTGCTGTGCACCATAAGCCTCTATAAATACATCTTTGAGATTTGAAGCAGACAGCCCTGAGATATTAAAGATAATGTAGGATTCAAAATCAGTACTGCCATTGGCTGTTTTCTGAATGAGCATATCCGCAGGATTTCCATCTGTTTCATCTGGCTTTTCGGCGCTCACTTCGGCAGTGGTTTCGGCCATTATTATAGTAGGTGCTGTTGTACTTAGCACACTCACCTTTACAGGTGCAGATGAAAAAGCATCGCCTGTTTCATCGGTTGCCAGCGCAGTAACGATATATGAACCAACAGGCACACCTTGCCAGTTGAACTGATAAGGAGCCTCCGATCCACCATCACCAATGAGCACGTCACCGAGGTAGTACTCGACCTTGGCAATAGCTTTTTCATCTTTATGTGAGGCAGTAGCCTTAAGATTGATATTGCCCGGCTCAAAGAATGAACTATTGTTTTCGGGACTGGTAATCTCAACACTAATTGGGCTGATAACTTGCATCGATTCCAACCTTGGTTTGCTCTCCGACGTACTTTCTTTCGAAGCAATTACCACTTGTTTATTTATATGATTGGCCTGGGCAAGTGCGAAAGAGACAATACCGTCCCCAAGAATGGCTTCATTTACATATTTAGATACGTCAATATAAATATCGGCTCCCTTATCCGACTGGATGATGCTGTATGACTGTACTATAGCACCCTTAGCAGGTTTGTTATTCCATGTCAATTGTGATTCAACCCATGTATTATCGACAACATGGTACAAATCAAGTACTCCGCCCGTAATGGTCTCTTCAGCAACAATCGGCAGCACCAGTACAGTACCAGGCCTGCCGGCTAAGCCGCTTACATCAAATTTGAGAAATGATTCCCTTTTTTGTGTTTGCTGGCTATTTCCTTTTACAGTCATTCCGACGGCGCTTCCAAAGTTTGTACTTGTAGAGTTACCCTGCACATGGGCATCTTCCAATACAGGAACAATAACCTCTGCAGACCATTTACCAAATGCGTTTATTGGTTCTGATTCTGTTTCCGAGCCCAGCGAATCATAGGCAATGGCCTTGAATGCATGGCGTCCTCCGGGAAAATCCCTAAAAACAAAAGTATATGGTGCTTGGGTCACCTCACCAAGCATAACTGTTCCATCATAAACCTCTACCTTGGAGATACCATCTTTATCCATGGCAGCTACCTTGATGCTTACTACACTCCCAATATTAATAGAATCACCATCTAACGGTGAAACAATGGAGCTTTGCGGCAGGTCATTATCGAATGGCGACACCACCATCACATCAAGGTTTAATGCCTTGTTGTGTACTCGGTAGTCGAACTGGAGTGTGTATGTACCCTGCTCGAAATGCGTATCATAGGAAATGGTTTCCCACTTATCAGACGTTTTGGTGAACATCAGCTTTTTGACCACATTGCCATTAATCCTAATGTCACATTCAGCACTATTGCTTTGGGTATTATTATACCTAAAAGTCAGCCTGTAAGTACCTGCGCTATCGATGGTCACATTATTCCATTCCAGAAAGTTTTCAACGTATTTAACAGTCACATATCCACTACCCAAGTATCCGGAGATGGCAGATGACATTGTCACACCTTGACTTTCAGTATAGTTTTCTGCCTCATATGTAATTCCTGGCAATACAGGGATAATTTCTACATCAATCGGCAGGGATGTTGTTGAAGCTCCATCATTGTCAAACGCAATTGCCGTAAGAGTGTAAAAACCCGCAGTATCAGGAGCCCACATAATGGTATAAGGTTCTATTGACGAAGAGCCAATCAAAGATTCACCGATATAGAAATCAACCTTTGAAATGCTACCATATTCATCAAAAGCCTGTGCTGAAAAATCAATATCGCCTATTGTAAATACGCTTTCGTGAGTTGGGGTAGAAATGTGCACAGAGGGTAACACGTTACCATCAGGTATTACATCTACTATTAAGACCTCAGAAATGGCACTTGCGCCTTCTGCTGTAGTAGCTACAGCCATTAGTTTATGCTGGCCATAGGTTGTGTTATCCCATATAACGGTGTATGGTGAAGAGCTCGTCTCCCCGATTTTATTGGAACCATGGTAAAACTCCACCTTCGCTGCCTCCCCACTTACTGTAGCCTCAATCATAATTTGGGATCCCTGTTTCAAACTATCCGTTGCAGTGGGTAGGGTAATGCTGACAGCAAGGATTTCCGTGGATACATTGGGGCCACCATTCCAGCCATTCACCAGAAATTCATTGTTATTGCCACAGGTGAAGTACAAATAGTCAATAGCACCCTGCGGCTTACCTGTGGTCTTATTTGGATAGCTTGAGGAGTCCGATACATTGACGAGTTCATTATTCTCAATATAAGCCGCAAACTCCAGTCACTTCGGACAAGGGGCCTGTTCAGACCCACACATTCAATAATGTTGTCCTTTAGCCGGATGCCTCTAAAATCGCTACTTTCAGGAAATGAGAAGAAGCCCTCAGTTCTGGGGGTAATGGTTCTATTGGCAATTACATGGTTATTATGAAACCTGAAATCAAAATAAGAATTACCTTCTCTTGTCCAAAATATACCACGGCCAGGGTTTTTGAACAAGTTGTTATAAAACTCAATAGGACCTTGCACGATTTGACCATCACTAAAATCAGACATAAAGTTACCACCATCAGCATCCGTTTTACAATCAATCAGATTATGATGTACACTGAGGCTATTTCTTGGCAATTCGATTCCATAGGATCGCTTCATCCAGTTATGGTGGATGTGAAAAGAGTATTCACCTTCAGCCAGTACAGGGCCGCCACCACCACCTTTGGGTATCGATAGTGTTCTGCTAAAGACGTTGTGGTCAATTTCGATATGCTTGTTGTTGGCATGCATGTATTCGATTGAGAAGTCATCATCAATATCTACCGTATTATGATGAATTCGTTGATTACTGCCTCCAAAAGCCTTAAAGCCAACAAATTGCTTATTGCCCGTACGAGAAATGTAATTATTGTAAAATTCTCCATGGGAGGTGCCATTGTTAAAAACCGCGGCACCTTTGTGGGTTACCATGCCTCCGGCATCAATAAACCTACTGTCGTGAACCGAAAAGGTGTCAATATTGTATGTTTGAATGGCACTCCAGCTAAAATCATCGAAATAGAGATTTTTCAATCTCAGGTTAGTACAGTTATTGGCAAAAACACCCCCGTGGATCTTTGAACCTGTCAGCTTAAGGTCTGACAGTACTACCCCCTGTTTATTTTCAATCCGGAAAAGATAGGGTGATTTGTTTACAGCATTTACATCCTCTTCATTAATTGGAAGTCCGACTGTACCTGGGTTCCAGGCCGATGCCGCTTCCATGATTGTACTTTCTGCGCCTGCCCCCAAAATAACCATGTTTGATTTGGGTCTCAATTGTTGGGT
Source organism: Cyclobacteriaceae bacterium (assembly GCA_012033595.1). Classification (GTDB taxonomy): domain Bacteria; phylum Bacteroidota; class Bacteroidia; order Cytophagales; family Cyclobacteriaceae; genus JAAUQL01. The sequence goes on along the minus strand of JAAUQL010000039.1, from coordinate 10,516 downwards.
GGAATCAAGTGAATAGGTGCCAGCGACAACATTAATTATAAGTCCTTCGGCGCCATTGTTTACTGCATCGACCAGTTGATCTACCGTAGACACTGTTACTTCATACGACTCTGTTTCAAAAAATACTTCAATGATAGAAGATGATGTTACATTGGTAAAATTGTACTCTGTAACCGCTCCAACAGAGACTCCGTCAACCATAACGTCATCTATCTGTTGAGCAAAATTTGGAGAAATCATAAAAGTTTCATTGTCGCCGGGATTCAGTAGCACATTTCCTTCCGGGGTGATCGTACCTCCTTCATTAGCAATTGCGATTATCTTCAAAGCTTTATCATCGTCATATAGTTGCTTGATGGCGGCCGCAGAAAGGCCGGCATTATACAGCCTGACTTCATCGAGCAAACCATTGACGGTATGCTTGTTAAAATCCTCACTTCTGACATCAGAGGTAAGGAGGGTACCTGCGGCAAATGCTTTGGGATAAATTTTACCCACGGGACTGGCACTGACAATGGTGTCTACTGCCAGTCCGTCAACGTAAAGCATGATAGTAGAATAATCAGCAAATACGGCGGTAATCATATGCCATTGGTCATCAAACAGATATGGGGATGCTTCATCAGCGATACCCCCTCCCCAATTGCCTTCTTTTCTTTTCTGGGCTATAATTTTACCGGTAGACGAAATTCCTAGTCGCATGAATATGTTCCAGTGATTTTTATCGGTCAATGAAAGTGCAAACATGTCCTGGCCGCCATTTCCCGGTGACTTGACCCAAGCCGACATTGTGATAGGGCCATCGTCAAAATACATGTTGCCATCGAACCTCACATAAGCGTTGGTATTTTCGGAAAGCGCTAGCGCATTACCACTAATACCAAGTGTAGCGTAGACGTCAAATGTCAATCCGTTTAGCAAGTTTCCAGCTTTGGTGGTGGTACTACCACCGTCTGTTGCTGTAGTTCCTTTGTGCTGATCAAAAGACCAGTAAATGGCAGGATCCTGAGCCGTAAGGTGTGATGTTGCCATTAGCGCAATAACTAAAGACTGCAACAACCTATTTGTGAAAATCTTTTTCATATATGTCTTTTTTTGAGTGTTTTGATAGTGCTTTCTTCTGCCATGCAGCTTGATTGCAAAATCAGACAGTTAGGCTTAAGATGAAATCAAATGATATAGACAAGCTAGCCTTTGAAAGAAGTAAAACAGTATGATCTCAGGGGTGAGATCATACTGAGTATATCAAAATGATATGTTGTTAAAAAAAAACTGGATTATTACCAGATAGAATTAATCACCTGTTGGGTAAAAATCTGTTTCACCAAGAGGAACAAGCCAGTTCATACCTTCATAAGGAGGATAAACCGGATCAACACCTATTCTGTCGCCAGGTCCGATGGGTTTTTTGAACATCTGCAGCCAAATGATGCGGTCTCCTTCGAAAGACATTTCTTTCACCCACTCCTGGTCAATCACATCCCACGTAGTTTCCCCATCTGAAAGTGGCACATAAGCTCCCCCGGCTGTATCCCATGATCGCTCACGGATAATGTTTAGATCATCTGCCTGACCACCTTTGCCAGTCACCTGTTTCAAGGCAGCCCTCCAAAGATACAACTCTGCAGAACGCATAATTGGGATGTTTTGTGGAGGCTCAGAGCCAAGATCTGCTATTGCCGGTACTCGATAATACTTAGAACTTATAAAAACAGGATCGTCAAAGCCTACGAATGGGGCAAATGCTTTTCCATAAAGAGAGTCTACTCGTTGTTGACTTCTAGCCAGACCTTCATTCATTTTGGGATTATATCCATGAAAGCGGTTAAAAAGTATGTTTCGCTTGTCATAAGTCCATGAATGCGGAACAGTATTATCTTCGTTGAGCATGCCACACCTTAGCAAGGTACCCCTGTTGATACCCCAAATCCACCAGTTTTTAGTTTGCGATGGATCCTGGTATATGCTATTAATAAAATAACCCCAAATCCTTATTTCATGAATTTTCATTGACTGCGCTGCTTCTATATCAGCGTAGTATCCATACCATATTACCTCACCATTATTAGTAGGGGTGGTGCTGTTATTAAGCCACACATCTTCGGGGTCTGTCTCAAGTGCCCTTGACAATTCCGGATCATCCAGTACCCCATTCAACTCCACCAATGCTTCATCGTATCTACCCATCAGAATTAGTACTCTTGCCAATGCCGCCATCGCTGCATGCTTATTGGCGCGCCCAAATTCATATGCAGGGTGCATACCACTTTTATATTTGAGGGGTAACAAACCTTTAGCAGTTCTCAAATCTTCCACCACCTGATCATAAACCAGTTGTGTTTCCACTGGAGCATTGTTCAATGCCAAACCAATAGTTTTGGGAGCATTCAATCTTAATGGCAAAATCCTTGAATCATTGGCACTATTAATATCATATGCAGGTGCATACCATGTGAGCAAATGATAATAGGCCATAGCCCTTAGAAAGAGCGCTTCACCTTTGATTCTATTTATATTCATTTCCTTATCTACTTCGGTAGCATCGGGAAATGGATCTGTTTCGATAAAGTCCAGCATATTGTTTGAGTACAGTATGGTCTTATAGCCCATACCCAAATGGTCGACTTTGCTCAGGCGCTGATCTGTTTCCCTGCGTACTATAGCATCTGTACTCCACCCCCCATTCTGTCCTATTTCTCTTACAATATCGCTCATACCATAATGGATGAAGGGATCAAGAAACCATATCCCATCTTCATTTTTGTTTACAAATTGTCTGTAGACACTTGTAATTCCATACTCCATATCCCTGACAGATTCCCAGCCTGTGTTAGGAGGGGATTTCAATTCAAAGAATTCATCTTTAGTACATCCTGTAGCTACAAATAAGAATATCAGGCTTTGTAAAACAATATATTTTACTTTATTATTTATATCAGATTTTTTCATTATTTCTTGATTTAATGAATGAATTAGAATGTAATTGAAAGACCTCCGCTATAGGTGCGTAATGGTGGAAGGTTGTTAAATGCATCACCAGATTCAGGATCAAACCCAGTGTATTTAGTGAGTGTTAACAGGTTGGTACCCGACACAAATACCCTTAGGTTACTCATTCCCAATCTTTTTGCCATTTTTTCAGAAAAGTTGTACCCAAGTATTAGGTTCTTCAGCCTGATATAATCACCCTTTTCAAGATATTCGGTTTGCCTTCTTAATTCTTGTCTCTCATAAGTCTCGGTATCTGTTTTGCCCTCAGCAGCTTCAAGGGTTGCATACTTCCAGTACCCTTTCATAGGGTTACCTTCAGCATCAGTAAAGTTTGGATCATCAGCCTTAGTGTCCCACTTGGTTGAGGCAGGCGCTTGACCTTCTGTATATAGCAATGGGTATTTAGCATCTTTATCACCAGGGCCAGTCCAAGAATCGGTGAGCAGATCCGCCAGTTTAACATAAGCTCCTTGCAAAGGACTCGCCCACTGAAACTGCTTGGTATTGTAGATATAATTTCCACCAGAGAAGCTGAAGAGGATGCCAAGATCAAACCCTTTGTAGGAAAAATTATTATTAACACCTCCATAGTAAGTTGGATATTGTGTTTTATTATTAAGCACCATGGCATGCAAACCGAGATTATTATGCGTAGCAGGAATGTTTCTTCCGGTAAAAACATACTCGCCCGTTTCATCAAAGACCGCTCTGTCAATTTCACGGATCATAAAAACTCCTCGTTCTGAATCAATGCCTACTGTTTCTGCCATTTTATGGGTGCCAAGGCTACCACCTACATACAGTGTACTACCTTTCTGTTGCTCCATTTCGTCTGTAAGGTTTACAATTTCATTTTGGTTTGTACTAAAGTTGAAATTGAAATTCCAAATGAATTCTCCCTTTGAAATGGGCGTGGCATTTATGTCAAATTCCCAGCCCCAGTTAATAAGTTCACCCACATTGTCTTTTATAGTTCCTATCTGTGCAGATGGTGGAGTCGATACATCCAGCAACAGATCGCTTACATTTTGCATATAATAGCTCATCGATCCACTAATTCTATCATCAAAAAGTCCAAACTCAAAACCCACATCAAAACTATTGGTCACCTCCCAGGTTATGGTTTCATTTCCTATGGAAATACCGGTTCCGGCGGCAATGATATCCTTAGATACATATCTGTTACCTTCGCTATTATTGTAAAATGTGATATTCTTATTTGTTTCTATGTCTTGATTACCAGTTTGCCCATAGCTCGCCCTGATTTTAGCCATGCTTACCACGCTAATTAAATCAGTAAAAAATGGCTCATCAGAAACAATCCATCCTGCTGAAACAGCAGCGAAATCCCCCCACCTTACGGATTTGCTGAAGGCAGAGGATCCATCCGTTCGGTAACTAAGACCAAGCAGATATTTGCCCTTCAGGGTGTAATTGAGACGGGTAAAATAGGAGCTTATGTATCGTTCATCATCATAGAAGGCTTTCATACTGCCCATTATTCCAGGAGATGAATTGCCTACTTCTTGATTATATCCTACCAAATCCTGACCGTCCATCTCATGTTTCCTTGTATTTTTTGAATAGTTCTCCATGCCAGCCACAAAATTGATATTATGATATTTTGCAATGTTATTGTTATACTTCAGCAACAGATTGTAATTTGAGGTGACCCTGGTATAAGCGCCATTATAGGCCGAAGTCAGACCTGATCCGCTTTTGAGCCCTGAAGTCCAGTCCACTGTATTATCCTGTATAATATCTGCAGAACCTTCAGCTCTTATCGCCATTCCTTTGACCCATGGAAGTGAATATTCTGCGTACAAACCACCTAACGCTCTGTAGGTTTGCTTTCTATCATAAAGAAGGTTGCGGTTTGTGCTAGCTTTCATATTAGCAATAGGATTCCAGTAACCTGACGGATCCGTTTCATCATATACAGGGTACCATGGAAGCCCCTGATGAATTGCTGCTCCAAATCCAGAACCACTACCAGCATTACCGCTGTTTGTCTTTGTTCTGTAGTTATCAGTGTACATTACATTTAGCTTTGTTCCGAGATTTAGGTTTTTTACAGGCTCAATATCAACATTGATTCTACCGGAAATACGCTCAAAATCATTCCCAACATTCAATGATTTGTCGTTTCGGTAATTGAATGATGCGTAAACCGACCCATTGGCCAGGCCTTGGACATAAGCTATATTGGCGTCCTGAAAGCTGCCTTTTCGGAGTATTTCGTCAAACCAGTTGGTATTGACACTCAGTGCTTCTTCACGACTTATTTCTGTAACAAAATTTGGCGAGCCCATCGTTTCTATCGGTTCGTACTCACTCCTTCCATTAGCTGCCTTGGCTCGATCCATAATTTCAAACCATTGTTGCGTATTGGCAAACCCTAATTTATCTGGGTCTTTGGTCAAATCAGAAACGCCGGTAGAATAGTCAAATGTCACGGTGCCCTTGCCTTTGCCTTTTGTTCCTCTTTTTGTAGTTACCAGAATAACGCCATTTGAACCCCGTGACCCATAAATAACAGTAGCCGCCGCATCTTTAAGAATTTCAATAGATTCTATATCTGATGGGTTGATAGTAGACATGATGTCCTGGCCTACCGTGTTGCTTGAACGCCCTATACCTCCCTGATCTACAGGAATCCCGTCAATTACCCATAATGGGTTTGTACCTGAACTTATTGAGTTAATACCACGAATTTTTACATTGACCGAAGCACCAGGCGTACCTGATGTCTCCTGAATATTAACCCCTGCTGCCCTTCCCTGTAGGCTATTGGTAAACGTAGCTGTTGGCACAGACTTTACTGCTTCACTACTTACTGAAGAGATAGAGCCGGTTGTTTCACGCTTCACCTGAGTTCCATAACCCACCACCACTATTTCTTCTAAGGCTGTGATGTCCGGCATCAGGTTGAAGTCAATTACAGACCTGTTGCCCACCGCAACTTCTTCTTTGATATAACCCACCGAGCTAAATACCAGTACCGATTCCGAAGAAGGCACCTCAAGGGAATAATTACCGTTGACGTCTGTCACCGTCCCAAAGCTGGTTCCCTGTACCACCACATTCACCCCTGGTAAACCTTCATTATCTTCAGAAGATGTCACCCTGCCGGTAATGGTGAATCCCTGGATGATGATTTCGATCGACTTGGTGTCGACTTGCTTGTTTTTTACACTTATGCTGTTGTTGATTTGTTTAAAACTCAGATTGGCACTTTTGGAAATTTCCAGCATGCAGCCCCTCCACTAGTCGTTTTTGTTTCGTAACTACTGAATCCGCTCGTTCAGAAACCTGTCAGCCTTATCATAAACAAAATAAAGTCGGTGGTTTTCTCCAACTGGTCAAAGACATCAACCAGCCGCTGGTTTTTGATCTCGATATCCACACTTACTTCCTTCACACTTTTGATCTGTTGAGCCTCAAGGTCGGCGGCGATGAGCATATTGAACAACAGAAGCTGGGTAAAAACCCCCACTGCAGTATAGGACAATCCCATAAGTAATAGCTTTAGTACTACATTTTTCATAATTTTGAATTGTTAATTTTAAAATTTAGTTTCTTGAAGGTACCGCTTGGATTTGCCGATCCTTGCGGTATTTTTTTTAGGTTTTAGATGGTATCCTTTTTTTAGTCCATAGTTGTATGCTTTAGTTAAACATCATTTTCAATTTCTTATTGGTCAATTCGTATTTGAATTCCTTGTTGAATGAAATGGCGTCGAGAATATTATTGAGGTACTCGTTTTTGAAAGATGCCCGAATGTTCCAGTTAGGTGGTGGATTACCCATCACTTCCACTTCTACGCCATACCAGCGGCCGATCTCAATAATAAATTGCTCAAAATCCTGTCCATTGAATGCGAGTATTCCCGATTTCCATTGTGCTACCCGATGGTAGTACATCTCGTCTTCGAGTATGGAAAACGTATGATAATTGTTGTCTTCTTTAGAAAATGCCACTCCTTCGCCTTGTGCCAGCAGTACTGCCTGTCCACGATCGTTATTCACTTTTACTGAGCCATGCACCAGGGCAATCGTAATTTCGCTGTCTTCATTGTAGGCACTTACATTGAATTCAGTGCCCAATACCGCAACTGATAAATCCCCGATATGAACCACAAACGGGCTTAGTGTGTCCCTTTTTACATCAAAATAGGCCTCACCAAACAATGTGACTTCCCGGGTGCTACCAAATAAATGCTGATCAAAGACAATGCTGCTCTCGGCATTGAGCCATACACTCGAACCATCGGGCAAATGTATCTGTGATTTCTGTCCTGTGGGGTTTTCTTTAACGATCTGCTTTGAAATGGGGGCTTGCTCCTGAACAGTCTCACCCTGAAAAAAAACATAATTTACAGGGATGATTAAAATCAGGATTGCGGCAGCTACTTTCCAAAACCAATGCCGGGCAAAAGGTAAGGTATGGTTTTTTTCTCGTATCGGTTCATCTTGGAGATATGATGCCCAAAGCCTGGATTTGACATTGTCGTGGCTCACTGTTTTAGGATCGGCTGTTCTTTCGCGCCACAGTTTTTCCAATATCTCCAATTCAAAAGCCAAACCTTGTGATTCTTTGGCCCATTCGCGAATATCCTTTATCTGCTGCTCGGTAGCCGTGCCGCTAAGGTAATTTGCAAGGTGCAGGTCTATGTCTTCTTGTTTTTTCATCGAAAACCAAAATTGCTTTCGCCAATAAAAACAACAAGCAAAACAAAAACCCGTAATCAGTAGTTGATTCCTTTTACTAAAGGAACAGCATCAAGAAACTTCGTTTGGAAATAGGAATGATTTTCCGGTGTTCTTCATAAAAACCCTGTAAAAGCAAACGCAGATCCTGAATGGCCAATTTTAAATGTACTTCTACTGTGCGTTCAGAGATTTCCAATATTTCGGCGGCTTCTTTGTAAGACATGTTTTCTTCCTTAACCATTTTGAATACCAGCCGTCGCTTAGGGGGCAGTTTTTGAATGGCCACATACAACGCCTTCACCACGTCGGTATTGATCATGCTTTCTTCTGCCCCTACGTAATCCGATGTCAAATAATCCTTGACATCATCGATCATGAGATGATCTTTTGATTTGGATTTTGATTTAATATAGTTGAGTGAATGGTTTTTGACCATCACAAACATATATCCTTCAAGCTTTTCAATATCCAATAGCTTTTGCTTTTTATTCAAGAGCGTTAAAAAAACGTCAGAGACGATTTCTTCAGCCGCATGATGTTGATGGACAAACAACATGGCCATGCTGATGAATCTGGTATGGTAATAATCGAAAAATGTCGAAAACGCCCGTTCATCCTTTTGATTTACAATCCTGGAGATGAGGTGTTTAAGCTTAATTGTATCCATTTTTAATGAATAAAGAATTCAATTAAAAACAGCACCATCCATACAGTTGCCGTTTAATCTGAGCAAGATAATAAAAAAAATTTACGGCAAATCCATCCTTGTCAATACAAGTTGAGACATGACTATTACCCTCATTGGCCACAACAACTCCCCATTATAATATATATTGGCTCAAATCTTTATTTTTGATCAATTCGGCCAATTTTTCTTCGACCATGGCCGAGGTTATCATAATGGTGGCATGCTCTTCTATCACATCTGGCACATCAAAAAGAAAGTCGTTGAGAATCTGACTCATAACGGTATGCAATCGTCTTGCGCCAATATTTTCCACTTCTTCATTGATCTGGAATGCCTTTTCTGCCAATATTTCCAAAGCCTCGCCTTCAAATTCTATCTTCACATTTTCTGCCTCAAATAGTGCTATATACTGCTTGGTAAGGGCATTTTTTGGCTCTTTTAAAATACGGACAAAATCATTTTTGGTGAGATTTTCCAACTCTACCCTTATCGGAAACCTGCCCTGAAGCTCAGGGATGAGGTCAGCGGGCTTGGCGACATGAAATGCTCCGGCAGCTATGAACAATATGTGGTCGGTCTTTACTATGCCGTATTTGGTATTTACGGTACTTCCTTCCACTATGGGCAGCAGATCCCGTTGCACCCCTTCACGGCTCACATCAGGGCCTGAGCCGCCGCTCCTGCTGCCTCCGGCAATTTTGTCTATTTCATCAATAAAGATAATGCCTGCGTTTTCTGCCCTTTCGAGTGCTTCTTCCTTTACCTCATCCATATCTATGAGCTTGGAGCTTTCTTCCTCCAGCAAGATTTTACGGGCTTCGGCGATCGTCACCTTTCTTTTCTTTACTTTTTTGGGCATCATATTGCCGAGCATTTCCTGCAGGTTGATCATAGATGACTCATCCATCATGCCGCCACCAATCATCCCCACCCCGGCGGTGCTCGGCTGTTTTATGCTGATATCTATTTTACGGTCTTCAAGCTCGCCATTGCGGATCTTCTCTCTAAACCGCTCCCTGGTCTTTTCATTGAGTTCAGCATCGGTTCCGGGCAATTCGCCATTGTCAATATTATGCGTTTTGGCCGGGAGTGTCGGGGTATCGATGGGTGGTATCAGGGCATCGAGAATTATCCTTTCCACATTTTCTTCGGCCTTTTCCTTTACTGTTTCTTTTTTGAGTGTCTTTACCAGGTTCACGCTTTGCTGCACCAAGTCCCTCACCATGCTTTCCACATCACGACCTACATATCCTACCTCCGTAAACTTGGAAGCCTCCACCTTAGTGAAGGGTGCCTTCGTGATTTTGGCTATTCTTCTGGCGATTTCGGTCTTTCCCACGCCGGTGGCTCCGATCAACAATATGTTATTCGGAATGATATCTCCTTTTATTTCGGTTTTCACGTTCATTCGGCGCCAACGGTTTCTCATGGCAATGGCCACATTCTTTTTGGCGCTATCCTGACCTATTATATATTTATCCAACTCCTCCACTATCTGTCGTGGCGTCAGATTACGTTCTTCATATTCTTTCATTCAAAATAGTTTAATTGTTTTGTCTCAATCATTTCTGAGTGAAAACTCCCTCGAAAGGCAGCCTTTGATTGATTAATTTTGTGAGGCCATATTCATTGATTGCTTCAAATCAAAGATCATAGGGTTTTTCACTTTTTCATTTAGCAGGGCATGACTTATGACTTCATCGACTGTATCGACAAAATGAATTTTCAATGACGAAAGATACCTCTTATCGATCTCATCGATATCTTTTTTGTTTTTGCTACACAAGACGATCTCTTTAATGCCGGCACGCTTGGCCGCCAAAATCTTTTCTTTGATACCTCCCACCGGCAATACTTTTCCCCTCAGGGTTATCTCCCCGGTCATGGCGAGTTTTGCCTTTACTTTTCTTTGGGTATAAACAGACGCCAGAGAAGTGAACATGGTCACTCCTGCCGACGGCCCATCTTTTGGCACTGCCCGGCCGGCACATGAATGTGTAAGTCGTAATTTTCGAAAATAACGGTAGTCGATTCCCAATTTCGATCGGCGTTTGTACTTCAGATATGATAGCGCCGCCATGGCAGATTCTTTCATCATCATCGCCAAGCTGGACCCGACAGTGTA